>JAFULL010000081.1 GCA_017473345.1 Clostridia bacterium | reverse complement strand
CACCGTGACGGTGCCTTCGCCGCCGACGTTGAACATACCCAGTTCGCGGCGTTCCAGGAAGAAATGGGTGCCGAAATTGGCCCAGATATCAATCCCCTTGTCCAGCGATACCTTCTCGCTGACGGGCATGATGCCAACAGTCACCATGCGGTCCACGTGGGAATAAACAGGCACGACCTCATCAGCCACAAACAGCTTTTCAATCAGGAATTCTTTGCGGGTTTCTTGGGTGGTGTAGCGCTTGAAATCACGCTGGTTGCAGGAATAGCGGATGTCCATGATGATTTCCTCCAATCGGGTTGTTACAGGTTATTTGCAGCGATGGCCTGTTCGGTCTGTGCATCAAACAGGTAAATATTTTCGTAGGGAATGCAGAAAGAAAGCAAACTGTCCAATTCGGAAGTTTCATGCGGAGATACCTTCAGAATGGCGGGCTCGCCATCCAGCGTGATGTATACGTTTACGTTATCGCCCAACATTTCAGTCAGTTCCACGCTGCCTTCAAGCTGACATGCGTGTTCCTGCAAACTTAATGTGATAGCTTCCGGACGGAACCCCATCACGATTTCCTTCCCTTCATAGTCGGCGGCGCGGCTGCCAAGCAGAGGCACCAGATCGATGGTACTGCCAGCGACGGCAATACAGCCCTGGCTGACGGTAAGGCGAACAAAGTTCATGGGGGGCTCGCCGATGAAGCCGGCTACGAACATGTTGTTGGGATGGAAATACACATCCTTTGGCGTGCCGATTTGCTGCACGTAACCGTCCTTCATGACTACAATACGGTCCGCCATGGTCATTGCTTCTGTTTGGTCATGTGTGACGTAAATGGTGGTTGCACCGGTTTCACGATGAATCTGCGTGATTTCAGAACGCATGGTTACACGCTGCTTGGCGTCGAGGTTGGAAAGAGGCTCGTCCATCAGGAAAATGCCTACCTTGCGGATGATGGACCGGCCTACAGCCACACGCTGACGCTGGCCGCCGGAAAGCGCGCGGGGCATGCGGTCCAGATAGTCGGTAAGCCCCAGAATTTTGGCGGTTTTCTGCACGCGTTCATCAATCACGTCTTCATCCACACCCTGCAGTGAAAGGCCGAATGCAAGGTTGTCGTACACACTCATGTGCGGATAGAGCGCATAGCTCTGAAAAACCATGGCAACTTCGCGCTCGCGCGGTCCCCAGGTGTTGACAAGCTGATCACGGATGAAGAATTCGCCTTTGCTGATGTCCTCCAGACCGGCAATCATACGCAGTGTGGTGGATTTGCCGCAGCCCGAAGGGCCGACAAATACGATGAACTCGCCTTTTTCGGCTTCAAGGTTGAAATCATGAACTGCGTGGAAGCCGTTGGGATAGATCTTGTTTACGTTTTTGAGCGTTAAGTAGGCCATTTGTGTACGCTCCTTTACTTGGCATTCGGGGTGGAAAACTTTGCTGAAGAAGGGGGATCTGGACAGTCATATGGACAAATTCGACTTTTCTATGCTATAATGAATTCATAGAAAACGTTCAGGGGGAACAGAAAATGAACGATATCATTTTTGCTGGCAAACATTTTTTAACCTACAATGTAAGCCGGCATCAGCATAAAAGCTGGGAATTGATCTACTGCACGGACAAGTGCGGCACTTTCATCTTTGACCATATGACCATTCCCTATGGCGTGGGGGATATTGTGGTCATTCCCAATGATACGCCGCACGAAAACCGCAGCCTGAACGGTTTTATGAACTATCACCTGAATATTGACAACGCTACCTTGCCCTTTCACGACCCGGTTTTGATCCGCGATGACGGCAACGAGTCCATTCTGCACCTGTTTTCAGATGCGTATTATTTGTTTCACAGCGAAAACGAAGGAAAACTGGGGCTGCTTTCTGCCTACGGCGAACTGATTGTGCGGCATATGGCAGCCGGATGGGCGACGCATCCGCAAAACCGAGCAACGGATACCATTTCCAGAAGCATTGTGGAGAACTATGCCGATGCTTCGTATGAGGTGGATCAGGTGCTGAAGGAAATGCCCTACAGCTATGATTACCTGTGCAGAATGTTCAAACAGGATATGGGCATGACGCCGCACCGTTATCTGACCAATCAGCGCCTGCGTGCCGCGGCTGATATGCTGTGCACCGGCAGCCATACCAACATTTCAGAAGTGGCGCTGTTGTGCGGTTTCCGCGACCCGCTCTACTTTTCACGTCTGTTCAAGAAGAAATTTGCAGTATCGCCCAGCACTTATTACCGTCAGAAACTGCTGGAGCACCAGAATCAGGATCTTGATTCAGACAGTCAGAAGATCATTCTGCCGGATTGATGCGTCGCACTTCTGTATAACACATCACCAGCGGCGCAACGCCCTTGGCGTCGTTTTTCACAACTGGTTCAGACAGATAATAGGCGTACGTTCCGTCTCGGCGATGATCGTTTTCAGGGCCAAGTCCGGCTACCAGACATATGCCGCCCAGTTCAATTTCATCCTCGTGGAAAGACAGATATTTCTTTACGATGCCGTCAAAGGTCTTCAGGCCTTGGGCGGCATATTCCTTTGGCAGCACGCCAAGCCGTGCGCCCTTGAGCATGGTGTAGGCCATCATGCTTGATCCGCTGGTTTCCAGATAGTTGCCTTCTTCGCCGCCTTTATCTACCACCTGATAGAACATGCCTGTTTCCGGGTCGGCAAAGTGGAGAAGGCCTTCTATCATTTCGTTCAGCAGTTTTTCGATGACAAGACGTTCTTCGCCAGCGGGAAGGATTTCAGCCAGGTCGGCCAAAGCGGCGGCGAACCATCCCATGGCTCTCAGCCAGAAGCTCTTGGAAAGCCCTGTTTCGGGATCGGCCCAAAAGACACGGCGGCTGGCATCATAACCGTGATAGTACAGCCTTTTGTGCTCATCAAACATATGAGTGCGAACCGTTTGAATCTGGCGAATGATGTCGGTGTAACAGCCGGAGCCAAAGTGTTTTTCATAAAGTGCGGCAAAAACCTGAGCCATGTAGATGCCATCCAGCCATACCTGATGGGGATAGATCGCCTTATGCCAGTAACTGCCCTCAAATGTACGGGGCTGCTGCAGAAGCGCCTCATGAAGCCGTTCAGCAGCAAGATGATACTTTTCTTTTCCGGTTTTGTGGTACAGGGGAAAGAGAACACGTCCCTCATTAATGTCATCCAGCGTCTGCTTTTCGGGCTGCCAGGTACGGATACTGCCGTCTGCGTCGATGAAGCTGTCAACGAAGGATTCCACAAAATCAGCATATCGTGTATCACCGGTCAGGCTGCTCATTTCAAGCAGCGCCATAAGCATGCAGCCGTCGATGTAATTCCAGCTGGCAGGCTTGCCCTGACGTACGCGCTCAATGTTCCAGGCGGTTTTATCGACGGAGGAATGCTCAATCAGGCTCAGAACGTAGCGGTCGATTTGTGTATACATCATTTTACCTCGTCAAGGCCTTCGGCAGATATGTCAACACAGTTTTCGGTAACCAGAGCAGGCCCGTTGGCACCTTGTACCGTCACGTTTTCAATGTGCACTTTTCGTACATTGTTGAAATAAAGACCCAGTTTGCACTTTGCAGTGGCATCATTTTGCATGGCTGGCGCAAAGGGTTGTGCATCTGGATGGAAGTTGACAAAAACGTTTGAAAAAGCAACCTCATCGATGGGGGATTCCGGCAGACCGTCAATATAACAGGCAGCAGCATGTGCATTGGTACAGGTGAGGTTGCTGAAGACGAAGGACCCAAGATGCGGCGTCCTGTCATCCACGGGCAGAGGTTCGCGGCACTTCACATAATCCGAGTAGCGGTCAGGATCGCAGCAGTTATACCACATGTTGATCACAACGGGCGTGATAACGTCCTCCATACGGATCTGGTCGAAGACAACATCGGTAATACTGCAGTCCCTGCCGCGGCCGCGTCGCGTTTTGATGCGAAGGCCACGATCGGTGCTTTTGAACAGGCAGCGTGTCACAGTCAGCCCATGTACGCCGCAGGCAATTTCACTGCCAAGCGTAACGGCGCCATGGCCAAATTCCATCAGGCAGTTGCGAATCACATGCTTCTGAGCGCTTTGAAGCCGCTGACGGCATAACTCGATCTTGCCCGATTTGATGGCTACACAGTCATCGCCGACACTTAAACGGCAGCCTATGATGTTGACGTCGATACAGGCTTCGGGATCGATGGCGTCAGTATTTGGACTGTCTTTGGGCGCCTGTACCTTTACATCGAAAAAAGAGACGTTTTCGCTGTAGAAAGGATGCAGGTTCCAGGAAGGTGAGTTTTTAGCCGTCACCCCATGCAGAGTGATGTTTTTGCAGTTGTTGAAAAACATCAGACGGGGACGGGCGGTTTCAAACTGCCTGAATGCTGTCCAGAAATCGCTATTCTGAGCATTGCCGTCCACAATGCCTTCGCCGACGATGGATACGTCCTCACAGTACGAACCATGCAGCAGCGACTGATACATCGGTCGCGCAAGGCCTTCAAAAGCGCCGATCATCAAATCGGGCCCTTCACAGAGTGGAACAACATTACCCGGGAGAATGGGGTAACAGGAACGGTCGGGTGATCCCAACAGCACGGCTCCCTTTGACAGTTCCAGCGTGATGTGGCTGCGCAGACAAAGCGGGCGTGTAAGCCAGATGCCCTCGGGGAAGAACAGCCTTGAACCGTCTGGCAGGAAGGAGAGGGCGCTTTGAATGGCGGCAGTATCATCATGAACACCGTCGCCCACTGCTCCAAAGCTGCGTACGTCAGCAGCAAAAGTCTCCTGTGCGGTACGGAATGTCAGCTCACATGAATCGATGAGCAGCGTATATTCCGTATCGGGCTTGAGAGAAAAAAGCGAAACCACGTTGGTGGTGCTGGAAAACAGGAATTTGCCGTTGAGATAAACATCATACGGTTTGGGTGAAAAATAGGGTTCGGTACTGTCCAGTTCAAAACACGCGCTGGTAGAGCCGGCGTAGATCAGCTGAATCATATCAGAATCGTTCCTTTCAGTGCGTTTTGCGTCCTGCATCAGCTAGGATGCTTGCAGATGTCTGCCTGATAAGAATACACAGGGTATCGGCAGCAGTGGTGAAAACGCCAAACAGCATAGGTTCCACGTTTAAAACCGGCGCTGACGGGCCAAACAGCAGCTGCAAAAGGGTGTTCAGCGCATAATAGATGGTGATAACCAAAAACAACAGTACAAAGCCATAGAACAGGTTCATCACAAAGCCCATGGTTCCGCGTCGGGATACCATAAGCCAGCGCCTGCTGCCTCCGGGCATTTTTTCGGTGAAACGCAAAAACCGGTTGATCAGAAGATCGGTGACCATGCCAAGGATCACAGCAGCAATGAAGTACAGATCCAACTGGGCCGTTACATACAGTCCAAGCCCCCAGAATACGAAAAAGCATACTGCTCCGTAAAACCATACTTTGATCAGCAGCACCTTCAGCGTTTCAGGCAAGCGCCACTTTCCATGGAAGGAACGGTATTTTTCCAGTTCCTCTTTTGAATACCGGGGCGTATTTTCCGCAGTGGCATTCACCAGCGTGTCCACTGCCTGTGTGTGCAGCTGGTAATAGGAGGAGCTTTTATCCTGTTCTTTGTTCGGCGTGGGCTTCATAACGTCAGTCCTCAGAGGAAAGCTGCAGGGTTTCCATTTCGCCAACGGCTTCTACAGGCAAAGAGGTGTCAATGCGGCGCAGAAGCTTGCGGAGCACAGGTACCAGCAGCGTAAAAATGGCGCCAAACGCAACGATGACACGGTGCACTTTCAGCACCCGAAGTGCCTGAGCGATATACTGCGTACCTGCTTCGAGCACGATGGGGTGATCCTCACGGGTAAGCGCCTGCGTGATGCGGCCTGCGTAGTATGTGTCACAGAAAATCAGCACGCCCAGCATCAGCAGCATGAGCACCAGCATGGGGAGATTGGTTTTCTTTCGATGCGGATAGGCGTTGAGAAAACAAACAAAGGAAAGCAGGGAAAACAGCATTGTGCAGAAGCCTGCAAGCCCCATGCCGCTGAGCTGGATTTTGGCGGTGGTATCAGAAATGTGGGTAAGGTTGAAGGAATACTGTACAAACGCGACGGCAAGCACAACCAGGGGAATGGTTTGCGGCTTGCGCTTGAGCGATACAAGAGATTTACGGACGAACTCGTGCATGCGTGCGCTGAGTTTTGTCTTTTGCCTGCTCATGAGCATAGCTCCTTTCATCGGATCGCAGCGGTGGTCTGACTGTCGAAGAAATGCCGTTTTTCAAAGGAGAGCTTTACTACGTCCCCAGAACGGTAATCACACCAGCCGCGCAGCTTGCAGGTGAGTGAAGAATCGGATGTGCGAACATCGCCAAGATAACCGTGCACCAGCGTGCTCATGCCCAGGTTTTCATTGGAAACGACCTTCATGCTGATTTCGTCGCCCTCGGCAATGTTCTCGGGACGAACGCCAAGGGTGACTTCCTGACCGATATATTTTTTAAGCAACTGTTGTTCTTCCGGGGTAAGCTGCATGGAAAACAGGGGATGACACACGCGGTTTTCCTCCACCTGTACCTTGAAAAAGTTCATGGGCGGAAGGCCGATAAAGCTTGCTACAAACAGGTTAGCGGGCGTGTCGTACAGTTCCAGAGGCGTGCCGATCTGCTGTACATGGCCCATGGACATGCAAACAATGCGGTCCGCCAACGTAAGAGCTTCTGTCTGGTCGTGCGTGACATAGAGCATAGTAGCCTTCATACGCTTGTGCAGCAGCAGGATCTCGCGTCTTGTTGCGCCGCGAAGCTTGGCGTCAAGGTTGGAAAGCGGCTCGTCAAACAGAAAGACCTTGGGATTGCGCACAATGGCACGGCCCATGGCAACGCGCTGACGCTGACCACCGGAAAGCTGCTTGGGCTTTTTGTTCAGCTGATCAGTAAGGTGCAGGATTTCTGCGGCAGCCATCACCTTTTGATGAATCAGGTTGGGATCTTCCTTGCGAAGCGTCAGGGAGAAAGCCATGTTTTCATAAACCGTCATATGGCCATAGAGCGCATAGTTCTGAAAAACCATTGCCATATCACGGTCTTTGGGAGGCGTGGCGGTGATGTCTTCGCCGTCCAGCAGCAGTTTGCCGGCAGTGATGTCCTCCAGACCGGCAATCATGCGCAGCGTGGTGGATTTTCCGCAGCCAGAGGGGCCGACAAGCACAATGAATTCACCGTCTTTGACTTCCAGATTGAAATCGTAGACAGCCTGTACCTTGTTGTCATAGATCTTGTCCAGATGCTGTAAGCTGATGTTTGCCATAGGGATCTCCTTTACGCGGCCTTTTCACTGAGGGTAGCAGTGTAGGCATTCAGTGTGCGGCTGCGGATGACGCCGATGATCCCGGCGACCAGACAGCAGACAGCCGACAGAGAAAGGCAGATGACGACATAGGTGAACTGCGGCGTTTCCATGATGGGATACGTTACTTTGCTGATGGTCACCTCGGCATGCCATGCCTGCATGGGCAGGATGAAAATGCGTACGATCTGTCCGATTCCCAATGCCATCAGCAGCCAGGCATAACCGATGCGATAGCTTTTTACCCCTTCAGAAGAAAGGAAAGCCATCAGCATGAACAGCAGGTTGTACACAATAGAGGCGCCGATCAGCAGAGTGTAGTACCAGGATCCAACATCAGAAGAATAGATGCTGACAAAATACAGCACGTCAAACACAATGGCCAGAAGTGCCAGTCGGGAGGAGAGGACATTTTTGGTGTAACGCATCCGGTCAAGACGGATCAGCTTTTGTTCTTCAGGCGAAAACTGCGTCATTTGACTGCCTCCCTTCCGGCGTCGATCAGTTTCTTTTCGGCGCGCATCAGACTGTGCTTCCAGACGAAATTGGCAATCAATGCTGCGCATACAATCGCAATCAGCGCCAATACCGCATAATGCACATCGAACCAGAAGGTAGAAGTGGTGTAGGATGTTTTCATCAGATCGGCGAAAAATTCCAGCTCGTCAAAATTTACCTGCAGGAACTGCTCACGGTACAGCGTGACCTGCTGATGGCACCACACTGAAGAAACCGCACCGGCAGCAACGAAAGCAAAGGTGGAAAGCGCGTTGCCCACATAATATCTGCGGCGCTTGTGCGTGCCGGTGATGAACAGCAGGCAGGAAAGCAGGATCATCATGATGGAAACGCTCAGCAGCGTACGGTTGAACGGCTGCATGTCATAATAGATCCAGGAACCGGTCACCCATGTATCTTTTGGGTTATTGGGATCCATCATGGTGTAGTACAGACTGTCGTACAGATCTGTCATCAGCCCCAGCGCATAGAGGAACATAATGGCGCTGGCCGCAATGGCTGCAAAGCAGAGGATTTTCTGCAAAGTCATCTGTTTCCTGTACATGGCGACCTCCTGTATTCGTCGTGCGTTTTTTCGCTGCTTCGAAAAGAGAAGCTTCCCTGAGTCTCCCACGAGGGGAAACTCAGGGAAACCGGCAGGGGAGCGAATGCACCCCTGCCGATGGGCAAACTTACTTGGTCAGCTCAGCATAGTACTGGGTCAGACGATCCCAGGCACGCTGCTTGAGAGCCAGGTACTGCGCGCCGCCCATGGTGCCGGCAACGTACTCAGCGGATTCCTCAGCACTGGACATGTCTTCCACGGCGTAACCGTTCACGATCTGATCGATGAACAGGGTCTGGCCGCCCTTGTTCTCGCCGAACTTGTTGGTGTTCAGGTCGGCGTACTCGTTGATCATGTTGTTTTCAACGGTGGTGTTGGGCAGAACGGTGGGGATGGAGGTGTACCAGGGGTTCTCGGTCACGGCCAGCTCGGGGTGCTTGATGGTGCCCAGACCGATGGCAGTGGAGATCTTGCCGGCGCCTTCCTTGCCGACTTCGTGAGTGCACTGGTACTCGAAAGCCTGGCTCTTGGCGAAGGACAGGGTGGAGCCCAGGAACTGACGGGCATAGTTGGTGTAGTTGCCGGAGGCCTTCTCCCACAGTTCGGCGTAGGTGGCGTCGGCGATCACGGGCATTTCAGCGCCGTTGAAGTTGAAGGTGGCGTAGGAGCCGTCGTCGTTCTTCTTGATGAAGGCGTCGGGGCCGTAGCTCATGAGGATCTGGCCTTCGGGACTGTAGGCGTAGTCGATCAGAGCCAGAGCAGCTTCGAGCTTTTCAGGGCTGCCTTCGGTGCCGGCAACGGAGATGCCCCAGCCGTCAACCTTGACGGAGCGCCAGGATTCGGTAAAGCGCATATACACGCCGTCTTCAGCAGTGCCGTCGAACCAGCGGGCAACGGGAACCATAACGGCCATGTACTTTTCGCCCTCGCCCAGCACGGTGGCGTTGTACACGGTCTGGGTCTGGTTGTAGTCGTAGTGCATGAAGCCCAGGTCGTTCTGCAGATAGGTCTTGGTGGATTCCTCGGAGGTCTCCAGGAAAGCCTTGGAGATCAGGCCTTCAAGAGCCATGTTGTGCAGCTTTTCCATAGCGGCATAAGCTTCGGTGTCCTGACGGGCGTCACGCAGCTTGCCTTCGGAGTCGATCCACAGAGAATCCTGACGGGATTCTAGACCGCGCACGCCGAACAGCACGCCAGCAAAGCGCTTCATGTCAACGCGACGCTGGTTGTTGTTGTCCTCGCGGCTGAACAGACCCTGAACAGAGTCGGTGCCGTTGAGGGTCTGGGGGTTGGCGACCACGCAGCGCAGCAGGGCGACGAGCTCGTCAGCATCCCAAGCAGCGTTCTGGCCGATGAACAGGTTGGAACGCTCGGTGCCGTAGTAGCCGGCGTACGCGGTGTCGATGTAGGCACGCAGCATGTTGACGGCAGCGACGCCATCCAGCTCGCCAGCGGCGTTCATCTTGGCAACGATGTTGCCGGCAGCGTCGTAATTCTTGGTAACGGTTTCCACGGCGGTACCTTCAGCGTTGACAACGTCAACGGTCACGGAACCGGCGGTGGGCATGTAAGGCTCGTACACGGGAGCAGCCAGCTTGTTGGAGGCTTCAGCAGCAAATTCGCCTTCGCCGTCCAGCAGCTTCTGAACCCAGTCAGCGCGCATCAGAGGCATACGCTCGATGTCGTTGACACCGTCGAAGTAGGGGGAGAAGTAGATGGCACCGTTGGAGGTGTTGCCGGTGATGGACAGGCGCACGATGGGATTGGCCTCCAGATAGGCCTTGAAGTTAGGCATCTTGTCGAGGTAGGCGCCGATGTTGACGATGCTGCCGGCCTCGCCATACTCAGTCAGCTTGGCAGCGGTGCCGCTGACCATGTCCACTTCGTTGAGACGGTCCTTCCAGAACTCGAATTCCTTGGTGGCATTGTTGCCCTGGTACAGGTTTTCAAAGGTAACGCCAAGCACTTCCTGAACCTTCACCCAGGTAGGCTTGAGGTCGCCGGCATGGTAGGTGTTGCCGTCGGCCAGGGTCACGCCGGAACCTGCCACTTCAGCGTCGAAGGACAGGCCGGTTTTGGTGCTGTTGTAGCCGGTCGCCATGCGGAGCACAACGCCCTCAGCAGAAGCGGAGACAGCACACAGGGAGAGAATCATGGTCAAAGCCAGGATCCAGGAGACGATACGTTTGGTCATCACGGTCATTCCTTTCATGGTCTTTTTTATCTGTTCACCGGAATCCTCCGGGAAGATACATTATTCCTTCACGCCGCCGGCGTTGACGCCCTTGGCAAAGTACTTCTGGATGAAGGGATAAATGATGAGAATGGGCACAATAGAGCACACGATCAGGGCATAGATGACGGAGTCGGAGGAGAAAATCTCATTCCAGCCGGCCATAGCTTCAGGATCCATGTATTCTTCAAGCCTCAGACGAATGAAAACCTGCAGCGGGTGCTCGTTGGAATTGGAGATCATCTGCCTGGCCCAGAAGTAACCGTTCCAGCGGGAAATGGCGAAGAACAGGGCAACGGTGGCAATGGTGGACTTACACATGGGAATGTACACCTTGCCCAACACCTGAAACTCCGTTGCGCCATCCACGATGGCGGCTTCTTCAATTTCGCTGGGCACGCCTTCAAAGGCATTGCGCAGCAGGATAATGTTCATGGCGGCCATGCCCATGGCGATGACGACCAGCCATTTGTCATCCTTGATGCCTACGGCGTTGAATACTGCCTTTGTGTCCAGATAGTTGAGATACTGGGGAACGATGCCGGCAGAGAACAGCATGGTAAAGACAAGGAAGAAGTTAAAAAAACGGCGGAAGAGCAGCCTTTTCTTGGAAAGGGCATAAGCGCCCAGAATGGCCACAAACAGCGCCCACACCGTGCCGTAGAAGGTGAGGAAAAGCGTGTTGGAATAGGCGTTCCAGAACATGTTGTCGTGGAACATGCGCCCAAAGGCTTCAAACTGGATATCCTTGGGGAAGAGAACTACCTTGCCGTAATCCACTGCATTGCCGCCGCTGATGGAGGCAGAAACGGCGTATACAAACGGATACAGGCAGGCAAGGGCAAAGATGGACAAAAGCGTGTAGCTGATGACCTTGAAGATCATCTCCGACGTTTCGAGCTTTCTTTTCATGGCTTTTACCTCGTTAGTACAGCGATGTGTCGGAGGCCTTGCGCGCGATGGTATTGGCGCTGATCACCAGCAGCATGCCGATAACGTTGTTCATCATTTCAGCTGCGGCGGCAAGACCCTTCTGCGTGCCCGCCAGACCATAGCGCTGGGCAAAGGTGGATACAACGTCTGCCGTTACATAGGTATTGGTGTTGTAAAGAAGGAGCACTTTTTCATAGCCGATGTTGAGCAGCGAGCCGATGCGGGTGATCAGCATGATGACGATTGTGGACAGAATACTGGGCAGCACCACATAGCGCATCTGTGCCATTTTGCCGGCACCGTCGATCTGTGCTGCTTCATAGCTGGTGGGGGCGATGGCGATGATGGCGGCAAAGTAGACGATGCTGTCGTAGCCCGCACCCTCCCAGATGCCGGAAATCTGGTAAATGGAACGGAAGAAATCCGGGTTGTTGAGCAGACCCGCGTGTGCCGTTTCGGTGGAGATCAGCCCGAGCGAAGCGAGTGCCTGGCTGATGATGCCCATGCCGGATGTGAGAGAACCCTGCTTGACCAGCATGGTGACCAGAGAGGTCATAACGACCGTGGACATGAATTTGGGAAGATAGGTGAGTACCTGACAGGTGCTGCGCACCAGATTGGAGCGGATCTCATTGAAGAACAGCGCCAGAATGATGGGCATGGGGAAGCCGAAGCACAGACCATAGAAACTGAGCAGGAAGGTGTTTCTGAGTGCACGCCAGAATTCGGCGGACATGGTATCTCCGCCGACAAGCAAACGCTTGAAATAGGAAAAACCGCAGAACAGCTGGTCGGCAACCGGTTTTACCTCGTCAGGCACCTTAAAACAGCCCAACAGCTCATACATGGGCAGATAGCGCCAGAACAGGAAAACCAGAAGCATTGGCACAAGCATTGCATACAGCCGCCAGTCCTTCATAACCGTCATGCCTACGTGACGCCATGTGTGTTTTTCTACATCATCGCGCACTGCCTGTTCAGGATTCTCCCTGTAAACGCCTGCAGCCTCGTCGTAAATCAGGTAATCCGCAGCTTTTGACGTCATCATGGGTTCATCCCCCTTTCCTGTTCGGTTTCTTTGCGAATACGGGTCAGATAATGCTGTTGATCTTCGAGGATTCCATCCAGTCTGCGAGCAATCCATACAAGCAGCACGCTGAAAAATACCGAAAGAGCATCGGTGGTGAAAAAAGCAACTGCTGCAGATGGGGCGGTGCCCAGAACCAAAGCCAGGATAAATCGACCGGCCTGCACGAGTACACCGGCAGCAAATCCGTAAAGCATGCACAACAGTACGTCTTCGCGCAGGCGTTTCCAGCCTGTATTTCTGATAATGGGCAGCAATGCAAGAATGGCCATGGAGCCAAGACAATAGATCAGGTATTGTGAAAGTGAAGCATCAGACAATGTGCAAAACACAAAAGGACCAGCAAATGTCGGCAGCGCAGCAGCTGCACCCCAGCGCACCATTACGATGGCTGAAACGGCCGGGATAATCGAAAGCGTGTAAGCCTCAAAGGGAAACCAAAGTCTTGCGCCCAAAACGATTAGTGCTTCACACAGACACAGCAGGATCGTCCAGAACAACAGATCCATTATTCGGTACTGCTGGAATGTGATGGAGCGTCGCATAGGTTTCCTCCTTGCCGATGATGGAAGCATGCGTTTGCTGATTGGGTTGGATGATATGTCAAATTTACAGCCGTTTTATCGATTCTTATTGTACATGCCATTGCCTGATGGGTTAATAACCAAAACGGATGATTATATGTACAAAATCGACTTTTTCACATTTGGGCGGGACGGGATTACAGGAAGTGTGATATAACTGTATCAGCAACTGAAAAAGAAGGGAACACTGATGAGGAAAATCATTCTGAACCCGAAAGACAGTCTGCAGCAGGCACTTGATGTGGCTCAAAAAGGCGATGTAATCCACCTGAAAGCGGGTATTTACCGTCAAAAGGTTCTTTTGCGCACCGACGGCATTGTGCTGGAGGGGGAAGGCGCAGAGAGAACGATCATCGTCTGGGACGACTATGCGCTGAAAAAAGATGCAAATGGCGAGGAGTACAACACCTTTCGCACATGGACAATGGCGGTATGCGCAGACGGTGTTCGCATGAGGGAACTGGCCATTGTCAATGATGCGCTTGAACCTGAAAAGAAGGGACAGGCAGTGGCGCTTTCTGTACTGGGCAATGATTTTTGGATGGAAAACTGTCGATTGTCTTCTATGCAGGATACGCTGTTTGCAGGTCCGCTTCCGGCTGATCTGATCGAGCGATATGACGGTTTTCTGAGGGATGAACTGCGCGTGCCCGGCCCATTTGTTCATAAATATATCCGCTGCCTGATTGAGGGATCGGTTGATTTTATTTTTGGGTGTGCAGACGCATTGTTTGATGAATGTGAGATTCGTTCTGTACATGATGTACGCAAGGTGGGGTATGCAGCTGCGCCTGCTCATGCGGCAGAACAGCAAAGGGGATTTCTGTTCCGCAAATGCTGTTTTACCTGCGAAGAAAGCGTGCCGCAGGGAAGCGTTTATCTGGCCAGGCCCTGGCGGGACTTTGGGTTGGCACAGTTTGAAGGCTGCAGCTATCAGCAGCATATTGCTGCGGAAGGTTTTGACAAATGGAATGATACGAATCGTGACAAAACAGCCCGTTTTTACGAAAAACCACCCATTCCAGGACGGGTGGAATGGATGCGATGATTATGAATGGGTCATACAGAGCGTTTCGATAAACTGTCTGGCTTCAACCGCGTTTTCATTGCAGGTGTTTTCAAGCGTTGCCTGAATATAGGGCTTTTTGCTGATGAGATCTCCAATCAACGGGCGGAAATCCATCTCGCCCTTTCCGGCGGCTATGTAATGCAGTTCGCCGTTTTGAATGGTGTAATCTTTCAGGTGCACAGCGGCAATACGATCACACAACAGATCAAGCGTTTCATTAATCACCTGATCACGCCGGTCGATATTGTCCATGCAAAGCAGATTGACAGGGTCGAAAATGATTCGCAGATTGGGACTGGCAATGCTGCGGATTACCTTCAAAGCACGCTGCGCATCAAAGACGATGTGCTTCCACACCGGTTCGATGGCGATGGTCACGCCGTAATGTTCTGCGCAGGCGACTACATCCGCCAGATTATGGATGAACGTTTGCAGTGCCTCTTCTGAATGGGTGTTTCGGTCGCTTTTATACTCGGAATTGGGGGAGCCTGTTTCTGTTCCCACCATGCCCATTCCTGCCAGCGCCGCAACGCGGATCGAACCGAAGTAACGTTCTTTGAACAGTTCAAGCCTTTGTGGGGACGGATCAGCCAGATTCATGTAACAGCCCAGAACAGCAACGTCCAGTTCATTCCTGGCAAAGACGTTCCTGAAATAATGGGCAAGCCCTTCATGAAAAGCAGGACCGTCGAAGGTGATGCCTTTCATCACTTTCTGAGGCGCCAAATGAACGCAGCCGAAACCTTCTTCTCTTGCTTTGGCGGCCCGTGCTTCAAGCGTTTGCTCCTGCACGGAAGCATGGGTATTGACGTCGTGAAGACGAATGCCGATCTGCAGCATAAGTTTTTCCTTTCTGCGCGGCTGCCAAGAGGGATTTCTTGTGGAGGCCGCGGAATTTCTCCTTTGATGGCAAAGATTCGCCGCAAAATGAAGTTTTCCTGTTGTATTTGGGCTAACCTGTCACGAAAGTGTGATGGTAAATGCTGAATTGGACAAACTTAATGAAACCATGATTTTATGACGCAAAAAAGAACCTCAAAGCCTTATGGCGTAAGGCTTTGAGGAAAGAGCATGTGATGAGAAATGTGATTTTTCACGCAAAAAGAGCGAAAAAGGAGTCTAAACAAAGATAACAAAAAACGCTCAATCCCTTATGGATCAAGCATTTTCTTATTGATGCGAGTGTTCTTATAGGATGTTGATGGAAAGCCTTATAAATCAATGGTTTTGGACGGTGGACAACAGCATTTTACTAAAGGCGTTCGGGTGAGAACGCCTTTTATTGTCTCACTTTAGCTTGATAAAACCACCGGCTATGCCGGTGAGATAATAAAAAAGCTTTAGCCATAAGGAAACGAGCGAAGCGAGTCAAGAGCAAGAGAGAAACAGGGCAGTTCGATCACAAACACGAATGCCATTTAAAAAAGTATTGATCTGCAGAGTAATGCGACATTTTCAGGTGTTATTCAGTGCTGGAAACCTTTTGAGAATGGTCCTCCAGTGATTTGACCGACCGGCCGTACTGGCTGGGCGACATACCCTCGATGAGCTTGAAGGTGCGCGAAAAATAGTGGATGGACGAAAAGCCCAGCGACTCAGCGATCTGTGAAATATTCATACGGTCTTCGCGGATGAACTGTTTGGCACGCTCGATTTTGCGGTGATTGCAGTACTGAATCACGCTCATGCCTGCATAACGGTTAAACAGACGCTCCAGATAGGAGGGGCTGACCATGGCATGCTGGCTTAAATGGTTGAGGGTGAACGCATTGTCGATGTTATCTTCAATGTATTTGCAGGTGGTGTTGAAGTAATGCGCCTCGGCGTTGTGCTGCGCGGTGGTGCTTGCGGCAACGGTCTGGTCGTAGTGCTGGTTTTTTCGGATGAAGCCAATCAGTAGCGTTTCCAGATGCAGGCGGATCATCTGTTCGCTGCCTAACGCTGGCTGGGACAGCACGTCCAGCTTCTGATACTCCGGATCCCCCAGATTGGTGGAGAAGGCATTTTTAGCCTCACTAATGATGCTGGCCAAAAGACCACGTTCCTGCCGATTGACGTAGCAGATGCGGCCGCACAGGTCGTTGATGGCAGGATTGTGGCAGGAGAATGAAACCACGATGGTGTTGGGGGCAATGGTGCCGTTGGCTGCAACATTATGAAATTCGTTGGGCTGATGAAAGATGATCTGCCCCTGATGCAAACACAGCTGCCGCTGCCCGGCGGTTACCAGCACCTGGCCTTTGTCCACATACAAAAGCTCCCAAAAGTCATGCTGTTCGCCGTTGAAGGTGTAGTCTTTGTAGTATTCAAAATAGTGCACCGTGAAGATTTCTTCTACATGGATGATATCCCGCAGATGCGTCGGATGGTAATACATTTCCCAAATCACTCCAATCTTTGCACGGAATGTGCAAAATGCGTTGTGGAATGTATAAATACAATATACAACCTAAGCGATACAATGTCAATAGACAGGGGGGATAACTGAATGAACGATCAGATTCGTAAGCATTTGCAGTGGATTGAAGAACGGCAGCACCGCAAACTTCGCAGAAACCTTATGCCGGATGAATGGCAGCGGATCTGTGATGAAATTCGCGATCCGTCAAAGCCCATGGCTGAGCGTGTTACCCGCAGGCTGGAGCTGTTTTTGGAAATGGAACAGCCGGTTTGGATGGAGCATACGCACATTCAGGGTCTCAGAACAATCATAGAGTTTCCGGATATTTATGCCCCAGGCGAGATGGATGAAATCAAAACCCGTCACTTTGTGCACGAAAAAGGCAAGGTGACCAACATCGCCTGTGATTACGGAACCGTGCTCACCGAGGGCCTTGAGGGCCGCCGGGCGCGCCTGCATGCGGGGCTTGAGCAGGAGGATGAGGCCGCGAAGGCCTTTGCCGCCTATACCGACCGCACGCTGGACGCCGTGGAACAGTTTGCCGACCGTTATGCTCAGTTGTACGAAGCGCACGGCGACATGGCGCGTGCGCAGGCGCTGAGCCGGGCCATCCGCTACGGGGCGCAGACCATGGAGGAAGCCATGCAGTGCTTCCGCATGATCCATTTCAGCTTCTGGGCAGCGGACAACTACCACAACACCGTGGGCCGCTTTGACCAGTATATGTATCCGTTCTACCAGAAGGATATTGCGTCAGGCCTGCTGGATGAGGAAAGCGCACTTTCGCTCATCGAGGACTTTTTCCTGTCCTTTAATGTGGACTCTGACCTGTATTACAGCCTGCAGTGGGGCGACAACGGCCAAAGCCTGATGCTGGGAGGCTGCAAGCGAGACGGCAGCAGTGCCGTCAACGAACTGACCACGCTTGCGATGAAAGCCAGTCTGGCCATTCGCCAGATCGATCCCAAGCTCAATCTGCGCGTGGACAAGAATACCCCGCTGGCGCTGTATGAGCTGGGCACGCAGCTTACGCGCATGGGCATGGGCTTTCCCCAGTATGCCAACGACGACGTGGTCATTCCCGGCCTGCTGCGCTGGGGGTACGACATCGAGGATGCGCGTGACTACACCGTGGCTGCCTGCTGGGAATACATTGTGCCCAATGTGTCGATGGATATCGTCAATATCGACGCCATGCCCATGGCGGAGGTCGCTCATGGTGTGATCTCCGAATGCCTGCCGTATGCATCCACTTTTGAGGATCTGCTGCAGGAGATCAGCTGCCGGCTGCACAACCGCGCGCTGAAGATGGTGCAGAAGCATGCCTGCCTGTACATGGAGCCTTCGCCCATGGCCTCCATCCTGATGCGCGGCTTCCTGGAAGCCAAGCGCGACATCAGCGAAGGCGGCAAGTACAACAACTACGGCGTACATGGCACGGGCTTTTCCTGCGCGGTGGACCAGCTGGCAGCCGTGCGCAGGTTTGTGTTTGAAGAGGGCAGCGTAAGCAGGGAAGAGCTGCTGGAGGCGCTGGGAGCCAACTTCGAAGGCCATGAACAGCTGCGGCACAGGCTGCGCACCGAGGCGCCCAAGATTGGCCGCGACGAAGAAGCGCGCATGCTGGGCAACCGCCTGCTGAAAATGTTTGCCGAAGCGCTTGACGGCCTGCACAACGAGCGCGGCGGATGCTACCGCGCGGGCACCGGTTCGGCCATGTACTATCTGTGGCACTCCCGCGAGCTGCCTGCAACGGCGGATGGCCGCGACGCCGGTCAGCCGCTGCCTGCCAACTTCTCTCCGGCGCTGTTCATCACCCGCACGGGTCCGCTGTCCGTTCTGCGCGGATTTGCACTTTCCGCGCTTCCACTGGCTGTCAACGGCGGTCCCATGACCCTCGAACTGCACGACACCGTCTTTAAGGCGGAGGACAGCGTGGAAAAAGTGGCGCGCCTTGTACAAAGTTTCATGCTGCAGGGCGGTCATCAGCTGCAGCTCAACGCCGTCAACCGTGAAAAGATGAAAAAGGCGCAGGAACATCCCGAGGAATACGGCGACCTGATCGTGCGCGTATGGGGCTGGAGCGGCCACTTTGTGGAGCTGGACAAGGCCTATCAGGATCAGATCATCGCCAGAACTGAATTCGGCATCTGAGGCGTTGTATGAAAGGTTTGATTTTTTCCATCGAGGAATTTGCCGTACACGATGGAGACGGGCTGCGCACAGCCGTGTTTTTCAAAGGCTGTCCGCTCAGGTGCCGCTGGTGCCATAACCCGGAAGGTCTTCTGCCCAAACCCCAGCGCATCCGCAATCACAACGGCTGCGTACAGTGCGGCCGCTGCGCGGGGGCCTGTCCCACGTCAGACGACTGTACGGCCTGCGGGCACTGCGCCGCCTATTGCCCCATGGGGCTCATCCGTATTGCGGGCGAGTACTGGGAGGCGGCCGATCTGGCCCTGCGCGTCAAGCGCAGCTTTCCTGCGGGCGTCAAAGGCGGCGTGACGCTCTCGGGGGGAGAGGTGTTCATGCAGCCGCAGTTCCTGCTGGAGCTGCTGGAATGCTTAAAGCCCCTGCACCGTGCCATTGAAACCAGCGCATACTGTGCTCAGGACGTATTTGCACAGGCGCTTGAGAAGCTGGAATTCGTCTTTATGGACGTTAAAATCATGGACGATGAACGCCACTGCCATTACACCGGCGTCAGCAATCAGCGCATTCTGGCAAACCTGGAAACGCTCAAATCATCCGGCGTGCCGTTTACCATTCGCGTGCCGGTGATTGCCGGCGTAAACGACAGCCTTGAAAACATTCGTCAGCTGGGCGATCGCCTGCGCGGCTGCGCTACCCTGCGCACGGTGGAACTGCTGCCGTACAACACCATGGCCGGCGCCAAATATCCCCTGTTGGACTGGAACTACGAAGAGACGTTTGAGCCCCCCGAACCCAGCCGGCTGAACCAGCTGGCTGACGCGCTTTCCCAGATGGACATACCTGCCAAATACCGCAGACAGGCTTGAAAGGAAGATGGGCATGAGGAGCTATCGCATTCGTTACCTGCCGGAAGAATACGGGCAGATGCCGCTGGAGGGTGAATTTCAGCCTGAGACGATTCCAGCGCCGTGGAACACGCTGGAGGAAGCCTCACTGGAGGATTACCCGTGGGACGATACGGGCTACCGCCCGCCCTGCCATGCCCGCGTAGGCTGGAACAGCCGCGGACTGCATGTGCTGATGTATGCAAAGGAACAGGAAATCCGCACGGAGGTACACCACTTTGGCGGACGCGTCTGCGATGACAGCTGTATGGAATTCTTTGTGCAGTGCAGCCCGGAAACGTCGCCCAATTATTTCAACCTGGAAGTGACGGATTATCCCGCCATGTTCTTAAGCTTTGGCAGCGACCGCCATCACCGTGCCGACTTTGCCGTGCCGCCGCCGGGTATTGCTCCGCAGGCTTCAAAGCACTGCGGCAAGTGGTGGGCCGTCAGCTACACCGTGTCCATGGAACTCATCACCCAGCTGTACGGCAGTCCGCTTGCATCCGGCCGCCGACTGAAGGGCAACTTCTACATCTGCGGCGAGCTCACGGCGCAGTCGCACTTCGGTATGTGGCAGGGCTTTGACCCCGCTGTGATTCCGCAGCCGGACTTTCATCAGCCCACGCTGTTTGGAGACATGATTCTGGAATAGCACAGTATTTGTAGCGGATTGTGCAAAATCGGGTCAATTTTGAAAATGTTCGATTACGCACAGAAGTGCTATCATAAAATCAACAGTTAGAGAACATTTGCATAGGACGAACGCGCTGTTGATATCTGCAACGCAAAAAGCATAGGAGGCTCGCAGTGATGGAGAAGCTGGTCGAAATACGTGATCTGGTTGTACGCTTCCGCACGGACGAGGGCATCGTAAGCGCTGTCAACGGCATCAGCTACGATATCAATGTTGGTGAAACACTGGGCATTGTGGGCGAGAGTGGATGCGGCAAAAGCGTTTCCTCCAACGCGCTGATGCGCATTCTTCCTGAAAACGGCTGGATTGAAAGCGGTTCGATTCTCTATCACAGCCAGAAGGGCACGTTTGACGTGGCCAGGCTGTCGCCGCGTGACAAGCGGCTGGAACTGTTGCACGGCAAGGAGATCGCCATGATCTTTCAGGAGCCCATGACGTCGTTCTGTCCGGTATACACCATCGGCAATCAGATCATGGAAGCCATTCGCCTGCATACGGACATTCCCAAGTCCGAGCAGAAGGGCTATGCGGTGGAGCTGCTGCGCAAGGTACGCATCGCCAAGCCTGAGCAGCGCGTGGACGAATATCCCTACCAGCTGTCCGGCGGCATGCGCCAGCGCGCCATGATCGCCATGGCGCTGGCCAGCCATCCCAGGCTGCTGATCGCCGACGAACCCACCACATCGCTGGACGTGACGGTGCAGGCGCAGATTTTGAACCTGATGAAAGATTTGCAGCAGGAATACGGCATGTCCATCATGATGATCAACCACAACTTCGGCGTGATCGCCGAGACCACCGATAAGGTGGCGGTGATGTATCTGGGCCGTATCGTGGAAATGGCCGATACTGCCGAGCTACTCCAAAACCCGCTGCATCCCTACACCAGCGACCTGTTCCGCTCCATCCCTCAGGTGACCGACGCACGCGGCAAGAAGCTGGAATACATTCACGGCAATGTGCCCGACGCCTACTCCATCCCCGCCGGCTGCCCCTATCACCCGCGCTGCAGCCGCGCGCAGAAGGGACTGTGCGACAGGGTGATGCCTCAGCCCAGGGAAGCGGCGCCCGGCCATACGGTCAGCTGCCATCTGCTGTGAAAGGAAGTGTGAAGCGTGCAGATCCTTCGTGTCAGCGGGCTTAAGAAATACTTTCCCATCAAGAAGGGCTTTTTCAACAAGACGGTCGGCTATGTGAAAGCCGTCAACGATATCGAGTTCGAGATCAACGCCGGCGAAACCGTGGGCCTTGTGGGCGAAAGCGGCTGCGGCAAATCCACCACCGGCAACTGTATCGTAAGGCTGCTGGATCCCACAGAGGGCAGCATTCTCTACACTGCGGAAAACGGCGTCACCATCGACCTGGCCACCGCCAGCCGCGAGGAGATCCGCCCCTACCGCCGTGAAATTCAAATGGTGTTTCAGGACCCCTATTCCTCGCTCAATCCCCGCATGAGCGTGCGCGACCTGATCGCTGAGCCGCTGGTCATCAACAAAATGATCGACAAAAACGACATTTCTGACCGCGTGGCGCAGATGATGCTGCGCGTGGGCCTCAGGCCTGAATACATGACGCGCTATGCGCACGCCTTCTCCGGCGGTCAGCGCCAGCGCATCGGCATTGCCCGCGCCATTTCCATGAACCCGCGTCTGGTCATCTGTGACGAGGCGGTCAGCTCGCTGGACGTATCTGTGCAGGGACAGGTGCTTGGGCTTTTGGAGGACCTGCAGGCGGAGTACCACATGAGCTATCTCTTCGTTGCCCACGACCTGTCCGCCGTGCGCCACATTTCCGACCGCGTGGTGGTGATGTATGTGGGCAAGGTGGTTGAGATCGCCGAGACCGACGAATTGTTTGAAAACCCAAAGCACCCCTATACCGAGGCGCTGCTGGCCTCCGTGCCCAAGCTGATCGCTTCCAAAAATCAGCGCAGCGAAACGCTGGAGGGTGAAGTGCCCGACCCGTCTAACCCGCCCGAGGGCTGCTTCTTCCACCCGCGCTGCAAATACGCCACAGAGGACTGCAAGCATTGTTCGCAGCAGCTGCTGCCCGTGGGCGACGACCCACTTGGCCACCGCACCAGCTGCATGCGCTTTGCGCAGCTCAGCCTTAAAGGCGTCAAATAAGATTGCGGGGATGACCGCGCCTGCTGTTGAAGGCCTGACGGCCGGCGCCATCCTGCAAATAGAGTTACTGCATCCCAAAAACTGATGAAGGAGAGGAAAACAATGAAGAAAACTCTGTCGTTGGTTCTGGCTCTGTGCATGCTGCTGGGCATGATTCCCTTTGCCCATGCGGAAGCAGTCTATCAGGAAGCGCCCATGCTTGCTGAAAAGGTGGCTGCCGGCGAACTGCCTGCCGTGAAGGACCGTCTGCCCGAGGACCCGCTGGTCGTCAAGGTAAAGGACAGCATTGGCACCTATGGCGGCACCTGGCGTCAGTCTGCCATCTCCATGCTGGATACCATCCACCACATCGGCTTCTACGGCGGCAATCAGCTGCTGGTTTGGGACGAGACCGGCAAGGAAGTCGTTCCCAACATCGCGGCTGCTTATGAAGTCAGCGAAGACGCCACCGCCATCACCATCACCCTGCGCAAGGGGCTGAAGTGGTCCGACGGCGCGCCCTTTGGCATGCACGACGTGGAATTCTGGTGGGAATGCCTCAACAATCCCGACCTGACTCCGTCTCTGGGCACCTGGGAAGGCGCTGCCTTCGCCAAGGTTGACGATTACACCTTCACCATTACCTTCGCCAACCCCATGCCCTTCATGCTGACCAAGCTGGCGTTCTCCAACGTCAACGGCACCTTCACCGATGGTTCCAACTTCTTCCGTCCTTCCCACTACCTCAAGCAGTTCCATAAGGACTACGTCACCGAGGAAGAGCTGAAGGCCACTCTGGACAAGTATGGTGCCAGCGACTGGATCACCTTGTTCATGGACCGCATGAGCTTTACCTCCAACTACGAGCTGCCCACCATGGCCCCGTTCATGATGACGGTCGACCCCGCCACCACCAATCAGGTCACCTTCATCCGCAACCCCTACTACTGGGCCGTGGATGAGGAAGGCAAGCAGCTGCCCTACATTGACGCGTGCGTCATCAACATGGTTGAAAGCATCGACATCGGCATCATGAAGGCCATCGCCGGCGAGACCGATGTGCAGATCACCACTCTGTCCGAAAACTTCGCCAATTACCCGCTGCTGGCTGAGCACATGGAAGAGCAGAACTACACGCTGGGCACCTTCGACCCCAACGAGCCTAACGCCATGAACATCAGCATCAACACCCTGCATCGCGACGCTGACAAGCGCGCTGTGCTGGGCGACAAGAACTTCCGCATCGCGCTGTCCTACGGCGTTAATCGTGAAGATCTGGTTGCCAGCTTCTGGACTGTTGGCCCGTACGCTGCCAAGATCGCTCAGTCTTCTCCCATCGAGACTTCTCCCTACTACAGCGAGCAGATGAGCAACCAGTACACCGAGTTCAAGGCTGATGAAGCCAACAGGATGCTCGACGAACTGGGCATGAACCAGTATGACGCTGCCGGCTGGCGCCTCAGCCCCAGCGGCAAAGAATTCTCTCTGGTCATTCAGGTGCCCGCGTTTGACGACGTGTGGATCGAGATCGGCGAAGCGGTTGCCCAGCAGTGGCGCAACAACCTCAAGCTCAACGTGACCGCCACCTCCGTGGATACCAGCCTGTGGACCACCCGTATGGAAGCCAACGACTTCGACATCAGCATGCAGACTGGTTCTACCGGCCTGGCCGTGCTGGATGCTACCGCTGTTTCCAAGCTGACCGGCTACGACGTGGGCGGTTGGGGCGTATGGTGGCAGTCCGGCGCCCAGATCTGGCGTAAGGACCCCTCTGCTGAAGGCGCTGTTGAGCCCGACGAAGGCACCAAGCGTCTGTGGGAGATCGGCGCTCAGATCGTTATCGAGCCCAACCCTGAAGTTCGCGACACCCTGGCCAAGGAAATGGTTCAGATCCTGACAGACAATTTCTACGTACTCGGTCTGGCCCGCCGCCTGCCCAGCGCTTACATGATCAAGAATAACGTGCACAACGTTTATCCCCTGACCTTCAACTGGGACTACGGCGTATCCGGCAACACCCGTCCCGAGGCTTACTGGATCGAAGCCCAGTAATGCATCCGGCATGAATCCTGAGGGGGGAACGTTTCGGCGTTCCTCCTCCCCCCTTCTCTTACTTTCCCGCATTCGGAGGCCTGATTTATGTTTAAGTACATTGTCAAGCGGCTGCTGATCATGATCCCATTGCTGCTGCTTTTGTCTGTCATGGTTTTTGTGATCATCCAATTGCCTCCCGGAGATTTTCTGACCACTTACATCAGCAAACTGCAAAGCACAGGCATGGCAGTCAACGAGGAATATGTAGAGGCGCTCAAGGTGCGCTACGGTCTGGACAAGCCCATGTATGTGCAGTACTTCAAATGGTTTGGCCAGCTGCTGCAGGGCAACATGGGCTATTCCTTCGTGCACAACCGTTCGGTGAACGCGCTCATCGGCGCACGTCTGGCCACAACGGTTACGCTTTCCATCGTCAGTCTTTTTTGCATCTGGATTGTGGCCTTCCCCATGGGATTTTACTCGGCCACACATAAATACTCTCTGGCGGATAACACCTTTACCGCCGTCAGCTTCTTTGGCGTCTCCGTGCCGGAGTTTTTGCTGGCGATCGGCATTATGTATGTGTATTTTCAGGCAACCGGCAAATACGCCGGCGGTCTTTTCTCGGATGATTTTGCCAACGCGCCGTGGTCGCTGGCGAAATTTGGCGATATGCTCAACCATGTATGGATTCCGCTGCTGGTGATTGTGATCACTGGCACGGCAGGCCTTTTCAAAACCTTCCGCGCCAACCTTCTGGACGAGCTGAGCAAGCCCTATGTGAAAACCGCGCGGGCCAAGGGCGTGCCGCATTTGAAGCTGCTGATCAAATATCCGGTACGCATCGCGCTGATCCCCTTCATCAGCACCGTGGGCTGGCTGTTCCCGCAGCTCATCTCCGGCCAGACCATTCTGTCGATGGTGCTCAACCTGCCTACCATCGGCCCGCTGCTGATTACATCGCTGAAAAACCAGGACATGTTCCTGGCCGGCTCCATCGTGTTCATTATGGGCCTGATGGCCATGATTGGCAACCTGGTGTCGGATATCCTGCTGGCCCTGACGGATCCCCGTATCCGCAATTCCATGTAAGGAGGCGGCGAAGATGCAGAAAATTTCCAGAAAAGAAGCCAGGCTTCGCCGCAGCGCTGCGCTGGAACAAAAGCGCCGTGAGGCGGACGAGATGTATGTGCTGTCGCAGGGCAAACTGAAATGGCGCCGCTTTTGCAAAAACAAGCTGGCGGTGGTAGGCATGGTGGTACTCATCTTTGTGTACCTGCTGGCTGCTTTCTGCGACTTTCTGGCCCCGTACAGCGGCGGCTACATCGACAGCAAGCATGTTAACCAGCAGCCTCAGGCGCTGCACTTCGTGCATGAGGAAAACGGCTTTTCGCTGCGCCCCTTTGTGTACCCCATGAAGGGCAGCTATCACCCCGTGACGTGGAAGCCCATTTTTGAGGCAGACATGGAAAACCCGCAGTATCTGCAGTTTTTTGTTCATGGCGAACCGTACAAGCTGCTGGGGCTGATTCCCACCGATATCCACCTGTTTGGCGTGGAGGACGGGCATGTCTATCTGTTTGGTACAGACAGCCAGGGCCGCGACCTGTTCTCAAGAACTTTGATCGGCACGCGCATCTCCTCCACCGTCGGCCTTGTGGGCGTGCTGCTCAGCTTTTTGCTGGGCCTCATGCTGGGCGGTATTTCCGGCTTCTTCGGCGGCTGGATCGATTCTGTCATTCAGCGCCTGATCGACTTTACGATGTCGCTGCCCACGATTCCCCTGTGGATGGCGCTTTCGGCGGCCGTGCCGGCAAACTGGCCGGTTACGCGCGTGTACTTTGCCATTACCATCATCCTGTCGCTTTTAAGCTGGCCGGGCATGGCGCGTACCGTGCGCAGCAAGATCCTCTCGCTGAAAAACGAAGATTACGTCAAGGCAGCCACGGTGGCGGGCGCGGGCACCTTCCGTGTGATTACCAAGCACATGCTGCCCATGTTTATGAGCCACCTGATCGCATCGCTTTCCCTGTCCATTCCCAATATGATTCTGGGCGAAACGTCGCTTTCGTTCCTGGGCATCGGCCTCAGAGCACCTGCCGTCAGCTGGGGCGTGCTGCTCTACGATGCGCAGAAATTCCGCAACGTAGCCCTTTATCCCTGGACGCTGATCCCCGGTTTGTTCGTGGTGATCACAGTTATGAGTTTTAATTTCCTTGGTGACGGCCTGCGCGACGCTTTGGACCCCAACGCATAAGCAAACCAACAGGAGGTATGCTGCATGAGCTGCTACGGACGTGAATATGCCTACTTTGACAGCAAGGACAACCGGTTTCTCAACTGCGTATGGATTGAACTGATCGGCTTTGACAATACCAGCGAGGACTATGGTGTGGACCGTTTCATTGAAACGGCTGGCTATGTGCCCGACATTGTATCCTTCCATTTATCCAGCGTGGACTTCGTCAACACCCATCAGGGTATGGAAAAGGAATGCGTGCTGCCCATCTATGCCTGCTCCTACGGCGGACATACGCACAATGACGACCGCGAGCGTCAGGACTGGACCAACTGGCAGATGAAGGGCCTTGTGGACGCGCTGCATGCCCGCGGCGTGCGCGTGTTCTTCAGCCTGTTTGACCTGGAATTCCCGGCAGGGCGCGAGCATCTGCCCAACCTGTTTACCGACAATCATCCTGAGCTGCGCTGCGTGGACCTTAACGGCAATGTGCATTCGTTCATCTACATGCCCAAGCGCTTTAAGGACGGCACGCCGTTTGTGGATTTCCTCAGGCCCCGCCTGATTCAGACGGTCAACGACTACGGCGTGGACGGCGTGCAGATTGCCGACGGCCTGTCCAGCCCGCGTATGTCTTTGGAGCATGCTGAGTTCTCCGACGATATCGTGCTGCGCTTCTTTAAAGACACTGGCATCACCCCGGACGCCGAGGCCGCCGGCTGCTGTGACGGAAATAAGGAAGCTATCTTCGCCCGTGCAAACTGGATCTGCAAAAATCACCGCATGCAGTGGGTGCGCTGGATGATGAAGCAGTGGAGCGACTTCACCTGCGAGCTGATTCGCGCACTGAAGGAAAACGGCACGCTTTCCGCCTTCAACAGCGCCTGGACCAAGGACCCCACCGAGTCCATGTTCCGCTACGGCACCGACTATGTGGCGCTGGAAAAGGCTGGTGCGCACAACTTTGTGGTGGAGGATGTTTCCGCTGACCTGCAGATTTTGGGCGCAGACGGCCAGGGCTTCAATATTTCCGATGCGCGCAGGCGCTATGTGCATTATGAGTTTGCCGCCAATCTCATGTGCAACAAGGCGGCTATGCCCAATTTGAAGATGACTCCTCTGTCCATGATCCGCGACACGCTGGAGCAGTGGGATGTGCTGCATCACATGCCTACAGCCATGCAGCGCGCAGCTGCGACCAACTTGAACAACTATCTGGTCACGCCGGACGGCTTTACCCCGGTGACCAACGGCCCGTGGTTCTGCCTGGGCGACGGTCTGGACGCGCATGAATGGCGCGATGTGCGCATGGCCTGGGACAACGGCTATACTCCGCAGGTGCGCAATGTGCCCGGCTATACCATGATCTGGTCCAACGCCAAGTCGCTCAATGAGGTGAGCGCCATGGCGGCAGACCGCGAGTGGATCACCGCCAAATGGCTGGGCGAGCTGAAGGCCAAAGGCGCGCCGCTGTTCAAGATCGCCCCCATCGAATATCTGGACGCTGTCAGCGGCCCCATCGTGGTGGCCAACCCTGATCTGCTGCCGCAGGAGGAACGAGCGAAGATCGGCGCTTACAACCGCGGCCGCGTGCTGTATGTGGGTGCGCTGCCGGAAGGAAAGGAGCACGAGGACTGCCTGTTTGTGTCCGTCAACGAATGGAAGACCATCGCTGCGTGGACCGATCAGCCCGCAGAGCATGTAGCCGTATACAGCGTGCCTGGCGCAAAGCCCGCCAATCTTGGAGGCCTGCCCGAGCTGCGCGAAAGCTGGCGTCATGAAATGACCTATCATCCTGTTGCGGCTGAACTGATCGAGCAGCTGGCCAAATGGATGGAGACTGACTGCGATTATCCCACCCTTACCATGACGTGCGAAAACTACTTCACCTCCGACGGCAATCATGCGGAATCTGCCGAGGATGAAGGCTTCTGCCATGTGGAGCAGGTTGAGATGACGGAGAATAAGGACCGTTTCCTCATCGAAAACGAAGCCTATTTCTACTGCATGCCGGTGCTGCATGTCAAGCGGCCCATCGAAAAGGTGGAGTTTCTCACCAAGCCTGTGGGCTACCCCGCGCCTACGACGGAATACACGGTATCCAGCAGTGTGCCCGGCCGCGGCATGGATGTGTTGGAGATCACCTATAAAGAGTGACAAAACGTTATGGGCGTTCTGTGAAGTATTGATGGAAAAATTTATAAATCAATGACTTCAGGCGGCAGACAACAGCATTTTACTAAAGGCGTTCGGATGAGAACGCCTTTTTATGTGGGAAGAAACAAAGTATAATCGCGCGCAGAATGAATTTGTGAGTTTATAATGTTGTGTAGTTCTCGAATAACAACTCAAGATTTAGGATTTTTTTGGCTGTATGGAAATGTCCTGCGTACCACTTGTCATACTGCAAGCGTTGCTCAATAGAGTCCAGCCATTCTTCAGTAGATTTATCAACCTTTCGCTGGTCAAGGCCGGGGAGAAATACCTCTACAGGTTCATATTTCAGCGGAACTGTGTGTGAAAGGACAATATCAACTTTCCAGTCCAGCTGATCCAGCTTGCATTCAACTCGTTCCTTAATTTCTTGAGGTGGCTGTTCATCTGACCACCAGCTCCTGCTGGGAATCCGCAACATCCAATCGATGCTGTAAGCTCCACCAATGGCAATTGATTTCTTCCCATTCAGGTCATAGACCTCACCATCTCTAGCGAATAGAATGCTGGGAAAGCGTTCCTCAACATATACAATGCCCTGATGCCATTCTTTTTCAATATATGTGGGGATAGTGCTAGGATGTTGCTCGTGGTTGCCATGGATACAAAATAGCGTGATAGGCAACGCACTTATAAACTCTTTCTTGTGTTGGTCACGCCAACCACCATATGAAGTTGATTCCGGCATCACCAAGAATGATCATAACATCGTCTTTTGAAGTTTCCATCTTGGAACAAAAGTTTTCTATACGACTGAAGCTGCCGTGAGTATCACCGGTAAAGTATATGTTCATAATGAACACCTCCGCTGCCAATTATAAAGCATAAATATGGAGCTGACTATAAACATATTCTACTACTGGATCATCAGGTCGTAGGGAATCGCAACGTTCTTCTTCTTTTCGGTCATGAACGTTACGATTTTCATGTTGGGGTGCAGGGCATAGAGAGCAACGATCGTCTTGCATTCAGGCGTGTCCATCTGTTCGCTGTTCTTCAGAAAGTTCTTCGTGACGGTCAGGGTATCGGTGTCATGTTTGTAGTAGTGGCCGTATTCTTTCATAGCGAAAGCAACGATATTCTTCATAGAGACAATCTCCTTTTCAAATCAAAGTACCGGCTGGCACAGGAATCTGAACAGAATGTGATCCTCGACCACTGGTGCAACATCCTCAATTATTTCTCTCCGTCCATCAGCGTGCAGCTCACCTTCCTGAAGGTACAGGGAAACGAAGAAGCGATGGAAAGCGCCATCGTTATAGAACCGCAGGAAGACAGCTTTGATGAAATCCGTGAGGAGTATTCCTGCATGCTTCAGAACCAGATGGCCAAGGGCAACAATGGCTATGTGCAGAGCAAGTATCTGACCTTTGGAGTGCATGCCGACAGCTTAAAGGAAGCGCGTTCCCGCCTGCACAGCATTGAAGTGGATTTGCTCAGCCGATTTAAAACGATGGACGTCATTGCGGAAGTGCTGGATGGCCATGCGCGACTTGCACTGATGCACACCATGCTCCATATGGACGATCCGCAGGAAGTCTTCCAGTTTGAGTGGGACTGGCTTCCCAAGAGCGGCCTGTCCACCAAGGATTTCATTGCCCCCAGCAGCTTTTCATTCAAGGACGCACGAAGCTGCAGTATTGGCGGCAAACTCGTAGCGTTCAGCTTTATTCAGGCCACTGGCAAGATGCTTGATGATGATTTCCTTGCCAAAGTGCTGGGACTGGATACGAGCATTGGCGTGACGCTTCATATTCAGCCGCTGGAACAGCAGGAAGCGCTCAAGCGTATTCGCCGCCTGATTACTGACACCGATCAGAGCAAGATCGACGAACAGAAAAAGGCTGTGCGTTCCGGTTATGACATGATGATCCTTCCTAAACAGCTGACTACCAACGCGGATGATCTGATGCGATGGATGGAGCTTTTGCAGGATGAAGGCGAACACATGCTGTTGGTAACGGCGATTGTAATGCATACTGCCGATACGCGCCGGAACCTTGAAAACATGATGCTTCGCCTGAAAAACCTGGCCCAGGAACATGAATGCCATATCACCCGTCTGGACTACCAGCAGGAGGATGCACTTGTGTCTACGCTTCCGCTGGGGTTGAACCGCATCCCCATTCAGTGTTCTTTGTCTACGACGGCCACAGGCGGCTATATGCCCTTCATGACACAGGAATTGTTTCAAGAGGGCAGCGAGTCGCTGTACTACGGATTGAACGCGCTGTCCAATAACCTGATCATGGCCAACCGAAAGACGCTCAAATGTCCGAATGGTTTGATTCTTGGCTCTTCGGGCAGCGGCAAATCCTTTGCAGCCAAGAGAGAGATCACCAATGCGTTCCTGTCCACGCAGGATGACATCATGATATGCGACCCTGAAGGTGAATACTTCCCGCTGGTTGAGCGCCTGAACGGTCAGGTGATCAGGTTTTCGCCCAATTCCACCGACTATATCAATCCACTGGATATCCATCTGGGTTATAGCGATGACAATGCCGATCCTGTTGCACTGAAGTCAGAATTTCTGCTTTCTCTGTTTGAACTGATTCTGGACAGAAAGGACGGCGTTGTGGGCGTTGAGCGATCCATCATCGACCGCAGCATCCGCAATATCTACCTTCCGTTTCTGGCCAATCCCCACACGGCAAAAATGCCGATTCTGAGTGACTTGCATGCGGAGATTCTTCGCCAGCCGGAAAGGCAGGCGGAAGAAATTGCGGCAGCGCTGGAACTGTACGTGTCAGGCAGCCTGAACGTATTCAACCATCAAACCAATGTGGATATCCACAACCGTGTGGTTTGCTATGACATCAAAGATCTGGGAACTCAGCTCAAAAAGATCAGCATGCTCATTGTGCAGGATCAGATTTGGAGTCGCGTTTCATCCAACCGTTCCGCAGGCCGCTCCACGCGGTACTACATTGACGAACTGCATCTGCTGCTGAGAGAAAAGCAGACGGCGACCTATACCGTGGAAATCTGGAAACGCTTCCGTAAATGGGGCGGCGTTGTGACGGGAATTACACAGAACGCCAAGGATCTGCTCGCCAGCTTCGATATTGAGAACATCATCGAAAACAGCGATTTCGTGTATATGCTCAATCAGGCGGATAAGGACCGTGAAATCCTTGCTCAGAAATTCAGTATTTCGGACAGTCAGCTGTTTCATGTCAAAAATGCTGATTCAGTTGAAGGCCTGATGTTTTTAGGCAAAATGATCGTGCACTTCCGTGACCGTTTCCCCAAAGAT
>JAFULL010000080.1 GCA_017473345.1 Clostridia bacterium | reverse complement strand
GGCGTGCGGTTTGCCAGTACCATGAACAGCGCCATGGAAGGATTCTCCTGCTTGCTGCACCAGCTGGGCTGAACCAGCTGAACCATTTCGGTGGTGTTGTTGACCGACCACAGATTCATGAACAGCTCGAGCCGCTTCTCAGCCTCCGAGGGCCCGCTCACAGGAAGCGGAGTGGCCGTGGGCTGGACGGGAACAGGAGTAGGCTCTGCGACCTGTGTTTCGCCTGCGGAGGCGACCTGCTGCTGGCCGACTGCGGCGTTCTGAGCGCCGAAAGTAGCGCTGGTCTGGCGGACGTCGGCGCTGGCCTGCATCTGCATAGCGATGGATCCAATGCATAGCGCAACATAGACCATGCTCACAATCAGACGGGCCGTCGGCGTGTACATCTGCCGGTACCACATTGCGCCAAGGCCGATGACCACAGCTCCGATGAACAGATAGCGTACGAAGCTCCACATGCCTGTAACAAACAGGCAAGGGATAAACAGAAGAGGAAGCAGACCGAACAGGAAAAGCGTCCACAGCTTATCTACGTTCAGCGGTTCACGCGGCGCACGAGGCTGCTGAGGTGCTTGCTGCTGTGCGACAGGTGCAAACGGCACGCTCTGCTGCTGCGGTGGCGTCTGATAGCCAAATGCCGGCTGAGATGCCTGCATTCCGCCAAAGGGAGGCATGAACTGCTGAGGCTGTGCGGCAAAAGGCTGCTGGAACGGGGCAGATGCAGGCTGCACCGACGGACGGGGCGGCTGTGCAGGCGCTGACTGAGGCGGCACAAAGCCCTGCGCACGCGAAGAAAAATGACCGGTGCTCGTTGGCTGTACACTGTTGCCAAGCGGCTGAGCCATGGGCTGCTGTATGGAGTTCTGCATGGGTGGAAGCGGCATGCCGGACTGCATGAAGGTGGGCGTGGCAAAAGGCACGGGCTGCGGCGATTGCATACCGGGTGTTCCCTGCACATTTCCAGAATAGAAGCTTGTGCCCGGCATAAAGCCGCCCTGCGGCATCGTGGGCTGTGCGGGCTGCTGCATCATCGGCTGGGGAATCACCGGCTGCTGCTGAAAGGGCATCCCGTTAAACGGATCGGGCGCCTGTGAAAAATCAGGCGTCTGGGAAGTCTGACGGGCTGCAGCTGGCTTTTTCATGAAATTTCGCTTCTGCATGCCATAGGTCGGCGTGGAAGCGTAACGGGTACGGTTAGAATTCATCTTGCATCTCCTTGCATGTGATGAAAAAAGTTTAAAAACAATTATGCGAGGCCGCATACGCCCTCTTATTATAACACAGATCGCTACCTTGTAAACATGATCGGACAAAATTATGAACGAAAAGAAACGAAAATTTAACAAATTGTGGATAGAATAGGGATGTTGACTGGTCATTGTTTGGAAAGCTGTAACAAATGTGAGGGTGAAAACCTGTGCTGAATGAGTTGCGCAAAACGGGACAATCATGTATAATTACATTGACCTGTTATGCTTAGGGATGATGGGTCAGCATTGTGGGCGGATTTCCGCCGCGCAAGGAGGCGCAAAGCTTTATGGAATGCAAGATCAAAAATGATGTGGGCACGATTTATATCACCGAAGACGTAATGCTCAAGGTGGTGGGTTATGCCGCTTTAGAATGCTACGGTATTGTTGCCATGGCCAGCAAAAGGGCCAAGGACGGTCTGGTGCAGTGGCTGGGACGTGAAAATCTGTCCAAGGGCGTGCAGCTCAAATTGGTGGATGACATGATCGATGTCGATCTGTTCATCATTGTGGAGTATGGCATTTCCATCGCCGAGGTCTGCAAGGCCATCAGCGAACAGGTGCGCTACAAGCTTGAAAGCATGACGGGCGTGAAGGTGCGCCGTGTCAACATCTCTGTTGAAGGCGTTCGCGTCTGATTGAGCAGTGTATCGGGAGGAATTGACCGTGATCCAAACCAAGACGATTGATGGCGTGCTTCTGCGTGATATGATGGTAGCAGGCGCAGCCATGCTGGAAAAGAACCGCGAAGCGGTTGATGCTTTGAATGTTTTTCCTGTGCCCGACGGCGATACGGGCACCAATATGAGCCTTACCATGAATTCGGCCACCCGTGAGATGAGCCAGAAGGAACATCGCACCGCGGGCGAGGCTGCTGCGGCCATGGCCAAGGGCGCTCTTCGCGGCGCCCGCGGCAACAGCGGCGTGATCACCTCTCAGCTTTACCGTGGCTTTGCTCGCGCGCTGGAAGGCGTGGAGCGCGTGACGCCCGTGCAGTTTGCCGCCGCTCTCAAGGCTGGCGCGGAAACCGGCTACAAGGCCGTCATGAAGCCCAAGGAAGGCACCATCCTGACTGTCGCCCGCGTGATTGCTGAAGAAGCCGTCAAGCAGGCTGAGCGTACTCCGGATGATTACGAGGCGCTGTTTGCCAACATCCTCACCACTGGTGAAAAGATCCTCAAGAAGACCCAGCAGATGCTGCCCGCGCTCACGCAGGCTGGCGTCGTTGACGCCGGCGGCCGCGGTCTGCTGCTGATTTATATGGGCTATGCTGCGTGCCTGCGCGGCGAGGATCTGCCCGTTGCCTCCGAAGGCGATGAGCAGGGTCTGCCTGTGTTTGAGGATGACCATGATTCTCTGGGCGAGATCAAGTTTGCCTACTGCACCGAGTTCCTCATCCAGAACCTTTATCCTGACATTCTCGAAGAGGATATCGATTCCTTCCGCCGCCGCCTCAATCGCATTGGCGACTGCGTGCTGGTCGTGGGCGATCTGGGTCTGGTAAAGGTTCATGTTCACACCAACGAGCCCGGCAAGGCCCTCGAATATGGCCTCAG
>JAFULL010000017.1 GCA_017473345.1 Clostridia bacterium | reverse complement strand
GCTGACGGCGATGATGCCCAGCTTTACGTCAGGGATGTTCTGGAACATGGGGGATACACTCCTGTATCTCAATGTTATTGATTACAGATCAGCGGCGATGTCGATGTTGACGCCCTTGAGACCCACGAAAGCGCCGTCTTTGGCTTCGCTGCTTTCGGGATGGGCGATGAGCCACTTGTTGCGCGCCCAGAGCTGCTGATCCATCACGTTGGCACCGCCCTCGGGACGGTAGTCGGTGTTGGTGTTCAGCGGCAGGGCGACCAGCACGCGGAAGCCCTTGGCGGGATCGGCGTGGCAGGGCGCATAGTGCAGGGTGGTGGCGTAGCACTCGACCATCACGCCGGCAGGCACGCGGAAAGCCTTGACCTTGGCGGTGTCCAGCTTGCCTTCTTCGTCGATTTCGTCCTGCTTGGCGATGAGGAGGATGAAGTCCTCGGTGCCGAGGTTGAACTCGCTGTCGCGATGGTACTCGAGGCAGTTGAGGGTGGTGTTGTGGCCGTTGCAGTAGCCCAGCTGGAAGGGCATGCCGCCAAACAGCGCCTCGCCGATGGCTTCAGCGTCCTTGGCTGCGTGCAGGCAGTCCACCTTGGGAACGTAAGCCACGTTCTCGGGGCAGGGGCAGGTGCGGAGCGCTTCCAGAATGCCTTCTACAGGATAGCCCTCCACGATGCGGCCATAGGGCTTGAAGGCGGCGTCGGTTACGGGATAAATCTTCATGGGAATCAGGCTCCTTTTCTGATTTGGAATGAGGACGGTGCCTCCGGCGGCCAAGGGCGCTGCCCTTGGATTCCGCCAAAGGGCTTTGCCCTTTGGAATCCCGTATCTGCGGTCATTTTCATGACCGCAGGGATGGGACAATTATAATTTCGCCAGTTCCTTATAGCAGTCCTTGAGAGCAGGATAGAGGGTCAGGAAGAAGTTGTAGAACTTCTCGTAGACTTCCTCGTTTTCGGCGATGGGCATCACCGGGTCCTTCTCCTCCACCAGCTCTGCGCAGGCGGTGGGAACGTCCGGGTACACGCCCGCAGCCACGCCGCCAAGGATCGCAGCGCCCAGCGCGGGGCCTTCGGACACGGTCACGGTCTTGACGGGCAGGTGGTACACGTCGGCCATCATCTGACGCCAGAAGGGGCTCTTCGCGCCGCCGCCGCAGGCGAGCATGGCCTCGGGCTTCACGCCGAGGGTCTTCATGGTGTCCACGTTCTGACGCAGGGCGTAAATGATGCCCTCCATCACCGCGCGGAGCAGGTCGCGGCGGGTGTGCATGGCAGTCAGGCCGATGAACGCGCCGCGCGCGTCGTTGTCCATCAGCGGGCTGCGCTCGCCCATGAGATAGGGCAGGTAAATGAGACGGTTCGCGCCGATGGGGCTCTCGGCGGCCTGCTGGTTGGTGAGCGTGTAGGGATCGACGCCCATTTCCTTGGCGGTCTGGATTTCGGCCTGACAGAAGTTGTCGCGGAACCATTTCAGGCCCAGACCGGAAGCCAGCACGCAGGCAAAGTTGACATATTCGCCGGGGATGCAGGAGCAGAAGGCGTGCACGCGGCCTTCGGGCTCGATCTGAACCTCGGGAGAGTGGGCGTAAACCACGCCGGAGGTGCCGATGGTGGTGAACGCCTTGCCGGGCACGACCACGCCGGTGCCGACCGCAGCGCACATGTTGTCGCCGCCGCCGCCCGCCACGATGGTGCCGGGCTTGAGGCCGGTGAGCCTGCTGGCTTCCTCGGTGATCACGCCGCCCACGTCGGTGGCTTCGATCAGCTCAGGCAGCAGAGCGGGGTCGATATCGAGCTTTTCGAGGATTTCTTCAGACCAGCAGCGCGCCTTCACATCCAGCAGGTTGGTGCCGGAAGCGTCGGAGATTTCCTGCTTGATCAGACCCGTCAGCTTGTAGCGCACGTAGTCCTTGGGCAAAAGGATATGCTTGACCTTGGCCCACACCTCGGGCTCATGGTTGCGCACCCACAGCACCTTGCAGGCGGTGAAGCCGGTCAGCGCGGGGTTGGCGGCGATCTGGATCAGGCGCTCGCGACCGACCTTCTCGTGGATCTCGTCGCACTCGGCCTGCGTGCGGCCGTCGCACCAGATGATGGACTTGCGCAGCACCTTGCCGTTTTCGTCCAGAAGCACCAGACCGTGCATCTGACCGGAAATGCCCAGACCCTTCACATCGTCAGGGTTCACGCCGGACTTGTCCAGCACGGACTTGATGGTGGTCTTGGCGGCCTCCCACCAGTCGTCGGCATTCTGCTCAGCCCAGCCGTTGTGGGGCTGGTAGAGGGGATATTCAACGGTTTCGGAAGCGATGGCATGGCCGTTCACGTCGAACAGCACGGTTTTGGTACCGGAGGTACCGAGGTCAACGCCAAGTAAATATTCCATGAGCTTTGTCCTCCTTTATTCGACGCGGATGGCGGTGTGGCCGGTGAGCTTTTCGGTGCGGCTGTCGGGCTGGCCCATGCCGACGAAGAACACGGGCTTGCCTTCCATCACGCTTTCGCCCTCGTCGTTGATGACGTTGAGGCGGCAGGCGGGCACGCTGATTTCAACGGTTACGGTTTCACCGGCGGGAACAGTTACGCGCTTGAAGCCGCACAGGCGGGGATTGGCGGGAGCGTTCAGGCTGCCTTCGTTCTGGCAGTAGACCTGCGCAACGTCCTGCGTCGCGACCTTGCCGGCGTTTTCAATTTCAGCCTTCACCGTCCAGCCCTCGGCGGTCTTTTCAACGGATGCGTTCTTGACGTACACGTCGCCGTAGGTCAGGCCGTAGCCGAAGGGATACAGGGGCTCCTCCTTGAAGAAGCGGTAGGTGCGGCCCTGCATGCTGTAATCGGTGAACGCGGGCATGATGTCCAGCTGTTCATTGTGGTAGAAAGTGAGCGGCAGCTTGCCGGAGGGGCTGGCCTTGCCAAGCAGCAATTCTGCCACGGCCTTGCCGCCGCGGGCGCCGGGATACCAGCTCAAGAGCACGGCGTTGGCCTTGTCGGCAGCGGAACCCAGATCGATGGCGCTGCCGGCCATGAGGCAGATCACGGTGGGCTTGCCGGCGGCGAGCACGGCGTCCATCAGCTTGCGCTGGGATTCGGGCAGGAGCAGATCCTTCTTGTCGCCGGAGGCGTCGGAGTTGCCGGTGTCGCCCTGTTCGCCCTCGAGGGTCTCGTCCAAGCCCACGACCAGCACCACCACGTCGCTGTTTTCAGCCACGATCACAGCTTCGGAGATACGGTCGCCGTCCATGCCAAGGCCTTCGACCTTGCTGCGGAACAGATGGCTGCCTTCAGAGGCCAGCACGCGCACGCCGTCGCCCATCTCGTCCTGGATGCCTTCCAGAATGGTGATGTAGCGGCTGGAGGTGCCGTGGTAGTTGCCCATGAGCGCCACGCGGCTGTTGGCGTTGGGGCCGACGACGCCGATGGTCTTGATTTCGTCCTTGTGAAAGGGCAGCAGGCCGTCGTTTTTCAGAAGCACGCAGCTCTTGAGGGCGGCTTCGTGCGCCTTTTTGAGGTGCTCGGCGCACTCGACCTTGGCAAAGGGAATCTCATCGAACTCGGAGCCTTCCATGATGCCCAGCATGTAGCGCGTGGTGAACAGGCGCTCGGCGGCCAGACGGATCTGCTCTTCGGTGACCATGCCCTTTTCATAGGCCTTCAGCAGGTACTGATACGTAACGCCGCAGTTGACGTCGCAGCCGTTTTCAATGGCCAGCGCGGCGGATTCTTCGGGCGTATCGGTGAT
>JAFULL010000079.1 GCA_017473345.1 Clostridia bacterium | reverse complement strand
TAGCTGAATTCCGCCAGCATTTCATCGGTGGTTTTGAAATACAGCGGCGCCTGCTGGTCGCAGTCATCAAAACCAAGACCGGCCTGAATGATGGTGCGGTAGATGGCGTCCTCGGGATTGAGGAAATGCACGTCGCCGGTGGCGACAACCGGCTTGCCCAGCTTTTCGCCAAGGGCGACGATCTTGCGGTTGAAGTCGCGCAGATGCTCCTCGTCGCGGGCGGTGCCGTTGCGGATCATGAATTCGTTGTTGCCGATGGGCTGGATTTCCAGATAGTCGTACCAGCTGGCAATTTTTTCGATCTCCTCCTCGGGCCGGTTGTTGACGATGGCCTTGAACAGTTCGCCCGCCTCGCACGCGCTGCCAAGGATCAGGCCCTCGCGGTACTGGTTGATGAGGTCGCGGGGCATGTTGGGCTGGCGGTAAAAGTAGCGTACGTTGGAGTCGGAGATCAGGTGGTTGAGGTTCTGCATGCCCTTTTGCGTTTTGCACAAGAGCACGATATGGTGGCTTTCGCCAATGGTGGATGAGGTGTACAACCGGTCGAGATCGGCCAAGGTTTTGGCGCCGTTCTTTTCGGCCTCTTCCATCATTTTGGCCAGGCACTGCGCCGTGGCAGCCGCGTCGTGCACGGCACGGTGGGCGTTTTTCAGCGATACGCCAAGCAAACGGCATACCGCGCCCAGACGATGGCTCTTCTGAGTGGGGTAGAGCTTGCGGGCCATCACCAGCGTATCCAGCACCGGCGCGCTGAAGCTGACGCCCATGCGCTTGCATTCGGCCTCCAGCATGCCCATGTCAAAGGGCGCGTTGTGCGCCGCGACCGGGCAGTCGCCAATGAAGTCCAGCAGCTTCTGCACGCCCTCGGCCGGGCTTTCCTTGCCCTGCAGCATCAGGTCGGTGATGCCGGTGAGCTCGCTGATTTTGGGCTTGAGGGGCATGCCGGGGTCGCACAGGATGCTCAGCTCGTCGGTCACCTGTCCGTTTTCAAGGCGGACGGCGCCCACCTCGATGATGCGGTCCATCGCGTGGGACAGGCCGGTGGTTTCAAAGTCCAGCACCACGATGGGGGTGTGGATGGACTGGTCGCCGGCGTTGCGCACGATGGAGGCCAGGTCGCACAGGTAGCCCTCTACGCCGGGAATGAGCTTGATATCGTTTTTCTTGGCAGCGCCAAACGCGGCGGGGAAGGCCTGCGCGGCGCCATGGTCGGTGATGGCTACAGCCGGGTGGCCCCACTTGGCGGCCTGCTTGATCAGCACGCCTGCGTCTGCCATGCCGTCCATGGTGGACATGTTGGTGTGCATATGCAGCTCGATGCGCTTTTCTTCACAGGTGTCCTTGCGTTCTATCTTGGGCATTTCCTGCATGTCACGCACGCCTACGGAAAGCTCGCCCAGGAAGGTGTCCATGCGGCAGTCGCCGCGCAGTCGCACGCGCATGCCATTTTTGATCTGGTCGATCTGCTCCTTCACGCGCTGGCGTTCTTCATCGCTGGGCGGCGTGGGCGTTTCGCCCATGGCGGCGCGGCGCATGCGGTACTGATAGAAGGCCTTGCAGTAGATGGTGGACGTATCGTCGTACACGGCGAAGGTGACCAGCACAGTCTCGCCGCCCTTGAGCTCCTTGGGGTCGTTGACGCCGGTCACCGTACCTTCGATGACTACAATGCCGCTGTCCTCGCCCAGCTCGCCGATGGGCACGGGCTTGTCGCCGATGGCGCGGCCCTTGAGCACATTGCCCTTGGGGACGGGCGCTTTGGGCGCTGCAGGAGCCTTGGGCGCTTTGGGCGCAGCGGGCGCAGCCACGGGCTCAGGTGCCGCAGGCGCGCCGATGCCGGCCATGGCCATCATGGCGTTTTCATCCCACGGCGGTTCGTCGTCAGGCACAGGTGCAGACATGGCGGCGGGGAAAGTGAAACCGCGTTCCTCGCGCATCTTTTTGACCCATGCCTCGCGTTCGCCGCAGACGTTGAGGGAAATGGGTACGCGCACACGGAAAATGTCGTACACAGCCTGAGAAAGTTTTTCATCCAGATGGTGCGACTTGAAAAAGTTCAGCGCGATCTGGTCGGGACAGGTGAGCAGAATGCGTCCTTCCTCCATGGACCAGCCGGTGTCGCCGATCCATGCCGACAGTGCCGGGCTCTGGCGGCGCAGAAAATCCGTCAGCACGGATTTGTATTTGTTGATATCCTGCAAAAAGTCCTCGCCAAGCGCCGGGCTGGCCACGCGCAGCGCCACCGTCAGCTTGGGAAACAGCTCGCGCAGCTTTTTTTCCAGCAGCAAAAAGTCCTTCGGGCCGACCAAAACGTCCGAAAGAAAACTCATATAGGCTTTGTTGGCTTCCTGCTTGTACAGCACCCGCTCGATGTGCAGCTTGCCCTCCAGCGGAGGCACCGTCAGCTCCAAAATGTGCAGAAGTTCGGTCTTGTTCATGGCGTTCCTCTTTGGTTGGGGTAAATGCCTGAAAAGGCATTTTCTATTATAGCACGACTTTGCAGGCGTGGGAAAGGGAAATGCAGGATTTTGGGCTTGACAACCACCCGGCGGGAACGTATAGTAGGAAAGCAAAATCCTGAATGCACACGCTTTCGGGGTTTTCTTATGAAAGCAGTACGAAAGAGCCAGCGGAGGCATTGTTATGCAGAAATTACCCAAAGTAGGAATGAGAAACATCAAAACGTCCGTCACGGCGGCGCTGTGTGCGGTGATCTATTACTTCATTGGCCGCAGCCCGGCCTTTGCCTGCATCGGCGTCATCTTCGGCCTGGCCGGCAACTTCCAGTCCGGCTACAAGGGCGGCGGCGGCAACCGCCTGTGGGGCACGCTCATCGGCGGTTTGCTGGGTATTGCTTTGTTCAGGCTGTACCTGGTGTTTGTGCCGGACGGTCATCATACGCTGCTGCTGGCGCTGTTTACGCTGGTGGGCACGGTGATCCTCATCTGGATCTGCACCATCTTCTGGGTGGGCGGCGTGCAGCCGGGCGGCGTGGTGCTTTGCATCATCCTGTTCAACACCCCGGTGGACACCTATGTGGCCTATGCCTTCAACCGCATTCTGGACACCGCCGTGGGCGTGGTGATGGCGCTGGCGGTGGACTGGCTGTTCCCTATGGGCTGGCGCGAGATCTGGCCCGAGCGCATCGAAAAACTGAAAAATCTGAAGGGCTAATGAAAACCCCGGCCAAGCTGGCCGGGGTTTTGCTATTCGGTTTGTTCGCGGGTGATATTTTGCAGCCATTTGCCCTTGATATAATGGCGGAAGTTGACCGGCAGCTTCACGAATTCGTCCAGACAAAGGATGAAGTACACCCACATCTCCGGCAGCTTGAGCACGAAGGCGCAGATCAGGCCGATGGGCACGGCGTAGCCCCACATGGCGAAGATATCGCACATCAGGCCGTACTTCACGTCGCCGCCTGCGCGGAAGATGCCGCAGATGAGCATGGTGTTAAGCGACATGCCCAGAATGTAGTACGCATTGATGAACAGCATGGTGTTCAGTTCCGCCTTGACCACGTCGGTCACGACGACGTAGATGTGCATAAAGTCAAGCACCAGCGGACGCATCAGCAAAATGGCCACGCCGCCGATCAGGGCTGTCCAGACGGCCATGGCCACAAAGCGCCGGCCGTATACGCGGGCCTCTTCCAGCCGGTTGTCGCCCATGGCGTTGCCAAGGATGATGGCTGCGCTGGAGGCCGAGCCAAAGCAGAACGCCGTGCCCAGATTGCGCACCACCGACGCTACAGAGTTGGCGGCCACGATGTCGCTGCTCAGGTGCCCCAGAATGATGGAATACACGCTGAAGGCCAAACCCCAGATGATGTCGTTGGCAGCAGCCGGAATGGCAAAGCGGATGAAGTCGCGCATGAGCATGCCGCCGCGTGCGAGCAGATCACGCAGACGCAGGCGTACCTGACGGCACTGAGAGGTGTGCAGCAGACAGACGAGCACTTCGATCACGCGGGTGATGCTGGTGGCAAGGCCCACGCCCATGATGCCGAGCTTGGGGAACGGGCCGATGCCGAAAATGAAGCAGGCATTAAAGAAGATGTTCATGAAAACCGCGCTGCAGTGGATGGCTGCGCTGCTTTTGACCCGGCCCACGCTTCGCATGACGGCCAGATACACGCTTGCAAAGCCGCCCAGCACATACGACAGGCTGACGGCGCGCAGATAGGCGATGCCTTCGGTGATCAGCGCGGGATCGTCGGTGAAAATGCGCATCAGCCATTCCGGCACGAGGAACGCAGCTGCGCTGAAAATGGCGCCCACAAGGATGACCGTGCGCAGCGACAGTCCCAGCACCTTTTCGACGGTGCGTCCGTCGCCCTTGCCCCAGTACTGCGCAGCCATGACCGACGCGCCGGAGGAGATGCCGTACACAAGGTTGAACAGCACAAAGGCGATCTGGCCGGCCAGGGAGGAGGCGGCCAGCGCGCTCTGGCTGACAAACGACAGCATGATCACGTCGGCGGAGTTGACCGCCGCATCCATCAGGTTTTGAAAGGCGATAGGCAGCGTGGTGCGCAGCGCCAGTTTGTAAAATGCGCGTTTCTCCGCGCGCGAGCCCAGCGCGGGGGACAAAGCCTGTGCCATGGGCAAACCTCCTTCAAACGTTGGAAACGCATCCAGTATAATGCAAAACCTTGGCAATTTCAACGGTTTGTGATTGACACCGCGCCCCTGTTTCCACTATAATAACAAAGTGTGTGCAATGCCGCCTTACGGCTTGATATACATTCAACCAATGCCAAAATGCGAAGGAGAGACCTTACATGAAGAGCTATACCTCTAACGAGCTGCGCTCGCTGTTCCTGAAGTTTTTCAAGGATCACGGCCATGCCGTCATTTCCAGCGCGTCCGTCATTCCCGAGAATGACCCCACCGTTCTGTTCACCACCGCCGGCATGCATCCCCTGGTTCCCTATCTGATGGGCGCCAAGCACCCCGCCGGCAATCGCCTGACCGACGTGCAGAAGTGCATCCGCACCGGCGACATCGAGGACGTGGGCGACTTCAGCCACCTGACCTTCTTCGAAATGCTGGGCAACTGGTCTCTGGGCGACTATTTCAAAGAGCAGATGATCCCCTGGAGCTGGGAGTTCCTCACCAGCCCCGAGTATCTGGGCCTGCCCAAGGAAAAGCTGGCCTTCTCTGTGTTTGCCGGCGACGAGGACTGCCCCCGCGACGAGCAGAGCGCCCAGCTGTGGCGTGACTGCGGCGTAGCCGACGACCACATCTTCTTCCTGCCCAAGGAAAATAACTGGTGGGGCCCCGCCGGCATCACCGGCCCCAGCGGTCCTGACACCGAAATGTTCATCATCACCGACAAGGAGCCCTGCGGCCCCGACTGCTCTCCCGCCTGTTCCTGCGGCCGTTATCTGGAGATCTGGAACGACGTGTTTATGCAGTACAACAAGAACGCCGAAGGCAAGTTCGAGCCCCTCAGCCAGCGCAACGTTGATACCGGCATGGGCCTGGAGCGCACCATCTGCATCCTCAACGGCAAGAAGTCCGTTTACGAGACCGACCTGTTCGAAAACATTCTGGGCAAGATCGCTGAGCTCAGCGGCAAGACCTACGGCAGCGACGACGAGACCACCAAGGCCTTCCGCATCATCGGCGACCATATGCGCACCTCCACCTTCATCATGGGCGACGACCGCGGTGTGAGTCCGTCCAACGTGGACCAGGGCTACGTGCTGCGCCGCCTCATCCGCCGCGCTGTGCGCTACGGCATGGGCATCGGCATGCCCGACGGCTTCACCGGCGAGATCGCCAAGGTGATCATCGAGCAGTACAAGGAAGTGTACCCCGAGCTCAAGCGCAACGAGACCTTCGTGCTGGAGCAGCTGGCTCTGGAAGAAAGCCGCTTTGCCAAGACCCTGCGTCAGGGCGAAAAGGAATTCGACAAGATCTACAACAACGTGTGCAACACCCGCAGCACCCTGGAAGCCATCCTGGGCGCCGACAACAAGGTGGCTCTGGCTCAGGAGTATGCGCAGGTCAAGAAGCTGCGTCCCTCTCCCGACATGATGCCCATCATTGAGGCTGCCAAGGCCGGTGACGAGGCTGCCCTCGTCGAGGCTGTCAACGCCCGTCTGGCCACCCTCAGCGTGATGGACGGCCGCAGCGCCTTCAAACTGTACGACACCTACGGATTCCCCATTGAAATGACCATCGAGCTGGCCAAGGAAAAGGGCCTGACCGTTGACCAGAACGACTTTGCCGAGCG
>JAFULL010000078.1 GCA_017473345.1 Clostridia bacterium | reverse complement strand
TGCGCTATCAGCACCAGCATCAGACCATCATTCAGGGCCTGCAGAACAGCTGCAACTACTTCTTCTACACGCTGGGCTACCGTCTGGGCGAGACCCGCATGTACCAGTACGCCAGCGAGTTTGGCCTCACCAGCAAAACAGGCGTCGACCTGCCCGGCGAAGAACGCAGCGTTGTTGGCTGCCAAACCAGTCTTTACGACCCTGACAAGGCCATGGACGAATCTTCGCAGGATACCGCCGTTCCCATCATCGTTTTCAACTCGCTCAAAAAGCACCTGCGCAACCAGGGTGCCAGCCGAAACATCACCTATGATGACGAGCGCCTCAACAAGTGCGTCAAGCGCCTGATGGACATGGCCGTCAACACCGACCAGGGCTCCAACGGCGAACTGTGGCTGCGCGAGATGCGTCCTATCCTGATGGAAGAACTCAACATGACCCGTGACATGGTCTACACACAGGCCATCATCGGCGATACATTCAACTACCTCAACGATATCAAGTGGGGTTCTTCGCAGACGGTACAGGTCGCCATCGGCCAGTCCATCACCGTGGTCACGCCCGCTGCTGTCAGCCGCTATGTTGCGGCGCTGGGCAATGGCGGCAAGGTATACAATCTGATGCTGGTTGACTCCATCACCTCGCCTGAAGGCGACATCGTCAGCCAGCGTACCCCCAGCATGATGAATGAATTTGAAAATTCAGAGGAGTATCTGGCATACATCCTTAAAGGCATGGAAGGCGTAGTTGACGAGAGCGGTACTGCAGGTAAGTACTTCCGCAACTGGAAGTATCAGGACCGCGTATGCGCGAAAACAGGTACCGCTGAGGTCACCACCATCGACCTTGAAAACAACTCTTGGTTCGTTATGCTGGCCCCCTACAAATCCGAAACCGTAAACGGCGTGCCGGTCGTGACCGAAGCGCCGGAGATCGCCGTGGTTGTGTTCATTCCCAGCGGCTTCAGCGGTGGTCAGGGCGCAGTGGCTGCGCGTGACTTTGTGGAATGGTATCTGGATCAGAAGACGCTGCGCAACGAAAACAGCATCTTCCCCAGCGGCAACCAGCTGGCACCGTAATCAAATTGGCAGGAGGCGTTTCAAATGAGTCAGGCATGGGTGATCCTGTCCGGCAAGGGCGGCGTAGGCAAATCCATGGTGACCTCCTCGCTGGCGCTTGCACTTGCCCGGCGCGATATGAAGTGCTGCTGCGTGGACGCTGATATGGGCCTGCGCAGCCTGGATATGCTTTATAACATGCACAACAAGGTGGTCTATGACGCGCTGGACGTAGCGCGCAAAGACTGCAAAATCAAGTATGCGCTCATTCCTCACACGCTGCACGAAGGTCTCAGCCTGCTGCCGGCCTCTCAGCTGGGCGACGTGAGCGACATGGACGCAGACGACATGGACCGCATCGTCAAAAAGCTGAAAAAGCGTGCAGGTTATGTGTTTCTGGATGCACCGGCAGGCATTGGCCGCGGGGTGAAAAACCTGCTGTCTGCCGCCGATCACAGTATCCTGGTCACCACGGCGGACGACATTGCCATCCGCGATGCCGAGCGTGTGATCGCCCTGCTGGAGGAAAGCGGCAAAAGCCGTCCGATGCTGATCGTCAACCGGGTCATTCCTGAAATGGTCTTAAGCGGTGAAATGTACAGTCCTCAGGTGGTGGCTGCCACGCTGGACGTGCCGCTCCTGGGCTGCATTCCAGACGACCGCGCCGTGCTGGCCGCTGTTAATCAGCATGAAAGTTTTATGGAGCGTACCTGCCCTGCGCAGGCAGCGATCGACCGCATCGCCCAGCGCTTCCTGGGCGACTCCATTCCCATGCCCGTGTTTGAACCCAAAAAGCGCGGGCTGTTCCGCTGGAAGAAACCCAACGGAATCTCCCTTACCTGAAACGGGAGGTGAATCTTCTCTATGATGGTCAATGAGTCGCGTCATTCACGCGCGCATTTCGACCTGCCCCTGGTCATCATGGTTTTTGTCATGGCGGCGTTCGGCGTTTTGTCGGTTTCCGTCGCCACGTTCAGCGTATCCTCCTCGGCCGAGGACACGCTGCTCAACTACATTGTTTCCTCTTATTACGGCATGCGCCAGGCCATCTTTCTGATGATCTCCCCCATCATCATCGGTGTTGTGACCTACGTCATCTCCTACGACTTTGTGCGCCGCCGCGCCATTCTGTTTTACTATGCAGCCTGCGGCCTGCTGGCCGTCACGCTCATCACCAACCAGGCGCAGGGCGTTAAGGCCTGGACCGACCTGATCTGGGGCTATACCATTCAGCCGTCGGAGTTCGTTAAGCTGGCGTGTATCATCGTTATCGCCAAGCATCTGGAAACCGAGACCGACCCGCTGAGCAACATGCGCAGCTGGATCCGTCTGGGTGTGCTGATGTCCATTCCATGGGGCCTTACGCTTCTGCAGGGCGAAATGGGATCGGTTCTGGTTATGATCTTCGTGTTTGGCATCATGCTGTTCTTCGGCGGCCTGCGCATCAAGATTATGTTCGCCATCATTGCGGCAGGCGTTTCCGGCTTTGCACTGCTGTACGGCTACATGGTGGCCAGCGGTTCCAGCAACTACCGTCTGGAACGCATCCTCAGCTTTGTCAACCCTGCGTTGGTGGACGAAAGTGCCACCTATCAGGTGAACAACTCCAAAATCGCCATCGGTTCCGGCGGACTTACCGGCCGTGGCACCTTTGTGCAGGGTGCTTTCAGCCAGCTGGACTATGTGCCTGAAGACTGGACGGACTTCATCTTCTCCACCATTGGCGAGGCCTTTGGTTTCATCGGCTGCGCGCTGGTGATCCTTGGCTATCTGCTGATTCTTCTTCGCATGCTGCATCTGGCCCGGTACACGCTGGACCGTTTCGGCCAGATGATCATCATCGGCGTGATGGCGATGCTTCTGTTCCACGTGTTTGAAAACGTGGGCATGACCACCGGCCTGATGCCCGTTACCGGTATTCCGCTGCCGTTCCTCAGTTACGGAGGCAGCAACATGGTCACAAACATGATCGGCATCGGCATGGTGCTCAACGTGACCAAAAACCGAAGCGTGACCACAATGCCCGGCATTACGCCGCAGACGCAGACGTCGCGCAAATGGTCGATGCGCTGAGCACCGGCCCGCACAACAGGATAATAATGCGCAAAGGCATTGTTATAAAACACACTTAAGGGAGGAAACACCTTGGATATCGCAGCCATCCTCAAGGAACTGTTTGCCGGCGTACTGTACCTGTTCTCCGGCGCAGGTCTGAAAACGCTTGCTATGTTTGTCATCGCCGGCGTGCTCATCTACCTGGCTATCAAAAAGGACTATGAACCCGCTC
>JAFULL010000077.1 GCA_017473345.1 Clostridia bacterium | reverse complement strand
GGGTTCGGATCGTAGCTGCCGTCATCGTTAACCGTCACGCTGGCTTCCTGATTCAGCAGTTCATAACCACCGGGAATCAGATCCCAATTAGGATACACAGTCTGATTGCCGGGCGCATACTCAACGCTTTCGCTGTTGATGGACTCGCCTTCTTCGGTCTGATACTGCACAGTCACCCACGCGTTGCTCACCTGCTTGCGCAGCGTGAACACAACGGGGTTGGGATCGTAGCTGCCGTCATCGTATACCGTGACGCTGGCTTCCTGATTCACCAGTTCGTAGCCGTCGGGAATCAGGTTCCAGTTGGGATACACCGTATGGCTACCGGGCACATACTCGACGGTTTCACCATTGATGAATTCCCCGTCTTCAGTGCGGTAGGCCACATCCACCCAGCCGTTGACAACCGGCTGCTCAGGCTGAGGCATTTCGGCAGACGAAATATACATGGGACAGCTCGTATGCAGCTGGCCGTCTACATACACCTCAATGTATGTAGCAGCGCTGCCATCCACAGCGGACGCGTCCGACGGGAACAGCTGCGTTCCATAACTGGAATTGTAGCTGGTGGTCTCGTCGCCTGTGGGCAGTTCCACCGTCACACCGGCGCCTTCAAAGGCGGTCTGCGGCAGCATGGCCCAGTAAACAGCATCCTCACCGTACAGACTCGGCAATACAGGCATGCTGATGGCGTTTTCACCCTCCTGATAATACAGGGTGACCGTCGGCAGCATCGACAGATCCTGCGCAAAAGCTGCAGCAGGATACGCAAATTGTGACAAAATGATGAAGATGCTCATCACAAGCGCACAAATGCGTCTGAGGCCTCCCGTCAAACGTTCAGTCATCTATAAATCCTCCTTAAATCAAAGGGTTTGCAATATCATAGGCCTATCCAGCCAATCCTATTGTACGGGGTTTCACATGGCATGTCAAGAAAGATACGCAGGAAATTTTCACCGTTTCTTCTCTGAAAAAACGTAATTTCGAAACATTTTCGCAATTTTCATCCTTTCCTGCCGAATAAGTGTTACAATTGTATCGAAAGCCCGCCATACGCTTTTTCGTTTTGCAACAAGGGGGATTTCCTGCCGGCGGCGAATATATACAGGAATGCAATTTTGGAGGCGACATACATGTACGAGGATCTTCGCGAGGTTCCGGTATCTGACGAGACGGTTTTTGAGGGTGTGCTGATCAATGTGAGCCACATGCAGGTGACCCTGCCCAACGGCAAAACCGCCAAGCGCGAGATCGTTCATCATAAGGGCGGCGCCGCCGTGGTGCCCGTGGATGCCGACGGCAATGTGTACATGGTGCGCCAGCACCGTGTGGCGGTGGATGAACTCACCCTCGAAATCCCTGCCGGCAAGCTGGAATACAAGGGCGCGGATCCCCGCGAATCCGCCATTCGCGAGCTGGAGGAAGAAACCGGCCTGCGCGCCGAGAACGTCGAATTTCTCATCAGCGCTGTGCCCACCCCCGGTTACTGCGACGAGGTGCTGGGCATTTATCTGGCCACGGGCCTGAGCCAGCACGAGGATCATCCCGACCCGGATGAGTTCCTGCACGTGATCAAACTGCCCCTGAAAGAAGCCGTCAACCGCGTGATGAAGGGCGAATTCCGCGACGCCAAAACGGTCATTGGCCTGCTGATGGCGTGGCAGAAGCTGCACGGCTGATCCTCTCAACCAAATAAACGAATCCGGCTGCCAAAAGGTTCCCGTTTTGGACGGCCGGATGAAAAAAATTGTTACATCTTTTCGTAAAGGAAGTTCTGCATGCAGACCTATATGGAGGTCTTCGGCCACCTGCCCACCATGCTCACGCCGCGGCTTGTGCTGCGCCCCGTACGCATGTCTGATGCCGAGGATATGTATGAATACTCCCGCGATCCAGAGGTAGCGCGTCACGTGCTGTGGGACGCGCACCAGTCCATCCACCAGACGCGCGGGTACATCCGTTTTCTGCTTCGCCAGTACCGCAACGCCGCACCCGGTACCTTTGCCATCGCCCTGCGCGACAGCGGCAAGGTGATCGGCACCATCGGCTTTATGTGGGTACAGACCGACAACCGGTCCGCAGAGGTGGGCTACAGTCTCAGCCGCGCCCACTGGAACCATGGCTACATGAGCGAGGCGCTCAATGCCGTCGTGGAATTTGGCTTTACCAAACTGGGCCTTAACCGCATTGAAGCCCAGCACGAAAGCGACAATCCCGCCAGCGGCCATGTGATGGCCAATGCCGGCATGAAGTTTGAAGGCACGCTGCGTCAGCGCATCTACAACAAGGGCCGCTATGCCGACGTGGACCTGTACGCCATCGTCCGCAGTGATTTTATGAAAAAAAGCTGATTCGTTCAGGAAAGGAGCCGCCATGAAAAAACGCTTGCTGGTCATGCTTTTGTGCGCGGCTGCCTGCCTGACCTCCTGCACGCAGGATATGAGCCTGGCCTACTCCAAGGCGGTTGACCTGTTTGCATCCGGCAACTATGCCGACGCCGCCAAAGCCTTTGAACGGCTGGACGACTACGCCAACTCCCCCACCTATGCCGCCTATTCCCGCGGACTGGTTTTGTACGAGCAGGGGCAGTACGCTGCAGCAGAACCCTACTTCGAAAAGACGCAAACATTTATGTACGGGGCTGACCGCTACCGCTACTGCCGCGCGCATGGCCTGATGGACGCCGGACAGTTTGCCGATGCATCCATCCAGTTCTCCTCACTCGGCGACTTTGAGGATGCCACACTTTGGCGCAGCTACTGTTCCGCCCGCGACGCTGAAGACCGCAAGGATTATGAGTCTGCCCTGTACGGCTATGAAGAGGCAGGCCTGCTTGCCGATGCTGAAGACAGGCTGTATAACCTGCGTGGTCAGATCTACAACCGCGCCATCGAACTGAAGGCGCAGGGCAACTATGGCGACGCAGGCGTGCTGTTCACCATGCTGGGCGATTATCTCAGCAGCGCTGAGCAGGCCGTGGAATGCAAGGCCTTCCATCTTGACAGCCAGTATGCGCTGGCCGAAGAATATGAAAACACCGGCGATCTGCAAAACGCCTACGATCTGTTCAACGGCCTGTCCGGCTATCGCGATGCTGCCGACCGTGCCGAAGCGCTCGCCCCGCAGCTGGGCATCGAGCTTGAAAACCGCGATAAATATTTTAATTGATTCATCATACGTCCGGAGGTCGATTTTTCCATGGCCAAGCTTTACTTCCGCTACGGAGCGATGGGCTCCAGCAAATCCGCCAACGCCATCATGGTGCGTTATAACTACATCGAACGCGGTCAGAAGGTGCTGATGCTCAAGCCCCGTCTGGACAACCGCGACGGTGAAACCATCATCGGCAGCCGCTGCGGCCTCAACTGCGAGGCCAACTTCATTGAGGACATCGACCAGTTCAACGTGCGCGACTACGACTGCGTCATCGTTGACGAAGCTCAGTTCCTTACCCGTCCGCAGGTCGAAAAGCTTGTTCATGTAGTCGATGTCGACAATGTGCCTGTCATCTGCTATGGTCTGCGCGCTGACTTCCAGGGCAATCTGTTCGAAGGCAGCCAGTGCCTGCTGGCCTGGGCCGACACCATCGAGGAAGTCAAAACCATTTGCTGGTGCGGCCGCAAGGCTACCTGCAACGCCCGCGTTGTGGACGGCAAAGTCGTCAAGGAAGGTGAACAGATCGTCCTGGGCGGCAACGAAAGCTACGTCAGCCTATGCCGCAAGCACTGGGCCGAGGGCACGCTGAAACCGTAATGAGGAAAGACGTCAGGCGAGAGACGCCGGGAGGCGCTGCCTCCCGGACCCACTGCCAAAGGGCTTTGGAAACCCGGTTTTGCCTGCGTTTCACGCAGGCAAGGAGGTAAAACTGTGAACATCAAAGATGTGCTGGAAAGCCGGTTTGGTCATAAAGAACACATCCATTTTAATGATGTTGAGATTGACTGCGGCAGCATTCGCGCCATCATGATCAATGAAGTTGTTCCGGTGGATCCCGCACAGGACTTTTATGGCAGCAGCGGCGAGCAGTATCTTTCCACCACCATTTCCCTTTTTCAGAAAGCCGGATTGACTGCAGAAACTGTTCAGGACATCCTGAACATGGGCGTGTATCTGACCAATGCTGTCAAAACGCCAAAAACAGGTTATGCCATCGAAAAGGAACGGTTCGATGAAAGCCTGCCCTATCTGGAACAGGAACTTTCTTTGTTTCCGAACCTTCAGGTAATCATGCTCATGGGCGACGTTGCCAAGAAGATGTTCAATCAGATTGCCAGAAAAACGGTCAAACGCAATCCCATTCCTTCCGGTGCAACATATAAACTGCGCTCGACAGCCTTTTACTATAACAACATCCGCGTAATTCCTTCCTACATTATGACCGGCGGCAATATCCTGATTGAAAAATCCAAGGTTGCCATGGCCGCTGAAGACATTGCCAGCATGGCAGAAATCATTCAATAAGCACACGAAAAGGCTCTGCAAAATGCAGAGCCTTTTATTCTTCGGTGTATTCAGCAATATCTTCAAGTTTGCATTTCAGAACGCTGCACAGTTTGTCCAGTGTTTTGGTTTCCATGTTTTCATTGGCACGGAGGCGACGGATGGTTTTGCTGTCAATGCCACACTTTTCACGAAGCTGATAGGTGGAGATGCTCTTTTCCTTCATGGTAACCCACAATTTGTCGAAACGAATCACCGTTCCACCCCCCTCTTGACGATTGTCATTATGGGGGTTATAATCTCAATTATTAAGGGGATATAATCCCCATATTCTTTGAGAGGTTAGTATGGAGCTTTTCGAGGAAATTCTTCTTCAAAAAATGAAAGAACACTTTTCGTTATCGACTGATCAAATTGCCCAAACCGTTGAACTTGAGTGCTACAACTGTTTAAAAAAGATCAAGGCCATCATTGAAGACGACAGCCTTGATGATCCGGAATGCTTTATGAAAATTGAAAAAATAATTTGTGCCTTTGAAGACATTGGAAGTACCGGCGGATTTCGTCATGATTTTTCTTAACTTTGCTGCGCAAAGCGCAGCAAACAATGGGATTCTTAAGGGCGACAGCCCTTAAGCGGGGTGCAGGGGTGGAACCCCTGCCGTCCCCCCTACCGTAACTTCTCCAACGCTTTCACAAACTCTGCCGGGGGCTCGGCAACGAAGTGCAGACGCTCGCCGGTGCGGGGATGGTCGAAGGAAAGGGTGTGTGCGTGCAGCATCAGCCGGGGCACTTTGACGCCGTTTTTGACGCCGTAGATGGGATCGCCGGCAACGGGGTGATGCAGGCTTTGCATGTGAACGCGGATCTGATGCGTGCGGCCGGTCATGATGTGCACGTCCAAAAGGGCAGCGTTTTTCAGATTTTCGATCAGCGTCCATTCGGTGAGCGCGTCGCGTCCCTCGGGATCGACCGCCATTTTTTTGCGGTCTTTTTTGCTGCGGGCGATGGGCTTGTCCACCAGACCGGAAGGGTCTTTCATTACGCCGTCCACAACAGCCAGATAGTGCTTTTCCATGGTGCGGTCGCGCAGCTGGTCGGACAGGCTGATGTGCGCCGCGTCGTTTTTTGCAACCATCAGAAGGCCGCTGGTGTCCTTGTCCAGACGGTGAACGATGCCGGGGCGCTTCACGCCGCCGATGCCGCTGAGATCATCCATGGCAAAGAGCAGCGCGTTGACCAGTGTGCCGCTTTCGTTGCCGGCTGCCGGATGCACTACCATGCCGCAAGGCTTAACGACCACAGCAACGTCCTCGTCCTCATAGAGAATTTCGAGGGGAATGTCTTCTTTTTCGACGGTGGACTCAACGGCTTCCGGCACGTCAATCACCAGCAGTGCGCCTTGGGATGCTTTGAAAGACGTTTTGTTCTGTACCTTTCCATCGACGGTGCACAGGCCGCTTTCGATCCACTTAGCAGTTTGGGACCGGCTGGCTCCGGATGCTTCTGCACACAGCACATCCAGCCGTGACTGTTTGGGGACGGTGATTTCAATTCTGGGCATCTTTCGCACTCCTTGTTTTCTCCTGCCAGTCCTGCGGGCGGAAAAGCAGGCTGAAGGCCAGCAGCGCCACGCCAAAGCAGATGCAGATATCTGCAACGTTGCATACAAAAAAGGGCAGCCATGGGAAATAGATCATGTCCAGCACATAGCCCAGCAGCAGCCGCTGGGCAAAATTGCCGACGAAACCACCCGCCACCAAGCCGCAAGACATAGCGGTGAAGGACGTGACCCGATAGCGCCGCATCAGCATCCACCCGGCGAAAACCACTGCCAGCGGCATCAGGATATTTGCCAGCCACTGCCCTGAAAGCATGCCAAAGGCCATGCCGGTGTTCTGCGTCTGCCGCAGTTCGATCAGCCAGCCAAGGCGGACGATCTTTTCTCCCAGCAGCTGGCTGGTGAGCAGTTTGGTCAGCACGTCCAGCCCCATCGCTGCAAATGCGATGCCTAAAAATAACATCATCAAAAATGTTCACTCCATCTGTCGCTGAACCACATTCACGATCTGTGCCAGTGCATCACCGATAAGAGGCAGATTGCGCCTGGCCAGATCCTGCAGCACCAGCACGAGGATGGCGCCCAGAATGGTAAAGCCTACGGCCATACCCACACCGCGCACCACGCCGCCTAAAAAATGCATGCGCAGCATTCTCCTGCGGTCATCCACATAGCTTACATATTCGGCCAAATGCAGCCGTTCCATTGCTGCGATCCAGCGGTCAATCTGCCTGATAAGCAGGCTTTCACGCTCGTGCTGATCCATTGCATTCACCCCGGCGTATAGTATGCGCCGAAGTGGACAGTTGCATCATACCAAATACCTTTCTTTTATGCAAGCAAAAGCCGAGGCAGCCCTGCGGCGGCGGACGCAAAAGTCACATCCACCTGCCGCAGCTTTGCCTCGGCTTTATGATCCAAGAAAGCGATTATGCCCATCTACCTCTGCGCGAAGCGCAGTCCGGGGTGGAGGGGCACTGCCCCTCCTTAGATGATCTCGATCACGCACATCTCGGCAGCATCGCCGCGACGGGGTCCGAGCTTGTAAATGCGGGTGTAGCCACCGGCGCACTTCTTTTCTTCGTTGCGAGCCTTGAACTTGGGGCCATACTCGCGGAAGAGCTTCTCAACGACGGGATACTTCACGTCCTTGGTGCGCTCCTTCCAGTCGGCCTTGTCCTCGTCGGCGCGCTGCACATCCTTGAGCTCGTAGAGGTAGCTCATGATCATGCGGCGGGCATGCAGCTTGCTGGGAGCGTCGTTGACGACGTTCAGGGTGACCAGCTGGCCCTTATCGTTGTGGGTTTCCTTGGTCACTTCGATGGTGTTGTCGCACTCTTTAACAGCCAGAGTGATGAGGCGCTCGGCAGCACGGCGCACTTCCTTGGCGCGGGCTTCGGTCGTCTCGATACGGCCATACCAGAGCAGATTGGTCACCTGATTGCGCAGGAGAGCCTTGCGCTGATCGGCGGTACGGCCCAATTTACGCTGTGCCAT
>JAFULL010000016.1 GCA_017473345.1 Clostridia bacterium | reverse complement strand
TCATGGTCAACCAGAACGGCGAGCGCTTCGTCTACGAAGTGGCCAGCGCCTGGGACATCATGCAGGAAATGACGAAGAACGAGTTCCAGTTCCTGGTCCTGGCTCAGGCCGCTTTTGACGGCTTCAACGCCGGCATGACCGGTTCCAAGATCTACACCATGGAGCAGGTGGAAGAGTGGCTGAAGGACGACTATGCCGGTCAGCCCGTGCTGAAGACCGCTGCTACCCTGGAAGAGCTGGCTGCCAAGCTGAACGTTCCCGCCGAGGCTGTGAAGGCTGCTGCTGAGAACTTCAACAAGGTTGCTGCCACCGAAGGCAAGGACGAATTCGGCCGCACCATCAAGGTTGCCCAGAACGCCGAAGGCCCCTACTATGCAATGCAGATGCACATCCGCTACTACGCTTCTCTGGGCGGCCTGCACGTCAATGACTCCATGCAGGTCCTCAACACCAACCAGGAAGCCATCGCCAACCTGTACGCTGCCGGCGAAGTCATCGGCGGCCATCAGGGCGACGTGTACATGGGCGGCTGCCTGTTTGCCTACGCGATCTGCTCCGGCCACAACGCCGGTGCTGCGGCTTCCGCTGCTATCGCTGAATAATCTTGGATCCTTTCCGGCCGGGGCGCGTACAGCGCTCCGGCTTTTCAATTTGACAAAAAACACCATCGCCGATATAATAACCCCATGGATAAGAAGGAATTGATCCTCTGGGAAGCGGAAAAGCTTTTTGCAGAGAAAGGGTACTATGGTCTGGGCCTGAGCGAACTGCTCGCCCGCTGCGGCATTCCAAAGGGCAGCTTCTATTATTATTTTCCTGACGGCAAGATCCAGCTTATTCAGGAGGTGCTGGAATACAGCTATCAGCGTATGCGCGGAAGCATCGCCCGGTGGATGGAGGAAGAAGCTTCAGCTGTTTCGGCCTTCTCCCGCATGGCGGAGCGGCTGACCGGAGGCGTGCTGGAAAAGCGGCACATGTCGTCGATGCTGCTTTCCATGATCGCGATCGAATCGGTTTATCTGGACGAGCGCGTCAACGCGACCTGCAGGCGCATCTACTGCGACTGGCAGTGCTTTTATGCTCAGCAGCTGCAGCGCTTCGGCGTGCCGGAGCAGGAAAGCGAGCGCAAGGCGCAGGCGGTGTTTGCGCTGATCCACGGTTCGCTCATCTCCTCGTGGATCAAGCAGGATCCGCACGATCTGCAATTGGCCAAAGAATCTTTGAAGGATATCCTGTAACAGCCTGTGTTTTTGCAGGCTGTTTTGCTTTGTGTATGACAAGTTGCATAAAAGCTGAATGAAAACAACCGAAATACAAAGAAAATTCTGTTTTCGCTTGCATATAAATGAAAAATAGTGTATAAACGACAGTTGTATCATTTTTTTGAAAGCGAGGATGCACCATACATGGCCAAGGCTTATGAAAACCGTCTGTGGGGCGGCAGGTTCCGCGAGGACGAGGACGGACTGATGCATCGTTTCAACGGTTTGACCATTCCCAAGGACGGCCTCACGTGGATGATCGAGCCGGATATTCAGGGCAGCATCGCCCATGTGGCCATGCAGGTGAAGGTGGGCCTGCTGACGGAAGATGAAGGCAAGGCGCTCACCGAAGGCCTGGAAAGCATTCTGAGCGATTACCGCAGCGGCGAATTGGTATTCACCCGCGACTACGAGGACATTCACACCTTTGTGGAGCTCAACCTCATCCGCCGCGTGGGCGAGCTGGGCAAAAAGCTGCACACCGCACGCAGCCGCAACGACCAGTGCAATGTGGATATGAAGCTCTACGTCAAGCAGCAGGCAGCTGAAGTGGCTGAGCTGATCGAGGTGTTTCAGGACACGCTTGCGCATGTGGCCGACGAAAACCCGTGGATCATGCCGGGCTACACGCATCTGCAGCGCGCGCAGGTAGTTACCTTCAAGTACTACCTGATGGCTTATTATGAAATGATGGGCCGCGACCGCAAGCGCCTGCTCAGCGCCATCGACATCATGGACGAATCGCCCCTTGGCTGCGGCGCGCTGGCCGGTACCACGCACGACATTGACCGTGCGTACACCGCCGAACTGCTGGGCTTTAAGGGCGGCCCCTGCCGCAACTTCATCGATGGCGTGGCCGACCGCGACTTCGTGGTGGAGACGATGTCGCACTTCAGCATCCTGATGATGCACCTGTCCCGCCTAGCTGAGGAGCTCATCCTGTGGACCAGCAGCGAGTTTGGCTTTGTAGTGCTGGACGACCGCTACACCACCGGCTCCAGCATCATGCCGCAGAAGAAGAACGCCGACGGCGCTGAACTGGTGCGCGGCCGCACCGGTCAGGTATACGGCGACCTGTTCACCATGCTGTGCGCGCTCAAGGGTCTGCCGCTTGCCTACAACAAGGACCTGCAGGTCGACAAGACCGCCTTCGTCGACGCGCTGCGCATCGTGAAGGGTTCGCTTCAGATGATGGAACGCATGATCGCCACCCTGAAGGCAAAGCCCGAGGTGATGCGTCAGGCGGTGCGCAAGGGCTTCCTCAACGCCACTGAGGTGGCCGATTATCTGGTCAAGAAGGGCGTGCCCTTCCGCGACAGCCACAGCATCGTGGGCCAGATCGTCATCTACTGCGAAGACCGCGAAAAGGCTATCGAGGATCTGGCGCTGGAGGAGCTGAAAACCTTTTCCGACGCTTTCACCGACGACATCTACGATTACATCGACTACGACAACATCCTTCGCAAGGGCATCAAGAAAGAAATGCTGTAATCAGCATTCAAAATAAGAAATGAGGTAACTGTTATGAAGAAGATCGCTGCTCTCCTGCTGGCTCTGGTCATGATCCTGGGCTGCACCGCCGCTATGGCTGAGACTGCTGAAAAGCCCCTGGCCGGCCAGCACCTCAACGTCGCCATGAGCGCCAACTACAAGTACTTCGAGACCATCGCCATCGACGAGAATGGCAAGGAAACCTACGTTGGTCTGGACGTTGACATTCTGGCTGAACTGGCCGACCGTCTGGGCTTCACCTACACCATCAACAACATGCCCTTCGCTTCCCTCATCGGCAGCCTCCAGGCCAGCCAGGCCGACCTGGTCATCTCCGGCATGAGCTGGACCGAAGAACGCGCCAAGAGCGTTGACTTCTCCACCGGCTACGCCACCGTTAAGGTCGGCTGCCTGGTTCCCGCCGAGTCCGAGATCACCAGCCTCGAACAGCTCAACGGCAAGGCCGTTGCCTGCTCCGCCGGCACCAACTACGAAAACATGGTCAAGCAGATCGAAGGCGCTGAGCTGAAGACCTACGACGGCCAGGCTGCCGTTACCCAGGAACTGCTGGTTGGCCGCGTTGACGCTGCCATCACCGGCGCTACCGCCTGCAAGAACGTTTGCGAAAGCAACCCCGGCCTGACCTACTTCATCATCGACACCAGCAAGCTGAAGCTGACCTCCCGCTCCACCTACAACATCGCTTTCCCCAAGGGCAGCGAGAACGTGGCCCTGTTTGACGCGGCCATCGAAGAGCTGAAGGCTGACGGCACCATCGATGCCATCCTGACCAACTGGCTTGGCGAAGACTTCGTGAAGTAATTTAGCTTTTCAGGCCAGACCGCTGCCACATTGGCGGCGGTCTGGTTTTGGGTTTTTCAAACGATTACACACAGACGAAGGAGTTTCGCCATGCAGCTTAATTTCGGCATGATGGCAAAATACATGCCATATTTCTTCCGTTCGCTGGGCATGACGCTGAAGCTGACAGCCGCCTCGCTGGTGCTGGGTCTGCTGATCGCAATCCCGCTGTCTCTGATCAAGCTGTCCAAGTACAAGCCCATCCGTGCGTTCGGTACGTTCTACACCTCGGTCTTCCGCGGCGTTCCGCTGCTGGTGCAGGTCTTCGTCGTGTACTTCGGCCTGCCGCAGATCGCCGGCATCACCCTTAATTCATTCCAGGCAGGCTGTATCACCTTTGCCTTCAACTCCGCCGCCTACATTTCCGAAAGCCTGCGCGGCGGCATCATGGCGGTGGACCGCGGCCAGCGCGAGGCGGCCATGTCGCTTGGCGTGCCCTACGGCAAGATGATGAAGGACATTATTTTCCCGCAGGCCATCAAGAGCGTTATGCCCAGCCTTGTCAACGAATTCATCGGCCTGATGAAGAACACCACCCTGATCTCCACCGTGGGTCTGGTGGACGTGCTGCGCGCCGCGCAGATGGTGGTGAGCGACACCTACCGTGCTTTCGAGCCCTACATCACGGCTGCGGCCTTCTATTATGTGCTGGTCATGGCGATCTCGCTGTTTGGCAAGCAACTGGAAAGATGGGTGAACAAGAGTGATCAGCATTGAGCATCTGCATAAGAGTTTCGGCAAGCTGGAAGTGCTGCGCGACGTGTCGCTGAAGATTGACGACGGCGAGGTCGTGGCCATTATCGGCCCGTCCGGCAGCGGCAAGAGCACGCTGCTGCGCTGCATCAACCTGCTGGAAAAGCCCACTGCCGGTCATATCTTTGTGGACGGCGAGGACGTAACCGATTCCAAGACCGACATCATGAAAATCCGCCAGAAGGTGGGCATGGTGTTCCAGCATTTTAACCTGTTCCCGCACATGACGGTGCTGCGCAATATGACCTATGCGCTGACCACCGTCAAGGGCATGCCTCAGAAGGAAGCGGACGAAAAGTGCCGTGCGCTGCTGCAGCGCGTGGGCCTGAGCGACAAGGAACAGAGCTATCCCGCCACCCTGTCCGGCGGCCAGAAGCAGCGCGTGGCCATCGCCCGCACGCTGGCCATGGATCCGACGGTCATCCTGTTTGACGAACCCACCAGCGCTCTTGACCCCGAGATGGTCAAGGAGGTGCTCAACGTCATCAAGGACCTGGCCGGCACCGGCATCACCATGGCGCTGGTCACCCACGAAATGGGCTTTGCCCGTGAAGTGGCCAACCGCATCTGCTTCCTGGACGAAGGCCGTCTGGTGGAGGATGCCTCTCCCGAGGTGTTCTTCTCCACGCCCAAGAGCGACCGTGCGAAGGAGTTCCTGGAAAAGGTGCTGTAAGCAAATCAAAACAGTCTGCATTCTGCAGGCTGTTTTTTAAATGACGTTTCTTTTTCGGGATGTTACGAAAGGTTATTGCATTTGCTTTTCGGGAGAGTATAATACGGATGGAAACCCAACTTTCGCCATGCGGGAGGAAGTATGAAGAGCGCTAAAGTGCGCAGCATGACGCAGGGCAACCCCACTGCGCTGCTTGCGATGTTTGCCCTGCCGATGCTCATTGGCAACCTGTTCCAGCAGGCCTACAATCTGGCGGACTCGGTGGTTGTTGGGCAGTTTGTAGGCGCGTCGGCGCTGGCAGCCATCGGCGCCACGTCGTCGGTCACATTTTTGTTTTTTTCCATCTGCAATGGCATCAGCTCCGGCTGCGGCATTGTGACCTCACAGCTTTTCGGCGCAGGCGATCCGGTGCGTACCAAGCGGGCCGTTGCCAACTCGGCCTATGTCATGATGGTGTCAGCGGTGGTGATGGGCGCTGTGGCTTATGCAGCGTCGCCCATGGCGCTGCGGCTGATGGGTACCCCGGAGGACATTCTGCCCGATGCAGTGCTGTACATGCGCATGAGCTGCATCGGTGTGCCGCTGGTGGGCGTGTACAACTATACGGCGTCCATGCTGCGTGCGCTGGGCGATTCCAGAACACCGCTGTATTTTCTGATCTTCGCCTGCTTCTTGAACATCGCGCTGGACCTGCTGTTTGTGTGCGTGTTCGGCATGGCGGTTTTCGGCGCGGCGCTGGCCACCATCATTGCGCAGATGGTGGCGGGCGTGGGAGGACTGGTGCATGTGCTGCGCACCAACCCCTATTTCATGCTGCGTCGTCAGGACTTCAAGCCTGACAGGACCATCATTTGCAAATCTGTCAAGCTGGGCCTGCCCATTGCGATGCAGTGGTCGCTGATCGCTGTGTCCACCACGTCGCTGCAGTCGTTTGTCAATGGATTTGGTACGGCTGCCGTTGCGGCGTACACCGCCATTTCACGCATTGAGCAGCTGGTGCATCAGCCTTACGGATCGCTGAATGCGGCGTTGGCCACCTATGCCGGCCAGAACTACGGAGCAGGCCGTATGGACCGCGTCAGGCTGGGCCTGAAGCACAGCTTTGCGCTTTCCGGTGCGTTCACGCTGCTGATTTTTGCTGTGATGCAGTTGTTTGGCGATGCGATCGTTTCAATGTTCGTAAGCGACCCCGAGGTCATCCGCCTGGGAAGCGAGGGCCTCAAACTGACCAGCTGGTTCTATGCGTCGCTTGCGCTCATCTACATGACGCGCGGAGTACTCAACGGCGTGGGCGATGCGCTGTTTTCGCTCATCAATGGCGGTGTGGAAGTTGTCTGCCGCGTGACGATGCCGCCGCTGCTGATGCTGATTCCCGCGATGGGCGTGGAAAGCATCTGGTGGGTCACGGGACTCACGTGGCTGGTAAGCGCAGTGTTCTGCCTGCTGAGATATGACCGGTGGAAACGGAAAAAAGCATAAGAAAAAGGCCTGCTTTTCGCAGGCCTTTTTCTTATGCTTCCAGTTCGCTGAGAATCGTCGTGGTCAGTTCTCCGTTTTCCCACCACTGCACGATGCAGTAATAAGAGGCAGGCTGGCCTTCGTAAGGCACGATGCTGACCTCGGAATTGGTGGTGTCGATATACAGCTGTGAATCCGCCATGGAATAGGTTTTTCCGTTGAAAAGCACTTCAAAGTCGCCCAGTGCAATGACGGAGCCTATGCAGTTGTCACTTACCACCTCAACAGGGCTGTCAACAAGGAATTTGGGGAATGCCCAGTCCAGCGTGGCTTCGGTAACGGCGTTTTGCTGCATGCAGCGTCCGGTCATGCCGCAGCCAAGCAGCATTACCTGTGTGGCTTCGTCAGCCGTCAGGATTACGTCGCCGATAAAGAAGCAGTTGGCAAAGATGATTTTGGCATTGTCGCCGCTGACGGTGACATCGCCGTCGAAGATGAGGTTTTCGAAATACAGCTGATCACCCTCGGCCAGCTCGAAGGCATACTGATCGGACACAGTACGGACTTCCTGAGCAAAGGCGCAGGTGCAGCCAAGCAGCATTGTGATAAAAAGGAAAATTGCGAAGAATTTTTTCATGGTGATTCACTCGCTTTCATTCGTTTTTCAGTATGATGCTGGCTTAATCATAGCATAAATGGAAGAGAGTGGCAACAGGAAAACATAGCTTGAATTGAAGTGATAATCATGGTAAAATTTATTAGACTGTATCATTATGGAGTAGTCCCCCTGTTGCTTGATTTGAAAAGGAGGTGTGGGCAATGTACAAAAGAGCACAGCAGGGCTGGGCAAAGCACCTGGATTTTATGCTACTGGATGTGCTGTGCCTGCATCTGGCCTTTTGGATGGCCTACGTTATTCGTCATGGCATGGGTGTTTCGCCATACACTGTCAGTGCCTATCGCGGGCTTGTCGTGGTGATGACGGTGGCAGACCTGTGCGCCGCTATTCTGTTTGACTCTATGAAGCAGGTACTCAGGCGCGGCTGGTATATTGAACTGGCGCAGACGGTGAAGCATTCGGCGCTGGTATTTGGCATTTTGGTTATCTATATGTTCTCTCTGCAGACCAGTGTGGAATACTCCCGTATTGTGCTGTATTTGACCCTTGGACTGCATATCGTATTCGGTTTTGCCGTCAGGGTTTTGTGGAAGAAGTGGCTGCGGCGCAAAGGCGGGCTGGTTCATCAGCGGGCTATGCTGGTGGTTGCAGATGCGGCCACCGCAGAAAGCATGATTGGCAGCCTGAAGGAACGCACTGATGAAGCGTACCGTATTACGGGCGTTGTCATCCCCGGTGTGGAGAATGGCAGCGTGCTGGATGTGCCGGTTGTTTGCAGCGTTTCTGAAGCGGCGGGTTACATTTGCCGCGAATGGGTGGACGAGGTGCTCTTTGCCGTTGACCAGCCCACCCCAGAAACGGAAAAGCTGCTCTCCCAGTGCCGTGAAATGGGTGTGGTGATCCATGAGGTGCTGGAACTGCAGAACGAAGCCGGCCACCATCGTTTTCTGGAAAAAATTGGTTCCTATCAGGTGCTGACCAGCAGCGTGAACTTCGCCACGCCCATGCAGGCGACGCTGAAGAGGCTGATGGATATTTTTGGTTCCATTGCAGGGCTGCTGCTGACAGGCGTTGTCGCTTTGTGGATCGGCCCCAAAATCAAAAAAGAGTCTCCCGGCCCTATCTTTTTTACGCAGGAACGTGTGGGCAAAAACGGCAAGCGATTCCGTATGGTGAAATTCCGCAGCATGCATCTGGACGCCGAGGAGCGCAAGCAGGCTTTGCAAAGCCAGAATCGTATATCTGACGGCATGATGTTCAAGCTGGATTTTGATCCGCGCATCATCGGCAACGAGATTTTACCCGACGGAAGCACAAAGACCGGTATTGGCGATTTTATCCGCCGGACCAGTCTGGATGAGTTTCCGCAGTTCTGGAATGTGCTCAAAGGGGATATGAGCCTGGTAGGTACCCGTCCGCCCACAGTGGACGAATGGGAAAAGTACGAGCTGCATCACCGCGCAAGGCTGGCCACCAAGCCCGGTATTACCGGCATGTGGCAGGTGAGCGGCCGCAGCCAGATCACCGACTTTGAAGAAGTGGTCAAGCTGGATACGCAATACATTTACAACTGGTCGATGGGGCTGGATCTGCGCATTTTGCTGCAGACCGTCAAGAGCGTGCTTGGCAGGGACGGCGCGCTCTGACCCGATCAGATACTGGAGGCGGCGGTATGAAGGCCGGAGAATGGCAGATACCCACATGCAGCATCATGGGTGTAAACATTGCAGCGATCGATATGCAGCAGCTGCTGGATTTTACCCACAAGCATGTGAAGGAACTCAGCGGCCGGTACATTTGTGTGTCAAACGTGCACACCACTGTAACGGCCTATGACGACGAAAGCTACCGCGCGGTTCAGAACAACGCCGTTCTGGCTATCCCGGACGGCGGGCCGCTGTCGTCTGTGGGGCGCAAGCGAGGTTTCCCCGCCATGCAGCGCACGACCGGTCCTGAGTATATGGAAAAAATTCTGACTGCTTCGGCTGAGTATGGTTATCGGCACTACTTTTACGGCAGCACCGATGAAACGCTCAGACTGATGTGCGAAAAGCTGTGTGAGCGCTATCCAGGCCTGCAGATCGCAGGCACGTACAGTCCGCCCTTCAGGCCGCTGACGGCTGAAGAGGACGCAGCGGCGATCAGCCGTATCAACGATGCGCAGGCTGATTTTGTGTGGGTGGGCCTTGGCGCGCCCAAGCAGGAACGCTGGATGGCGCAGCATGAAGGACAGCTGCACGGCCTGATGGTGGGTGTGGGCGCCGGCTTTGATTACTTCGCCGGCAATATTAAACGCGCACCGCAGTGGATGCAGCGGTGCAATCTGGAATGGCTGTACCGGCTGCTGCAGGACCCCAAAAGGCTGTTTAAGAGGTATTTGTATACCAACGTGAAATTTATCTGGAAGGCGTGCATCAAGGGTGAATGATTGCAGGCCGGAACCGGAGGCGTTTACAGATGGAAAAAGCCAAAATACTGATTGTGCATAACCAGTACAAACTGGCCGGCGGTGAGGACACAGTTGCGCAAAATGAAGGCGAACTTCTGCAAAGCCACGGTCATGAGGTTCATTATTATATCCGCAGGAATGAAGAAATCGGCAGGATGAATCTGTTTGGCAAAATCAAACTTGCCTTATGCACCTTCTTTTCCTGGCGCTCCTATCGTGAAATTGACCGGATCATCCGCCAAAATCAGATTGATGTGGTTCATGTACACAATACGGTGCCGCTGGTCAGCTGCGCTGTCTATTATGCGGCCAAAAAGAATGGATGTACCCTTGTACAGTCTATTCATAATATGCGAATGCTGTGTCCGACCGGTCTGATGATCCGCGACGGCCGTGTGTGTGAAGACTGCGTAAAAAAAGGTCTGCACTGTGCCGTGAAGTACGGCTGCTACCATGGATCAAAGCAGGAAAGCGCGGTGCTGGCGGGATCGATCGCATTTCACAGGATGATTGGCACCTATCGCAAGGTGGATGCTTATCTGGTTACCACGGAATTTAACCGAAAGCTTCTGGAACAGGTGGTTCCGGCGGAAAAGATCTATCAGAAAGTGTTTTTTTCAGGCAGCGAACTGAAAAACACAGAAGAAAAGAAACGCGAGCACTTTGTTTATGTATCCAGAATTGAAAAACTGAAAGGGATTCATGTGATTCTGGAAGCGTTTCGCAGAATGCCTGACAAAAAGCTGGTGGTGCTGGGTACTGGCCCTGATGAGGAAGAAGCCCATCAGTTTGTAGAGAATAATCAGATGCAGAACGTGACTTTTCTTGGCTTTCAGCCCAAAACGGAAGTGGAGAAATGGCTCTATCATGCCAAAGCGCTGGTTTTTCCCACACAATGGTATGAAGGCTATCCCATGACGATCATTGAAAGCTTTGCCGTTGGAACTCCGATTGTTGGAAGCAATATCGGTAATGTCGGTACCATTGTCAAAGACGGTGAAAACGGGTTGTCCTTTCAGTATGACGATCCGGCGGATCTGGTGAAAAAAATAGAGTATCTGGATGAAAATCCGGATGTGGCGCTCCGACTTGAAGAAGGGGCACGTCAGAACTTTATCAATGAGCATATGGCTCAGAAGGTCTACGAGCGTACTGTTGAAATCTACACGTGCGCAGCAGGCCGTCAGAAACATGCAAAGGTAAGTGCTGATACGATATGACACTGGGAATTGTCTCTCTGTATTACGGCCAATCGGGCAAAGCCGGTTTTTATAACAAGCAGGAAATAGGCCTTGCGCGTGCCATGAAGGCCCGGGGATACAGCTGTGTGGTTTTTTATCCGGTTAAGGATGCGAACATAGCAAAAGAGGAGGTCACTCCTGACGGCATAACGATTGTCTATTGCCCGGCCAAAACACTGGGCGTACACAGCCGGTATGACTGGAATGTCCTGCTGAAATACCATGTGGATGTCATTCAGATCGGCAGCGACAATCAGCTGTTTATGCCTGATTTGGTAAGATTCTGCAAAAAACATGGAATCCGCTTTTATCACTACATTGGCACTTTGGGCAGTGATTCCGGAAATGAGCTGAAGCGAAAACTGCTGAATGCGCTGTTTGTGCGCAATGTGCGAATTTATCGCCAAAGCAAGTGTTTTGCCAAGACGCAGGCCGTTTACGACGGATTGCGCAGGCTGGGCGTCGAAGACGTTGAGATCATGCCGGTCGGGCTTGACACATCCATCATTCCGGAGATTCCAGAGTCTCAGGAGGAACTTCGCAAACAGCTTCAGCTGCCGCAGGACAGGCAGATCGTGCTGTTTGTGGGGCGGATGGATCCGTACAAGCGCCCGCTGGAATTACTTGAACTGATGAAACAGCTGGGGCAGACGCATTTCTTCGTGCTGATCGGTACCGGATCGATGGACGGCGAGGTGCAGGCGGGGCTGGATGCGCTGGAAGGTGCATGCAGATATCGGTGGATCAAGCAGATCCCCAATGTGGAGATTCATAAGTACTATGCAGCCAGCGACTATTTTGTGAACTTCAATGACCAGGAAATCTTCGGCATGAGCATCCTGGAGGCCATGTATCATGGATGTACGGTGGTTGCGGTACATGCCCCCGGTCCGGATATGATTGTGGAAAATGGCGTGTCGGGATGGCTGGTGGAGGATACGGAAAAAGTGATGCGGCTTTTAATGGGGAACATGATGCTTGATAAAGGAGCATGTCATCAGCGGATTTCCGGGACGTTCCTGTGGGAAAAAACCACGGAAAGAGCCGTTGAGTGGGTTGATGCGAGAGGATGATAAAGAGTGAATCCGAACATTAAAAAAGTGCTTAGTACATTGTCTCCCAAACTGACAACGTATCTAATGTATTATTACAATTTCAAAAAGCTGCTGAATTTGAAAAACCCGTCGACGATTAACGAAAAACTTCAGTACCTGAAGTTGCATACCTATTATAACAATCCTGTTGTAACACAGTGTGTTGATAAATACAGAGTCAGAGAATACCTTACGGATCATGGATATGAGCACTTGCTCCCGGAACTGATTGCTGGCGGAATTGAGGACCCGGAAGAAATTCGTCAGCGATGGGAAACGTTTCCTGATTCCTTTGTTATCAAATGCAATCATGGCTGTGGATACAACATTCTGGTGAAAAATAAAGCTGAAGAAAATGTCGATCAAATCGTAGCGCAATTAACGCAATGGATGAAAGAAAATTATTGGAAATACTATTGCGAACCGCAATATAAGCAGGTCAAGAAATGCATTTTGGTCGAACAGTATTTGGCTGACGATATTCAAACGTATAAATTTTACTGCTTTCATGGGAAGCCGCAGGTAGCATATGTATCTGAAAACGGGCCGAACGGTGAGAAAGACTTGTATCTTGATTACTACGATATGAAATGGCATAGGCTGCCATTAACGTTGGATGGGCATTTGCATAAATCTGATTCGATGCCGGCCCCTGAAAATTTGCAGGAAATGGTTCGTACTTCCTGCGAACTGTCTAAAGATTTCCCCTTTGTAAGAATCGATTTGTATGATGTGAATGGAAAGGTTTATTTTTCGGAATTCACTTTCATCCCGACCGGCGGCATGATGCAGATTCATCCGCCGGAAGTACTGGATGAATGGGGTAAAATGATCAATCTGGTTGGAGCCTTTCCAAAAAATACATGATTGGCAAACGCACAAACGGTTTTGCCATTGGAGATATTTTGGTGTTCCCGATGTGCTCGACGACTGTTTCTTGTACGTCATGATTCTGATTTCCAACTGGCAGGAAATGGTTTTCAAACGATTGAAAGTGAACGTCAAAGAGTAAATCGGAAGGTGAAGTTATGAAAAAAACAAAGATCCTCTTTTGTGAAAAAAATTTTTCAGGACACCGCAGAACATATTTGGCCAATCTTGCAAAGCTGGATGGATTTGAGACGTTTGTTTACGCCCCGGAAAACATTGGGATGGATGCAGAACACTTTTTTTCGTATGCTGGATCCCAAACGCTCAAAACGGCGAAAGCCTATCTTTACTGGATTCGTGAAATACGAAAAATCGTTGCGGAAAAGCAAATCGATGTCGTTCATATTCTTGACGGAGATTCGCTTATGAGGTTTTTTGGCATTGGTTTTCAGTGGCTCGGGGCCAAAAAACTGGTTATCACCTACCACCACTTTTTTGATGGTAAACTCAGACAGATCAGCTATCGCATGATGAGTGCAGGACGCAATACTGTTTGTGTGGTTCATACAAATTCTGTCAGGCAGCAGCTTTGCCAAATGGGTGTAGAAAATATTGAGGTTTGTCAGTATCCGGCATTCGATTACGAATGCTTTGCGCAGCGCGACTCTGTCAGCAGCAGGGAATATTTTTCTCTTCCGTCAGATAAGCCGGTGATCGGGATTGTCGGTGGTATGACCCGTTACAAGAACATTATTCCTTTTCTAAATATCATGAAAAAATGCAAAACTCCCTTTCATTTGCTGATTTGCGGTTCGGAATCAGATGTCAGCAAAGAAGAAATTGAAGCTGCAGTACAGCCATATGCCGAAAATGTTACGATGCAGATCCGTCATTTGTCTCAGGAGGAATACCAGTCGGCGATTGTTGCCAGCGACATCATCTATTCGCTCTATGGCAAGGAATTCGACGGTGCAAGCGGCCCGCTTACAGATGGCGTATGCGCCGGAAAGATGATTCTTTCCTGTGATCATGGCTCGCTGGGAGAAATTGTACGAGAAAATGAACTGGGTGTGATTGCAGATTGTGATGATGAAGAGGACATGCTGCGCAGGACAGAAGAAGCGCTGCGCGTGGGCCGAGGGTTTGCATATACAGGCAAAGCATCAAAGTATGCAGAAGAACTCAAACCCGAAGTGTTTGCTGACAGGTACAGAATAATCTACCGTATGTGATGAGGATGAATATGAGAATATTTGATACGTTGTGGAACCGTTTGTTGTTTGCCTATTATAAAGTGTCAGTCGGAAAAAACTTCGTTTGTGACGGGCGGCTGGTCATACAGGGAAAGGGCAGGTATCAAATTGGAAACGATGTGCACATTATCTCAAAGGAATTTCTTAACCCTGTTGGCGGCAACAGAACAGTGCTGCAGACGCTGGACGGAGGCACGATTGAAATCGGCGATCATGTGGGAATGTCTCATGCGATTTTGTGCGCCAGAGAGAAAATCAGAATAGAAGATAATGTGCTGATCGGTGGCGGTGTGAAAATCTTTGATAATGATTTTCATTCGGTAGAATATGAGTACCGGATGGAGAAAAAAGATACACATATTCGTAAAGGCGAGATCGTGATTAAAGAAGGAGCATTCATAGGCGCACACAGCATTATTTTAAAAAAAGTTGTGATAGGAAGACGAGCGGTCGTAGGTGCGGGATCGGTTGTTACCAAGAGTATTCCTGATGGTGAAGTATGGGCGGGGAACCCGGCAAAGTTTGTTCGTATGGCAGAATAATCGTGAAAAGGCTATAACTGAATCCGGCAGTATTATTTGAAAATATTTAACGCTTTTTCTTTTGCTGAATCGGACGAAAAAGGAGAAAACGAGGGATGAATATATTTTGCACATTGTTTGACAGCAATTATCTGGATAAAGGGCTTGCGCTTTATCGTTCGATGGAAAGAGTAATGGACGATTTTAAGTTGTACATATTGGCAATGGACGACCTGTGCCAAACGATTCTTGAAAAAAAGGCCTTGTCCAATGTTGTCGTTGTCTCCAGAGAAGATTTTGAAGACGATGAATTGAAAAAAATCAAAGCAGAAAGAAGCCGCGCAGAATATTGCTGGACATGTACAGCTAGCCTACTGGATTATATTTTTGAAACGTATCATGAGGAATACTGTACCTATATTGATTCCGATTTGTATTTCTACATGTCTCCGCAGATGCTTTTGGAGGAGATGAAAGATGCAGGTTGTTCTGTACAGATCGTTGAGCATCGCTTTGGCAAAGGACGGCGTGCAAAGCAGCAGGAAGAGTCGAGCGGAAAATACTGCGTGCAGTTTAACACCTTTAAAAACGACGCGAAGGGAAGGCAAGTTTTAAAGATTTGGAAAAATCAATGCAGAGAGCGGTGCAGCATGGATGACGGAGCGATGGGCGACCAGAAATATTTAGTTACCTGGACTTCTGAATATGACTGTGTTCACGAACTCCAAAATCATGGCGGAGGAGTTGCACCGTGGAATGTGGGTCGCTATCGTTTGATGAATGAGAAAAATGGGCAAATAAGAATATGGTGCAGGGATACGAAGCAGGTATATCCTTTGGTTTTCTATCATTTTCACAATTTGGAGTATTTTGATGAAGATACTGTAAACATCAATGTTTACAGAAGGCATCTGCGAGTCGATGAAATGCTTGTTCAAAAAACTTACTATCCATATCTCAGGGAGATTGAGGAAATCAAAGACGAGCTTAAGGAACATTACGGTTTCAGACCGTTGGTTCAAAAGCATCCCGGCCTTGCGGGAAAAAGCAAAAAGTCGTGGCTTCAGAAGCTGCGGGGCAAGAGACTGTCGGAGCTTTATGACGCTGTGGTCGATAACGTGATCCGTGCAATGGGACGAAAAAAAGATATTATTTCAATAAAAGAGTTATAATTTTTCGCTTGTTGCTATGGGCACATTTTTTTGCCTGACTTGAAGGAATATCGAACATTGGGAAAAATGCTTAAGGTCCAATAAGGTTCGTACTTAAGAAAAACGCTGTTTGTATTGATCGAAGGACAAATGTTTTGCACTCGAAAGTGGATAATAATATTTCCACCTTGATTGCAAGGAGATTTTAACCAATATATTATTAGGGAAAGAAATATGTGGAACAGGATTGTTTGTCGATATCGCTCCCTTTCGAAACCCGTTAAAGCATCGTTGTGGTTCGTTGTATCAAATGTTATTGTTCAAGGGGTTTCATTTTTTACTCTTCCCATTTTTTCGCGTATGCTTACAACTGCGGAATATGGCGTTGTTTCAACCTATCAGTCTTGGCGTTCGTTGGTTTCTATTATTACAACCTTAACAATATGGGGGGGTGTGTTTAACATCGCAATGGTTAAGCACACGGATTCCCAAGCGACAGTTATTTCCTCTTTTCAGGGATTAGCAGTGTCAAATACGTTGCTTTTTTTCTTGATTTCGATAGTTTTGTTAGAACCTTTAAGCAAACTAATTAATCTTTCTGAATCATTAATATGTTGTATCTATATTGATATATTGGTTGGTATCCCCTTTGCTCTTTGGTCATCGCAACAACGCTTCATTTATGAATACAAAAAACTTATTATTATTTCGCTGGGTATGGCTATAGCAAATCCATTATTGGGAATAATTGCAGTTACATACTCTCCACATAAGGCTGAAGCGAAAATAATCTCTCAAGTTATTGCCTACTCCGTATTGGGTGTTATTTTCTTTGCTATTAATCAAAAAAATGGAAAAACTTTTTTTCATCGTCATTACTGGAAATATGCTTATCAATTTAATGTGGCATTGATTCCGCATTATCTGTCGATGCAAATTTTAAATCAATCCGACAGGATTATGATTAATACAATGTGTGGAAGTAGCGATGCTGGCATATATGGTGTTGCATATAATTTTGGAATGCTGCTACAGTTGCTAACGGGTGCTGTTGAGTCCTCGTTGACACCGTATATTCTCAATGGTCTCAAAAGGAATAGCAATGATACAAAAAAGCATATTAACCAAATCGTGTGCATTCTTGCGCTGGTCACAATGATGGTAATTTGTGTCATTCCTGAGATTTTCAGATGGCTATTGCCCCAAGATTACTATAGTTCCATGTGGGCTATTCCACCTATAACGGCAGGTATGTTTTTTTGTTTTATTTATCCAATGTTTGGCATCGTTGAACTATATTATGAAAAAAAGACGTATATGGTATATGCATCGATAATTGCGGCTATAGTAAATGTTTTGACAAATTATATTTTTATTGGTTGTTACGGATATATTGCAGCTGCGTACACTACATTGGGATGTTATATTCTATTATGTCTTTGCCATTATTTGTTTATGAAAAAAATAATGAAGACTCATGGGGAAAAAAATAAAATTTTTGATATAAAAACAATGGTTATTATTAGCTTGAGTGTAATTGTTTTCTCGTTGATTATGGTTCTTCTATATGAAAAGTTCGTCCTCAGATGGGGAATTGTGTTGTTAATAATTTTTGGTTTCCTATGTAATATCAATCGGTTTAAAGCTATACTCAAATCAAAAGTTTAGAAAGTAGGAAAAGATATGATGGAAAAAATAAAGGACCTAATCAATCGAAAAATTATTGAGAGTAACTATGTTAATGCGCTTAACGTGGCGGCTTCACTAAAAAATCAAGAAACTTTTGGCCCGATAAAAAATTGTAATGTTGGAAAAGAAGTTGCAATCTGCGGTGGAGGACCAACCTTAAAACAATATGAGCCAATCAAAAACGCAATGCATGTTGCGCTTAATCGTGCATTACTAAATAAAAAAATCAAATACGATTGGTTTGTTGCGGATGATTGGGACGGTGTAAATTTCTTTCAGGAAGAATTGGCTGCTTATGATTGTAAAAAGTTTTTTGGGCACCAAATAGGAGGACCTGTTCATCGACAGATACCCGAGTCTTACCGTATAAAATGCAATGCTTTACGTTATTATACCGATTCCTATTTGGTGAAGAATGGCTTTTTAAGTAAACCGGTATGCGATATCGATAAAATGGCAGTTGGCAATATGCCGAATATTGCACTCTCTGCCTTGCAGATTATTCTTTTTACCAATCCTTCTGTCATTTATCTGGTTGGATGCGATGCTTCCAAAGGCCATTTTGTTCAGCCGGCAACCCTCAATTCAGAAAGGATTGCAGTACACGAGAAGGACTTAAAAATTGCGGTTTCTTCTGATAGGGTTATTCAAAAATGGAATGAATTAAAAGAATTTGCTGATGCGTACTATCCGGAAACAAAGATTATTTCGATCAATCCTGTTGGTCTTAAGGGGATTTTTATTGACAAATATCAGCCAGAATTTAAAAGTATAGAGTAATGTTGACAAGGAGATATGTCAAAATGAAAGTATACGCATTGCTTACTGGAAGAGGAAACAATACATTAAAAGATAAAAATGTACTGGATTGCTTAGGACATCCTGTTTTATATTATCCTGCTAATTCTGCTTCCCATGCAAAAACAATTGATAAAAAGTATTGCAGTAGCGATGATCCGAAGATTTTAACTGAAGCTGAAAAACTGGGACATAAAGCGATTGTTCGGCCCGCAGAACTTGCTCTTCCTACGAGCCAGCATGTTGATTGTATTCTTCATGGCTTGAAAATAATTGAAAAAGATGCAGGAATGCCAGATATTTTGGTTGTAACGCTTGCTAACAATGTAACAATCAAAAGCGAATGGATCGATGAATGTGTAAAAATGATGCAACAAGATATGACAATCAGCGCAGTTGTTCCCGTTTACCAGGACAATGATCATCATCCACTTCGAGCAAAAACAGTTGATGAAAACGGGCGCCTGCAAATGTATGAGAAAGGAATAAAAGAAAAAATTTCCACCAATAGACAGGATCTTCCGGTATGTTACTTTTTGGCTCATAATTTTTGGGTGTTAAATGTAAAGAACCTTCTGGAAAGTAAAGCCGAAGGCCAACAGCCATGGGGATTTATGGGCAATAATATTGCGTATTATGAAATTGATCATTCGATTGATATTCACGAAAATATAGATCTATATATTGCGCAAGAATGGATAAAAGAAAATTATACTGATTTTGATTAATATTTTTAATAAGATGCATTATAGCTGTGTTCCTTGAGAAACACGCCCTTTTGGTTGTTTCTGAAAAAGGGACGCATTAAAAATGAGGTATAGAAAAATGAAAACCGCCCTTATCACCGGCATCACCGGACAAGATGGATCCTACCTGGCTGAATTCCTGCTGGAAAAAGGCTACGAAGTGCATGGCATCACCCGCCGTGCGTCCATCAGCAACACGGCCCGCATTGATCACATTAAATCGAAAATCACTCTGCACGACGGCGACCTGACCGACAGCAGCAGCCTTGTGCGCATCATCAATCTCGTTCAGCCGGATGAGATCTATAACCTGGCCGCACAGTCCCATGTGCAGGTGTCCTTTGACGTGCCTGAATACTCCGGCGATGTGGACGCGCTGGGTGTGCTGCGCATCCTTGAAGCGGTGCGCATTCTGGGCCTGACTGGCAAGACCCGCATCTATCAGGCCTCCACCTCTGAGCTGTATGGCAAGGTGGAGGAGGTGCCCCAGAGCGAGACCACGCCGTTCCATCCCTACAGCCCCTATGCGGTGGCCAAGCAGTATGGCTTCTGGATCACCAAGGAATACCGTGAGGCGTATGGCATGTTCGCGGTCAATGGCATTCTGTTCAACCACGAGTCCGAGCGCCGCGGCGAAAACTTTGTCACCCGTAAGATTACGCTGGCAGCCGGCCGCATTGCTGAGGGATTGCAGGATCATCTGGAACTGGGCAATATGGACAGCCTGCGCGACTGGGGCTATGCCAAGGACTATGTGGAGTGTATGTGGCTGATGCTGCAGCATGAAACGCCGGAGGATTTCGTCATTGCTACGGGCGAGCAGCATACCGTGCGTGATTTTGTGGAAAAGGCATTTGCCGCCAACGGTATCACCGTACGCTGGGAGGGCAAGGGTCTGGACGAAAAGGGCTATGATGCGCAGACTGGCAAAATGCTGGTGTGCGTCAATCCGCAGTGGTTCCGTCCTACCGACGTGGATAACCTGTGGGGCAATCCCATCAAGGCCAAGACCGTCCTTGGCTGGAATCCGCAGAAGACCACCTACGCAGAACTGGTGCGCATCATGGCCGAGCACGACCGCGCGCTGGCAAAGCGCGAAAAGGCCATGAAGGCTGCACAGTAAGAAAAGAGGCAGATACGCATGATGCAGAAAGATGCAAAAATCTATGTAGCCGGCCATCGTGGCATGGTGGGCAGCGCAATCGTGCGCGAACTGGAGCGTCAGGGCTATACCAATATCATCACCCGTACGCATGCCCAGCTGGATCTGACCCGTCAGGAGGCCGTGGAACGCTTCTTTGCTGAGGAAAAACCTGAGTATGTGTTTCTGGCGGCGGCTAAGGTAGGCGGCATCATCGCCAACCAGAGCGCTCTGGCGGATTTCATGTATGATAACATGATCCTCGAAATGAACGTGATCCACGCTGCATGGCAGAACGGCTGCAAAAAGCTGGAGTTTTTGGGCTCAAGCTGCATCTATCCGCGTATGGCTCCGCAGCCTATGCCGGAAAGCTGCCTGCTGACCAGTGAACTGGAAAAGAGCAACGAGGCCTATGCGCTGGCCAAGATCAGCGGCCTGAAATACTGCGAGTACCTCAACCGTCAGTACGGCACGGATTATATCAGCCTGATGCCTACCAATCTGTATGGCCCCAATGATAACTATCATCCCACGCACAGTCATGTGCTGCCGGCGCTCATCCGCCGCTTCCATGAGGCTAAGGAAGCTGGAGCGCCGTATGTGACCTGCTGGGGCGACGGCAGTCCTCTGCGCGAGTTTTTGTATGTGGATGATCTGGCTAACCTGTGCGTGTTCCTGATGAACCACTACAGCGGCAATGAGACGGTCAATGCCGGCACCGGCAAGGAACTCAGCATTAAAGAACTGACGGAACTGGTGGCAAAGGTGGTTGGTTATACCGGCGAGATCCGCTGGGACACCACCAAGCCCAACGGTACGCCCCGCAAGCTGCTGGATGTCAGCAAGGCCACGGCGCTGGGCTGGACCTACAAGACCGAGCTGGAGGATGGCATCCGCCTGGCGTATGAGGATTTCCTGCATAATCCTATGCGCGCGGAAAGGTAAAAGGGGATCATTTTATGAACATCATCCTTCTTTCCGGCGGATCGGGCAAGCGGTTGTGGCCGCTGAGCAACGACATCCGCTCCAAGCAGTTCATCAAAATTTTCAAAACGGCTGATGGTGAGTATGAATCCATGGTGCAGCGGGTCTACCGGCAGATCCGTTCGGTCGATCCGGAAGCAGCCGTCACCATTGCTACCTCCAAAACGCAGGTGTCGGCCATTCATAATCAGCTGGGCGACGGCGTGGGCATTTCGGTGGAGCCCTGCCGCAGGGACACCTTCCCGGCCATCGCGCTGGCTACGGCCTATCTGACGGATGTGCAGGGTGTCAGCCCGGAGGAAACGGTGGTCGTCTGCCCGGTGGATCCCTATGTGGAGGACGACTATTTCAGGGCGCTCAAGGCCCTTGGTGAGCAGGCTGCAAAGGGCGAGGCCAATCTGGTGCTGATGGGCATTGAGCCTACGTATCCCAGTGAAAAATATGGCTATATCATCCCGCGGGATGATCAGGCCGTCAGCAGCGTGTCCACTTTCAAAGAAAAGCCAGACGCCAAAACGGCGCAGGCATACATTGATCAGGGCGCTTTGTGGAACGGCGGCGTGTTCGCCTATAAGCTGAAATATGTGTTGGATAAGGCACATGAGCTGATCGATTTCACGGATTATCACGACCTGTTCGCCAGGTATGACACGCTGCGTAAAATCAGCTTTGACTATGCCGTTGTGGAGCAGGAAAAGCATATTCAGGTCATGCGTTTCGCCGGACAGTGGAAAGACCTTGGCACTTGGAACACCCTGACTGAGGCGATGGAAGAAAACAGCGTCGGCGAGGCCATGATGAATGATAACTGCACCAATGTGCATATCATCAACGAAATGAGCATCCCGGTGCTGGCCATGGGCCTGCATGATGTGATTATTTCCGCAAGCCCTGAAGGCATTCTTGTCAGCGACAAGGAGCAGTCCAGTTATATCAAACCCTTTGTTGACAAAATCGACCAGCAGGTCATGTTTGCTGAAAAAAGCTGGGGCAGTTTCCGCGTGCTGGAAGTGGAGGAAGAAAGCCTCACCATCAAGGTCACGCTTAATCCGGGCCACAGCATGAACTATCACAGCCATCAGCACCGCAATGAGGTGTGGGTGGTGATTTCCGGTGAGGGCCGCGCCGTAGTGGACGGTGTGCAGCAGGCGATTCGCGCAGGCGATGTGATCAGCATGAAGGCCGGCTGCCGCCATACGGTGTTTGCTGACAGCGAACTGAAGCTGATTGAGGTGCAGATGGGCCGTGAGATCAACGTAGAGGATAAGCAAAAGCATAGTCTTGAAAACTAAAGCAAAGAGCTGTTTCGTACAGAAACAGCTCTTTGCTTTATCTTCTGCCGATCCTGCTGCACAGCCAGATGATCAGCTGCCCGGGAAGGCCCAGCAGCATGACCTCCCATACCGGCACCCCGGCACAGGCAAGGGTTACGCACAGCGACAAAAGCAGCGTCCACAGCATGCAGGAAATAATGGCGTAGTTTCGGCGGCGGTTAAACCACAGGGTGTTGAGCACCAGCCATACGATGCAAGCGGCAGGCAGCGCATACAGAAATACCGGCCAGAACCGCAGAATGATGTACAGCAGCAGCGCCAGCGCGGCAACGCTCACCAGCGAAATAGCGGTGATCAGCCGGCGTGTGCGCTGCGCTGCGGCAGGTACAGGTACAGGGGCGGCAGGCGCAGATGAGGGGGCAGGGCCATCCTGCAAAAGGCGGTCCACCGTCACATGAAACAGATCGGCAATGTGCTTGAGCACGCTCACATCCGGCACGGATTCGCCGCGTTCCCACTTGGAAACGGCTTTATCAGAATAGTGCAGCGCCTCGGCCAATTCCAGCTGCGTCATACCGGCGGCCTGACGCAGGGCGGCGATGTTGCGGGCGATGATGGGTTTCAGCTGGTCCATGAAGAACCTCCTTCCTACGAACAGTGGTATAGCACAATCGGGCGTAAAATGCAATGGACACAACGGTTTCTACTGTGGGTAGAGCGGCATTCCACTACAGGTAGAGCACCCCAAACCAACGGTAGGTTGAATGAATCCACCGCTGACCGTACAATACTGCAGGCAGGAAGGAGGAATTTTTGATGACAAGAACCAAACTGCGGGACCGCTGCCTGCCGGATTATACGCATGGCGAGGAACTGTTCAATATGATCTCCCACATTACAGGCGGAGCGCTGGGTGCGGCTGTGCTGGTGCTGTGTCTGTGGCGCAGCCTGGGCGATGGGTGGAAGATGGTGAGCAGCTTTGTGTACGGGCTTACCTTTATTGCGCTCTACACGGTTTCCAGCGTCTATCATGGCCTTCGCACCGGCACGGCCAAGCGCGTTTTGCAGGTGCTGGATCATTGTACCATTTATGTGTTTATCGCGGGTACCTATACGCCTGTGATGCTTGTTTCGCTCAGGCCTGTGCATCCCGGCTGGGCCTGGGGCATTCTGGGCGCTGTGTGGGTGCTGGCTGTGCTGGCCATTGTGCTCAACGCTATTGATTTGAAGACCTTCAAGGTGTTTTCCATGGTGTGCTATATCGGCATGGGCTGGTGCGTGATATTGGGCATCAAGCCCGTGATGGAGGTCGTCGCCTCGCCGGGACTCTGGCTGCTGGTGTGGGGCGGAGTAGCCTACACGGTAGGTGCGGTGCTGTACGGCATGGGCAAAAAGAGGCGGTACATGCATTCGGTATTCCATGTGTTTTGCCTGATTGGCAGCCTGCTGCAGGCGATGTGCATTCTGCAGCATGTGCTGTAACAAAAATGACCGGACAAATTGTCCGGTCGTTTTTGTTACACGTCCTCCAGCACATGACGGCGGCGGGAGGACTTTTTTTCATCCTCGGGGAAGATGTAGCTCAGCTCCATATAATCAAAGCTGACGGATTCCACGAAATGCTCGGGCTTGAAGCGGGTGAGGGCATATTCTTCCCAGTCGGCGTAGTGACGGGGCAGCCACATGGGCTGGCTGAGATCCAGCGTGGGCAGCAGCTCGCGCAGCGCGTCCTCCACATCGTCCTTTTCACAGGGATAAACGGCGTCGCGTTCCACGCGGTGGCCCTTCATCAGGCGTACCCAGATGCGTCCGGGGGCAGGCTTGGGCATATTCACTCATCCTTTCCGGAAATGTCCAAAACGCTGTCGCGCTCCTTCAGGGTGAAGGGCACTTCGATAAAGGTGGGATCTTCCGTCGCGCCGGAGATCACGTCCAGCATCAGGTTCATGGCGGCCACGCCCAGCTGGTGAGGATTGACGTCAAAGGAGGTCAGCGCGGGGGAATGATGACGGCCGGCCTCGATGTTATTGAAGCTGATGATGCTCACGTCCTGCGGCGCGTTGAGGCCGATCTCACCCAGAAGGCCCGTCAGGCCGATGGCGAGGTTGTCGTCCATGCAGACCACGGCAGTGGGACAGTCAGGCGCGGCGAAGATCTGACGCAGACGGTCGTTGTCGGGGCTGTTAAGGTTGAACTGGCTGGAAACGATCCAGTCGGGACGCAGGGCGATTCCGGCGGCGGTCAGGGCCTGCTCGTATCCCTGATAGCGGTCGGTGGTCACGACGAACTTCTGGTCATAACCCAGGAACAGGATGCGGCGATGACCGCGCTGCATCAGGTAATCGGTGGCTTCACGGCCGACTTTCACGTTGTCGTTGTCCACAAAATAGGGCGTTTCATTGTGCAGCGGACGGCCAATGATGACCATCGGGATATGCGGCAGACGGGCAGGGGCGTCCTCGGCAGCCAGCAGCACCAAACCGCTCACGTAGCCGCTTTCGGCCAGGTTGCGCCCGGCGTCAGCGGAGGTGACGGCCTCGCTGCCGGTGGCCAGCAGCAGGTGATAGTGCCGTTCGCTTGCTGCGCAGCCCAGTCCCTGCAGCACGGCGGAGTGAAAGGGAACGCCAAGGCTCTGGCCGGCGTCGCCGGGGAAGACGATGCCGATGATGCTGGTTTTGCGGTCGACCAAGCTGCGGGCCATCTGGTTGGGGTGGAAGTCCAGTTCCTGCGCTACCTGATGCACACGGTCGCGGACCTCCTGACTGATGCGGCTGTTATTGCGCAAGGCGCGGCTGACGGTCGAAGGCGATACGCCCACGGCCTTTGCCACGTCCTTAATGGTGACTTTCATTGTGCAGCTCCTTTGAAAAGAAATCTTTGAAAGCGCAAACGTTTGTATCCAATATATATTATCACGCTGTATACAAATTGTCAAGTAAGGGCGTTTTTTGCTTCATAATAAACAAAAAAAGAGCAAACCGCGAAAGCTGCGGCTTGCTTTGTGATGATGGATCAGGCCTTGCGGCGGATGATATAGATGGGGCGGTTTTTGGTTTCCAGATAGGTTTTGCTGAGGTACTGGCCAAGGATGCCGATGCAGAACAGCTGAATGCCGCCCAGCAGCAGCACGATGCAGATGGTGGCCGGGAAGCCGGCAACGGGATCGCCGAAGAGGATGGTTTTGAAGAAGAAGAACAAAAGCATCAAAAACGCAGCAATGCAGAATACAACGCCAGCAATGGAGGCGATGGCCAGCGGCGCGGTGGAGAAGCCGATGATGCCGTCGATGGAGTACAGCAGCAGCTTCCAGAAGGACCACTTGGTTTCACCGGCAACGCGCTCGATGTTTTCATACTCCAGCCACTTGGTCTTGAAGCCCACCCAGCTGAACAGGCCCTTCGAAAAACGGCTGACCTCGCGCAGGCTGAGGATGGAATCGACCATCTGGCGGGTCATCAGGCGGAAATCGCGCGCGCCGTCGACAATCTCGGTCTGGCTGATCTTGTTGATGAGGCGGTAGAAGGCGCGGGCGAAGAAACTGCGGATCTTCGGTTCGCCGCTGCGGGTGACGCGGCGGCTGGCCACGCAGTCGTAGCCCTCTTCCTCGATGCCGTGCAGCATGTCCTTCAGCAGCGCAGGCGGATCCTGCAGGTCGACGTCCATGATGGCCACGTAGTCGCCGGTGGTGTTTTCCATGCCGGCAAACATGGCGCTTTCCTTGCCGAAGTTGCGCGAGAAGCTGATGTAGTGCACGCGTTCGTCACGCTCGTGCAGGGCTTCCATGGCGGGCAGGGTGGCGTCGCGGCTGCCGTCATCGACAAACACGAACTCGAACTCCACCGGCATGCCGCTGGTCTCCTTCAGAAAGGCCTCGTAGAACAGGGGAATGGCTTCCTCCTCGTTATAGCAGGGAACGACGATGCTGATCTTTTTCATGTGCATGCTCCTTTGGTCAGTCTACAGTAAAGGTAAGGGTTTGAACGATCAGGCTGCTTAAAAGCGCGCGTACGGACTGATCGCCGTCAAGGGTGTAAATATCGGCCTCACACAGCCAGTCGCTGCCGTGTACGGCGGCCATCACATCCAGCTGCACGCTGCATTCGCCGCTGCGTACCCAGTAGCCGAGCAGGGCGTTTTCGGCGCCGGATATGGTTGCGCGCTCCTCGTCCGTCAGCAGGATGGCAATGCCGAAACGGTCCACCAGCATCTGGCGGATGGGCTGGGCAAGCGTGGCCATCATATCAGCGGTAACGCCTGCAAAATCGGGCTCGCGGTCGCAGAACAGGGTGATGGCGCCCTTCATGTCGCCGGTGAGCACCAGCGTTACGTTTTGCTCTTTGATATCCTCCACGAAGGAGTCAAAAACCGCATCCGCTCCCGCGGCGTTGGCGGAGAGGAACTGCTGCCGCAGGGTTTCGAGCTCTTCATCAGGCGTGGCGGGCGTAACGACCACAAAGTTATCGGGCAGCCGGATGGTGAAACGGCCTTCCGGGTCGGTGTAATCGCTGCCCTGAAGCACATAGGCCTCGCCGCTGAAGTTGAGGCTTTTGAGGAACATCTGCAGGTCGGCTGCATCGCTTTCCAGCTCTTGGGCCGCCTGTTCGTCGTAGCGGTACATGGCTTCGTCCGGCCATACGGCCCAGACCTCCACCATGGTGCCTTCGGTGCAGAAGGCAAACGCCTCCGCCTTGAGCAGCACGACGGTGTTTTCGCCTGCGGTCAGGTCGGTGGTGATATGCAGCGCCTGCGTGCCGTAGACGTCTTCGGCCTTGGCGCAGGAGGCGTCGTCATTGACGGTAACGCCTTCCTTTGCGATGTTTGCGGCGATTTGCGGCCACAACTCGAGCAGCTCTTCGGCAGAACGCGTGGTCCGCACCGGCGTACTGCTCACGCTGGCCAGCGCGCGGCCGTTTGGCATGCGCAGAATGTACACGTCGCCGCGAAGCACAGCGTGCTGCATCAGGTCGTACATGGGCTGCAGACCGTCGGGCACAGCGAGGGAGGACGCTTCTGTCAGATAGCAGACTTCTGCGCCGTCAGGCAGCGCGTAGGAGGCGATGGTATCCTCCTGCGCCAGGGCGGCCGATATGAACAGCATCAGGCTCAAAACAAGAGCCAGCATGCGCTTGATCATCTGTATCACTCCAAATGGGCACTATGATATTTTATTGTATCACGTTATGCGTTTTTACGCAATGAATGGTATTACTGTTGGGTCAGGCTGCGGGTCAGGCGCATATCGTCGCGATGGACCTTCGCCCAGTCGAAATCGCGGATGAGTTCTTCCAGCGTCGCGGGCCGCTCTTCAGGCAAAAGACCTGCGCTGAAGGCCAGCTTGCCCAATAGCTGCGGCGCAGTGAACCTGCGCGACAGCGCGGTGAGATCCAGGTCACGGTCGCGTTTGGCCAGCCGTCTGCCGTCGGCATCCATCAGCAGAGGAATATGGATATACTCCGGCACCGGATAGCCCAGCTGCCGCAGCAGATAGATCTGTCTGGGCGTGGCACTGAGAATGTCGCGGCCGCGCACCACCTGCGTAACGCCGCTGAGCGCGTCGTCCACCACCACGGCCAGCTGATAGCCAAACAGCCCGTCTGAACGGCGCAGGATGAAATCGCCGCAGTCGCGGGCAAGGTTTTCACATTGAGCGCCATACAGTCCGTCCCGGAAGGAGAGCACCTCATCCGGCACGCGCACGCGCATGGCCGGGGCGCGCTTTTCAGCAAGACGCGCAGCTTCATCCGCCGTCAGTTTTGCACAGGTACGCTGATACACAAACTGCGTATCGCCCAGGTTGGGCGCGACGCTTGCGTGCAGCTGTGCCCGCGTGCAGAAGCAGGGATAGATCAGCCCTTGCTTTGCAAGATTGTCCAGATGCTGCTGGTAGACCTGGGTTCGTTCACTCTGCCACAGCGGCTCTTCGTCCCAGGTGAAGCCAAACCATTGCAAATCTTCAATGGCCTGCAGCGACAGCGCACGGGGACAGCGGGGGATATCAAGATCCTCGATGCGCAGAAGGAAGCGTCCGCCCTCATGGCGCACAGAAAGGTAGGCAAGCATGGCGCACAGCACATTGCCCAGGTGCAGCCTGCCGCTGGGTGTGGGCGCAAAACGGCCTGTGAGCACTGTAAAGTCTCCTTTCATCGATGCAGCTGTTATGACTATAACAGAAGATGCCCCAAACCACAAGAAGGGAAGTGTTCGGATAATGGTTTTCAGCCGCCGAACAGGCGGCATGTCGAAAGAATGCCTTTTTATTTGGTTTGATGCGGGTAAAGAATTGATTTTTGTCTCCCTGCAGCCGTATAATGGTGAACGGCTTATGCAGCCGGAATGAGGTGAAACCATGAACCATTTTCAGTGGAGCAGCATGTCTCCTGTGCGCAGACGTTATTTTCTGCGGCTTTTCGGGCGTGTGCTGATTCTGGCGGCCTGTGCGGTGGTTTGCGCCGTCTGCCCGCAGCAATACGATATTCTTTATGGCTGGCAGTTTTTCAAAAAGCCGTCCATCATGCACATTTTGTGGCTGATCTGGATGGCAGACATGGCTGTGCAGCTGCTGCCCGTGCGCAGCCAGATCCCGCTGGGGTCACAAAAGCTGTTCAAGCTGCGCTTTATACCTATTCGCGAAAAGTTCAGCCGCAGGGCGCTTCGGCAGTATATCATCAGCACCACGCGCTCGGCGTTCTGGGTGCTGCTTTTGTGGACGGCGCTCATCGCGGTGATCGGCGTACTGTATTATGCGGGCATTCTCAACCGCACGGCTCTGTTTATGATATCCGTCGTTTTTTACGTATGCGACCTGATCTGTGTGCTCATCTGGTGCCCGTTCAGGCTGATCATGAAAAACCGCTGCTGCACCACCTGCCGTATTTTCAACTGGGATCACCTGATGATGTTTACGCCTATGCTGTTTGTGGACAGCTTTTACTCCTGGAGCTTGCTTGGCGTGGCCATCGCTGTGTGGATCGTGTGGGAAAGCTGCATCATGCTGTTCCCTGAGCGGTTCTGGGAGCAGACCAATACGGCCCTGCGCTGCTCTGAATGCACGGACAAGCTGTGCACCCAGTACTGCCAAAAGTTAAGAAAAGAAAGAAAAACACCGTGACGCAAAGCCACGGTGTTTTTGTATGCTGGCGGAGCGGGTGGGATTCGAACCCACGTGTCGTTTCCGACAAACTGATTTCGAGTCAGCCCCGTTATGACCGCTTCGATACCGCTCCATGCCGGATGAACAAAAACAAGTATATCATGCCCCGGGCAAATTGGCAAGCGGAAAAGTTGTTGTGAAAGCATGGCGGCAATGAGGAAAAAACTTGAATGTCGATGGCGTCCTATACTATAATACATTTACTGAAATAAGGGAGAAAAAGGTATGAAACAGGTATTGTTGCTGGGCGATTCCATCCGCATGTTTTATCAGGATCGTGTAAAGGAACTGCTGGGGGAGGATTATCAGGTGAGCGCGCCGGATGAAAACGGCCGCTTTGCCGCATATACGTTCAACTCGCTCAGGCTGTGGCTGCCGCAGTTTCCCAGGCCGGATATCATCCACTGGAACAATGGTCTGTGGGATACCGCCGTGCTCTACGAGGAGGATGGCTGCTTTACGCCGCTGGATGAATATATCCGCACGCTGGAACGCATCCTGCGCCAGCTGCGCAAAACCGGCGCACAGATCATTTTTGCAACCACCACGCCCACGCATCCGCAGAAGGCGTTTCTCACCACCGACATGCCGCCCCGGCATGTGAATGCCGATATTCGCCGCTATAACGAGGCGGCCGTGCGGCTGATGCAGCGTGAGGGCATTCCCGTCAACGATCTGCACGCGCTTGTGTGCGGCGATATCGAGGGCTATATCAGCGACGACTGGATCCATCCTGCGCCTGATGGTGTGGAAACACTGGCGCAGGCCGTGGCAGCAAAAATCAGGGAGGTAGAGCCATGAACACTTTGACCATCACCCGTCCCCAGTGGCCCGCCGTGTTTGGCGGCATGGGCTTTCATAACAGCGAGATCGGCACCTACCGCCTGATGGACAAGCGCCATTTTGACGAATTGGTGTGCAAGTGCTACCGCGAGCTCAGCCCTGGCTTCATGCGTTGCTTTGCGGGCTATGACGACTGGACCAAAGAAGCCATGGACGACTTTGCCGACTGCTATGAGCAGATGCAGAAGTGGACCGATACGCCCATCTACATGGCGGCAGGACGCGGCAAACTGCATTTTTCGGAAGAGGAGATGGAGCGCTATTGCGAAAATGTGGCCGACAGGCTGCAGTATCTCATCGAAGAACGCGGTGTGAAGCATCTGGCCTATTACTGTTTTTCCAACGAGATGTGTCAGGTGTCGTGGGGAAAGCTGCTGAAGGATCTGCCGCTGTTCAAGCGCTATCATGAAATGCTGTTCCGCGCTTTCCAAAACCGCGGGCTGCACATCGGCCTGCTGGCCACCGATGCTTCGATGGACTGGTCCAGCATTGACTGGGCCATTGAAAACATGGATCAAATCACCAAAGATTACTGCGGCCATTATTATGAGCACGATGATGATCTGGACGATTTGGATTACTATCAGGGCTGGTACGAGCGCTGCCACGAGTATGTGATGAAGGCTGTCAAAAAGGAAAAGCGCTTCATTCTGGGCGAATACGGCCTGACCACCGGCGGCAACCTGAACCACTACGACGGCTCCATCCGCGACGTAAGCACCTACCTGTATGACGGGCGTGCGGCGCACAGCTGCCTCAAGCATGCCGAAATGATCGCCGGTGCTGTCAATGCGGGCGTGTTCGCGCTGGCGCACTGGACGTTTGTGGACTATCCCGATCCTATGTGCGGACCCAGCTTCCGGGACGAATACAGCGCCAAGTGGACGGCCTATGAGCCCTTCGGCGGCGGACGGTTCACCATCGGCTACAACAAGTGGGGGCTGCTCAAATGGGAAGAGGACGGCGACCATTCCCCGCGCGAGCATTACTGGTGCGTGGGCATGATCGCCAAATACCTCAAGCGCAACAGCCGCATCCTGCATGTGGAAAGCAGCAATCCCCTCATCCGTGCCTGTGCAGTGCAAAATCGCGACAAGAGCGTGTCGGCGGTCATCATCAACCGCAGCCGTCAGGCGGAAACACTGCGTGTATCGCTGCCTGCGGCAAAGCCGCTGCGTGTGTATGAGTACGACACCCACAACCCGCCGTACAACCGTTTCGGCGATCTGGCTGACCCGGTGGCAGTCGTCCCTGTGACGGATGGCAGCGCGACTGTCGAACTGAAGCCCGAAAGCGTGTATGTGCTCACCAGCGATTACATCGAAAAGGCCGCGCCCGTCGAGGCAGAGGTCATTGGTGTGGAGGACGGCGTGCTGCGCTGGCTGCCGGTGGAGGATATCCATCACTGCTATTACCGTGTGTTTGATGAGGAAGGACAGGTCGCATCCACCGTGGCCACGGAGTGCGACGCACAGAATGGGAAAAGTTATCGCGTATTTTCGGTCGACACGAGCGGAAATATGTAAAAAAATGTTGCACACTCCAATGCCTTCTGCTATAATGGCGAAGATTTAGGCCAATTTACGGGAGGATGATTTGGGTATGAAAAACAAGAGCAATCGTCTGGCGGTCAAAATGCTGATTGCCATGATCGCGGGTATTGCTGCCGGTCTGGTATTCATGGCCATCCGCGAATCTCTGGGGGCGACTTCCGCTGCCTGGACGACTATCAACAACCTGCTGTTCCAGGATATTACCGCCGCCGGCGCTGAAAGCGCCATCGGCCTGTTCTATATTGGCGGTCAGCTGTTTGTGCGCAGCCTGCAGCTGGTGATTGTGCCGATGGTGTTCACTTCCATCGTGCTGGCGATCGGCACCATCAGCGATGCTTCTGCGCTGGGCCGCGTGTCCCTCAAGACTCTGGGCTGGTTCCTGTGCACCAGCGCGATTGCTCTGGTGATGGCTGGCGCCATCGGCCTCATCTGCTTTAACGCCGGCATGTTCAACACCGTGCTGGAAGGCCTGAGCGCTTCCACCGGCTCCACCGGCTCCAATCCCCTCAATGTCATCCTGAACATCATCCCCTCCAATATCGGCGCTGCCTTCCACGTCAACACCGGCGTGCTGAGCGTTATCTTCATTGCCATCGTGGTTGGCCTGGGCCTCAACAAGCTGGGCAAGGGCAAGGAAAGCAGCCTGCACAACCTGTGCCAGGAAGTCAGCGATATCATCGTTACCTTTCTCAACTTTGTGGTTGAAAAGTATGGCCCCGTGGCGGTCTTCATGCTGCTGAGCCGCACCTTCGCCACCTACGGCATCAACTACCTGCGTCCTGCCGCCGCTTATGTGGTGCTGACGGTCGTGCTGCTGCTGGTGTATCTGTTCATCGGCTACCCCATCATCGTGGCGCTGACCACCAAGCTCAACCCCATCACCTACATCAAGAAGATCTTCAAGGTCGTCGTGTTTGGCTTCTCCACCAGCTCCAGCGCGGCTACCCTGCCCCTGAACGTGGAAACCAACACCAAGGAGCTGGGCGTTGACAACCAGATCGCTTCCTTCGTGCTGCCCCTGGGCATGACCGTCAACATGGACGGCACCGCCATCATGCAGGTGGTGGCCACCCTGTTCCTGGCTGGCGTGGGCGGCTATGAAGTGACTGTGGGTAACCTGGTGCTGATCATGGTGCTGGCCCTGATCGCCAGCATCGGCACCCCCGCTGCCCCCGGCGCAGGCGCTGTGATCCTGTTCACCATTCTCAGCGGCATGGGCTTCACCGGCGAGGCCGCCATGATGGGCTACACCCTCATCCTGGCCATCAACCGCCCCATCGAGATGCTGGTCACCAGCCTCAACTGCGTGGGCGACTCCGCTGCCGCCATGGCTGTTGCCAAGAGCGAAGGCAAGCTGGACGAAACCATCTACAACGCCTGATGACAACCGAAGCGCCGGCAGAACGCCGGCGCTTTTCTTCTGTGCACAAATGTGTTAAAATGCAATCACTACCCTTTTGGAAAGGACGCGTATACCCATGTGGAAGGGCATCACCCTTCGCGCGACGCTGATCGCCATTTTCAGCAGCGTGTTTCAGGCGTTTGGCATTTACAATGTGCATGCCGTTTCCGGCGTGACGGAGGGCGGCGTGCTGGGCGCGACGCTGCTGTTGCAGCACTGGTTTGATATTTCGCCGGCTGTATCCAGCTTTGTGTTCAACGTCATCTGCTACGCCATCGGCTGGAAGATGCTTGGCAAAACGTTTCTGTATTATTCGGCGGTGGCCACGGCCAGCTATTCGCTGTCCTACCGGATCATGGAACAGTTCCCGCCGCTGTGGCCGCAGCTGTATGAAACGCCGCTGCTTGCGGCGCTGCTGGGAGCTGTGTTCATCGGCATAGGCGCGGGGCTGTGTGTGCGCGCAGGCGGCGCAAGCTGCGGCGACGACGCGCTGGCCATGAGCCTTGCGCACCTGTTCAAAACCAAGATCGAAAACATTTATCTCATCAGCGACCTGACGGTGCTGGGCCTGTCGCTTACCTACATTCCGGTCAGGCGCATTGCCTATTCGCTTCTGACGGTGCTGCTGTCGGGCAAGATCATCGGCATTGTGCAAAGAGTTGAATTCAAAAAGAAAGCAGCGGACTAAAAAATCCGCTGCTTTCTTTTATGCGTTGAATTTCACGTTCACGCCGTTGACCTGCACGTCGCCGTCGGCCAGCACCAGAATGTAGCACTTGCCGTCGATGACGCGGGTTTCGATGAGGTCGCTGCGCTCGGGATCCACCCGGATGGACACGCTGGGCGTTTCCACCTTGAACTGTTTGGGCGTGACCAGGTTGACTGCGGGCAGCTCGGCGTATGCGCCGAAGGTCTGGTCGTACTGTTCCTCAAAGGCGGCGGCGCGCTCTTCGCTCACACCGCAGTCCTCCAGCACCTGTTTGACCTCCTGCTTGCCCAGCTTGAGGGGCTCGGCGGTCTTGTCGGCCTTCTGCTCCTCGATCATGGTGCGCATGGTTTCATGCACGGCCTGCAGCACGTCCATGCTGCACTCCTCGGCGAGGGATTCCTGCAAAACGGTCTGGAAGGTTTCGGTCTGCGCGGCGGCGGGCATGGGCTGCTCCTCCACGCCAAAGACGTTTCGAATATAGGCTTCGTGCGGGTTGGATGCGTCGCGGGTGTAGTACATGGCGCAGTAGATGTTGGCGCTGCGCTCTTCGTAGGCCGGGAACATAAAGCCCAACTCCGGATTGGCGACGGCCCAGTCCGCAAGACGCGCGTGGAAGAAGCTGTCCTCCACAAAATAGGTGAGCGCAGGCTTGGTCTGCTTCACGGGGCAGATGCAGCCCAGAATGTAGCTGAACACGTCGGTGGACTGCTCGTTGTCGGTTTCGCCGTTGTTGTCCTTGTAGGCGATGTCGTAGCCGTCGTGCAGAAGCAAAATGAGATAGTTGCTGGCAGCCTGCTGCTCGTTTACGGACTGCGCGTCGGCGTTGCCCTCTTCACGGATCCACTGAAGCGCACGCTCAAAATAGGCGTTTACAGCATCCTCGTCGGTCAGGCCGCTGTCGCGCATGTCGCTTAAGATCTTGTGCTCTGCGCCGTCCATGACCTGCGAGGCGGAAAACTCCATCGTAAGCAGGTTCTGCCCCTGCGTGCCGGACAGCACTTTTTTGAACAGGGACATGTATTTTTCATTCTCCTCCTGCGGCAGGTGGTAGATAGGCTGGGCAAAGGTCGAAATGACCTGCCCGGCATGATCGGCGTAGCAGCCGCGGATGACGGTAGGGTAGCGTTTGTCAGGATTGAGTCTGCGGCGGATTTCCGCAATGTCGCGCTGATTCATTGGCATTCACCTCGGAAAGATATTGTACCACAGGTTTGCGTTTTTGGTAAGGTGGTGGTATGATGAGACAAATGATTTGCTTTTTCAGGAGGCGTTGAATATGAAGTCCAACCTTTCGCGCGACGAAGCGCTCAAGCTGCTCAAAACCTACAACCAGGAAGCGTTTCACATTCAGCATGCGCTGACGGTGGAGGGCGTGATGCGCTGGTACGCCGCCGACCTTGGCTATGGCGACGACGCTGATTTCTGGGCCACGGTGGGCCTTTTGCACGACATCGACTTTGAACAGTGGCCCGAAGAACACTGCAAAAAGGCGCCCGAACTGCTTGTGGCTGCGGGCGTGGGCGAGGACATGATCCATGCCATCTGTTCGCATGCATACGGCCTGTGCTCCGACGTGGAGCCCGAGCACGAAATGGAAAAGGTGCTGTTTGCCATCGACGAGCTGACCGGCCTGATCGGCGCGGCTGCGCTCATGCGCCCCAGCAAGAGCGTGATGGATATGGAAGTCAGCTCCATCAAAAAGAAGTTTAAGGACAAGAAGTTCGCCGCCGGCTGCTCACGCGATGTGATCACCCAGGGCGCGGAAAGCCTGGGCTGGGAACTGCCTGTGCTGTTTGAAAAGACCCTTGCCGCCATGCAGAGCTGCGAGGAAAGCATCCGCAATGAAATGAATGCCTGAGGAGGAAATACCATGCTTCTGATCAAAAACGGTCTCATTCACGACGCTGTCAACCGCGAGCCTTATCAGGCGGATATTCTGGTTGACAATGGCAAAATTGTCAAAATTGAAAAGAACATCGCCTGCGAAACTGCTGATGTGTACGACGTGTCCGGGCTGGAAGTGTACCCCGGCTTTGTGGAGGCGCACTGCCACACGGGTCTGGATGGCTACGGCATCGGCTTTGAAGGCGCTGACTATAACGAGATGGGCGACATCGTCGCCTGCCATCTGCGCGCCATCGACGCTATTGAGCCCCGTGACAAGTGCCTGGTGGAAGCCCGTGAGGCGGGCGTGACCACGCTGTGCGCCGGCCCCGGCAGCGCCAATGTGCTGGGCGGCACCTTCGCGGCTTACAAGCCCGTGGGCAAGCGCATCGACGACATGGTCATCAAGGCGGAGGTCGCCATGAAGTGCGCCTTTGGCGAAAACCCCAAGCGCTGCTACCGCGAAAAGGGCAACTCCGCCCGCATGACCACCGCTGCCCGCCTGCGCGAAATGCTCTTTAAGGCCCGCGAGTATCAGCAGAAGCTGGAACGCGCCGCCGGCGATCCCGAAAAGATGCCTGCTTTTGATATGAAGCTCAACGCCATGCTGCCGGTGCTTCGCAAGGAGATCCCCCTCAAGGCGCATGCCCATCAGGCGGACGACCTGTTCACCGCCCTGCGCATTGCCCGTGAGTTTGACGTAAACATCACCCTTGAGCATGTGACGGAAGGCCATCTGGTGGTGGAGGAGCTGGCCAGCGAAAACGTGATGCTGGCCGTCGGGCCCACGCTGACCCATGCCAGCAAGTTTGAGCTGCGCAACAAGAGCTGGGAGACTCCCGTTGCGCTCAGCAAGGCCGGCTGCCATGTGTCCATCATTACCGACGCGCCGGTGATCCCGCAGCAGTATCTGCCGCTTTGCGCGGGCCTGGCTGTAAAGGCCGGCATGGATCCTTTCGAGGCGCTCAAGGCCATCACCATCAACCCTGCCGAGCATGCGCTGGTGGCTGACCGCGTGGGTTCGCTGGAAGCAGGCAAGGATGCCGATATCGTCATCACCGACGGCTCTCCCTTCGAGGTGAATACCACCGTCAAGGCTGTGTTCATCGACGGCAACAAGGTGCATGAAGCGTAATTGTTTTTTAAAACGGCTGCTCAAACGGCAGCCGTTTTTCTTCACCCGCTTTTCAGTTGACACTTTCTGCATGCACATGGTATGCTTCTTTTGTATGCCGTTTTTTGCATGAAAATACGGTTCGGCGCCGTTAGAATCATGTGACCCCTTTCCGTAACGAAAAGGAGCTGCTTATGAAGCAATTTATTCAGAAGACTGTATGCCTGCTTTTGTCTGTCCTTTCGCTTGGCGCGTATCTGCCGCAGGCGCATGCCAAAACTGTGGAGGAATGGCTGGAGGGCTTTGACACCGGCGAGGTATGGTTTGGCGAGGACTTCCATTATGACATCACCGACGAGGAAGCCTGCTGGGAGCTTTTGCAAAAGCCCATCACCATTCTGGATGCGGGCCAGCGCGAGGAGATCTACCCCCGTCAGACACCCGACGGCAAGAAGGTGAACAACGACAAGCTGGGCGGCTTCATCAACGGCGCGTCGGCTGCCGTGCATGTGCTGGGCGAGGATGAAAACGGCTGGACGCTCATCGAAGGCATCGACTATTACAATCGCGTCATCCGCGGCTACGTGCGTACCAAGCTGCTCAAAACCGTTACGCCAAATGAAAAGTACGGCGTGATCATCGACAAGCTGACCCAGCGGCTGTATGTGTTTATCGACGGCAAGCTCTGGGACAGCTGCCTGATCTCCACCGGGTTGCCCAACGACGAGCAGCCCTACAACGAAACGGCCGCAGGCGAATATCTCATCTGCAGCTGGGTGGGCGACTTTGACAGCGAAGGCATGATCTGCGCGACCGCTCTGCGCTTCAACGGCGGCGACATGATCCACGAGGTGCCGCACAAGATCAACTACGACGGCACCAAAAGCTACTGGCGCTGGGAGGCGCTGCTGGGGCAGAAGGCCAGCCACGGCTGTGTGCGCACCCAGCGCATCGAAACGGAAAAGGGCCTCAGCGCCCGCTGGCTGTGGGACAACCTCAAAAAGTACACCAAGGTCGTCATCTGGGACGACAAGGGCCGCAAAATGCCCTACCCCGATGATGGACGCGTGCTGTTTTACAATCCCAACGGCGGCAATTACTATCATGCCGATCAGTACTGCAATACCGTGCGCAGCAAGTATCTGCCATTGGCGGAGTTCACCTATGTGCAGCTGGACGAAGTGCAGTTTCTGGGGCTGGATCCCTGCACCACCTGCCAGCCGCCCCGCCGCAAGAGCCTGATCGCAAAGGAAAACCTGGCGCGCGGAGCCATCACGCAGGAGGAATACCTTGCGGCGCTCACGCCCATTCCCTATCCGGATGAGGCGCTGGAGCTGTACTACAATCCCAAAGGCGGCAAGTATTACCATGCCACGGCGCGCTGCTCCAGCGTGAAGGAGCGTTTCCTGCCGCTGACGGGCTTTGCCTACGGCGAACTGGAAGCAGACGGCTTTGCGTCCCTGACGCCCTGCCCGTATTGCAGCCCGGTCAGCCGTAAATCGGTCATCGACGAACAGAACCGCGAGATGGGCCTCGATCCCGAAGCCATCGCTGCGGCGCTGGAGGATGAGGGTGAAGAGTCCTTTGTCGAAAGCGAACTGGCCATCGTCGTGGACGATCTGGACACCGAAGAAGTCTCCATTTCCATTACGGATGGCTTCTGATTAATCAAAGGAGAATGTACGCATGAAGCGCATCGCTGTGCTGCTGCTGTGCGCGCTTATGGCGCTGCAGCCCCTGTTTGCCCTTGCTGCGGGTGAAAAGAACAAGGACAACCTGCCCATTGGCGATCTGGCCGGGTTTGACGGCGGCTGGACGTGGTTTGGCGAGGACTTCCATTATGACATCACCAATGAGGAAGCCTGCTGGGAGCTTCTGCAAAAGCCCATCACCGTGCTGGACGCTGAAGAAAACAGCCCGGTCTATCCGCTGGATGCACCCGACGGCAACCGCGTGGTGAACCAGTGGCAGGGCGGCTTCATCAACGGTTCGCAGGCTGCTGTGCATGTACTGGGCGAAGATGAGGACGGGTGGACACTGATTGAAGGGTTGGACTATTACGACCGCGTCATCCGCGGCTATGTGAAGACCAGCCTGCTCAAAACCGTTACACCCAACGAAAAATATGGCATCATCATCGACAAGCTGACCCAGCGCCTGTATATGTTCATTGACGGAAAGCTCTGGTCTGACTGCGCCGTATCCACGGGACTGGTGGATCTCAGGCTTAATCAGCCCTATAACGAAACCGCCAGCGGCGAGTATCTCATTGGCAACTGGGTGGGCGGCTTTGACAGTGAGGGGATGTATTGCGCCATGGGCATCCGCTTCAACGGCGGCGACCTGCTGCATGAGGTGCCCGGCGTGCCCATGGCCGACGGCAGCTACAGCTTTACCAAGTTTGGTTCCCAGCTGGGCCGCAAGGCCAGCCACGGCTGTGTGCGCGTGCAGCGCACTCCCAACGACGACGGCCTGTGCATCAGCTGGCTGTGGGAAAACCTGAAGCGCAACACCAAGGTGGTTATCTGGGATGACGACGGCCGCACCATTCCGTATCCTGATGACAGCACCGAGCTGTACTACAACCCAAACGGCGGCACCAGCTATCATGCCAGCGCCACCTGCCGCAGCGTGCGCGACAAATACCTGCCGCTGACCGGCTTTGCCTATGCCGAGCTGGACGGTACCTACGCCAAGCTGGATCCCTGTCCGCATTGTGTGCCGGCGCAGCGCAAATCCATCATCGACGAGCGCAATGAACAGTGGTTTGAGCTGGCCGAGGCGCTGAACCATCCTATGGTTACGGGTGAGACAGTCGCTGAAGGCGCGAGCGTCGTGGTGGGGGAGGACGACGAATCGGCGTACGGCGAAGTGAGCATTATCATCAAGTAAAAAAGAGCCGCAAGGCTCTTTTTTGGTACGATTTTTGTGTAATTGGGGAAAAATTTCGTATTATTCACCAAACCAACTTGTATACTAGTAAACAATGTGCTACAATAGGATCATCAAAGGAGGGCGAATTTCCATGAAAATGACATTCCGCTGGTATGGTTCCCAGATCGACCCCATCCCCCTGAAGTATGTGAAGCAGATTCCCGGTATGAGCGGCCTGATGGGCCTGCTGGACAAGCCCGCCGGCGTTGTCTGGGAAGAGGACGAGATCAAGGCGCTGGTTGACGAAGTGCATGCCTGCGGTCTCGAACTTGAGGTCATCGAAAGCGTCAACGTGCACGAGGACATCAAGATGGGTCTGCCCACCCGTGACGAATACATTGCCAACTACATCACCACCATCCGCAACCTGGCCAAGTATGGCGTGAAGGTCATCGTTTACAACTTCATGCCCGTGTTCGACTGGCTGCGCACCGACCTGGCCCGCGAGATTCCTGAGGACGGCTCCAACAGCCTGTACTTCAACGAGGTGGATCTGGGCGAAATGGGCCCCATGGAGATCGTGCGCCGCACCGCCGAAGACTCCAAGGGTTTCACCCTGCCAGGCTGGGAGCCCGAGCGTCTGGCCCTTCTGGAGACCACCCTCAAGCAGTACGAAGGCATCACCCACGATATGCTGCGCGAGAACTACAAGTACTTCCTGGAGCGCGTATGCCCCGTTT
>JAFULL010000076.1 GCA_017473345.1 Clostridia bacterium | reverse complement strand
GATCTCGATGATCTTCACCTTGGCCAGGTCGATGAGGGCCTCCCGCACCGGGGTCCGGCTCAGGCCCATTTCGGCGGCCAGCTCGTTTTCGCTGATAAAGCTGCCGGGAGCCAGCTCCAGCCGGATGATATTGTCCTTGATGGTACGCAGGGCGTACTCCCGGCCCGTCTCCCGGGCCGTTCTGGGTGTTAAACGCATAGGTTCCCCTCCTGGGGTGTGATACAGGGGACGGTCGTTGGCCGTCCCCCTGGAAAAGATTCTGGTTTAGACGTGAGCCTTCAGGCAGGCACGGACAGCGCCGGGGCCGGCCAGCATTTCCTGCAGCAGAGCCTGAACCTTACCGGCAAGGCCAACAGCGTACAGATCCACGCCGAACAGGGTGGCGTTGGACAGGATGGGCTTCAGAACCTCATCGGTGGCGGTCTCGGGAGCGCCCAGCTTCACGGAAGCCAGCTGCTCCTGCAGGGTGGCCAGCATGGGATCGGGAGAGCAGGCCATCTCAGCGCCGTTGTCGTCCACAGCCAGCAGATAACGCAGCCAGCCGGCCAGTGCCAGAGGAATGGCAGTCAGGTCGTTGACGTTCAGGGTTTCGCTGGCGACGTAGCTCTTGATGGTCTCGCCGAAGCGGATGGCGATCTTTTGGCTGGTGTCGGTAGCGATGCGCTGGGGAGTGTCGGGGATGAAGGGGTTGGGCAGACGCTGGGACACAACCTCGTCGATGAAGCTCTTGGGGCTGATGATGCCGGGGTCGGTCACAACAGGCAGGCCCTCGACGTAGCCGATGCGGTTGACGAGCTTAACCAGTTCCTCGTCCTTCATTTCGGCGGCGATGGACTCATAGCCCAGCACACAGCCGTACACAGCCAGAGCGGTGTGCAGGGGGTTGAGGCAGGTGGTCACCTTCATGCGCTCGGTCATGTTGACGATTTCGCGGGTGGTCAGGTACACGCCGGCCTTTTCCAGCTCGGGACGGCCATTGGGGAAGCGGTCTTCCACAACCAGATACTGCGGCACTTCGGCGTTGACGAAGGGCGCGATATAGGTGTTGCGGCTGGTCACGACGGGAGCCATATCTTCCACGCCCAGCTCATTGAGCTGCTTTTCGATCACTTCGGCAGGACGGGGGGTGATCTTGTCGATCATGCTCCAGGGGAAGGACACGCGGGTCTCGTCCTCAACATAGGCCACATACTCGGCGGAAACGAGGCCGTTGCGCAGCCATGCATTGGCGATCTCCACCACAGAGGAGCGGAGCTTTTCGCCGTTGTGGGAGCAGTTGTCCATGGAAACCATGGCGATGGGAGCAGCTCCGGCGAGGTAGCGGTAGTACAGCATCGCAGCGACGACAGCCATGGCGTGACGGGCCTTATCGGGGCCGTCGGCCATATCGGCGGTCACAACGCCCATCAGGTCGCCCTTGATGTCGCGCAGGGCATAGCCCTTCTCGGTGATGGTGAAGCTGGCAAACTGCAGGGAGCTGTTTTCAAAGATGGCCTTGAGCTGGTTCCACTGCTCGCTCTCAGCGCTGCAGGCGCGCACGCCCTTGGCGATGGAGGCCACAACTTCCTTGTCGGTGCTTCCGTCGGGCTTGAGGGCCACAACCAGCGTCATGGAGTCGTGGGGCTCGTAGATCTTGGTGATGATGTCGTAGTCGAAGGTTTCGGCAGCGACGATGCCGCTTTCGCACAGGCCGTCATTGAGCAGCTTCTGCTGCAGAGCGGCAATGAAGCCGCGGAAGATGTTGCCCGCGCCGAAGTGCACCCACACGGGCTTTTCTTCGGTCTTCGCGGCCATGGCCTTCCAGTCGAAGGCGGGCAGGGTGATATTGGCAGCGGCAAAAGCCTGCTTGTCCTGAATGCCCTGATAGCTCAGTTTCATAAAGATATTCTCCTCCCAAATGACAGTTGCTTAGTCAAAGCGCCGCTTGGCAGCCGACGCCGTCAAGCGAGCCGCGACCCCTTCCGGGGAGCGGCGGTCAAAGGACGCAAGGCAAAACGGCAAAATCAACCCTGCGGCCCATTCGGGCCGCAGAGATGGGTGAAGGGCTTTAGCCCTTCTGGCCGTAGGTCTTGCACAGGCTCTCCCAGATACCGTTGAGGTAGCAGGCGCCCAGCGCGCGGTCGAACAGGCCATAGCCGGGACGGCCTTCCTCGTCCCAGATCATGCGGCCATGGTCGGGGCGGATGTAGGTGTCGGGGCAGGTGTCGTAGATCGCCTTCATGATCTCGAACATGTCCAGATCGCCGGTGGAAGACAGGTGAGCGGCCTCACGGAAGTGACGGTAGCCCAGGTACTTCACGTTGCGCACGTGCATGGCGCCGATGCGGTCCATCTCGCCGAAGTGACGGATGATGGAGGGAATATCGTTTTCGGGGTTGGAGCCCAGAGAACCGGTGCACAGGCACAGGGTGTTGGCAGGGCTGTCGTAGAGCTTGACGATCTTGTCGTAGTCTTCCTGGCTGTGGGCGATGCGAGGCAGGCCAAAGATGGGCCAGGCGGGATCGTCGGGATGGCAGGCCATGCGGACGCCGACTTCCTCACAAACGGGGCAGACGCGCTCCAGGAAGTACTTGTAGTTCTCGCGCAGCATGTCGGGGGTGATGCCTTCGTACTGCTTGAGGGTGGTCTCCAGCAGGGCCAGACGCTCAGGCTCCCAGCCGGGCAGGGTGAAGCCCTTCGAATCTTCGGCGGTGCGGCGCACGATCTCCATGGGGCCCATTTCGCCCAGATCCTTCTCGTTGAAGTACAGGGAGTTGGAGCCGTCCTCGGGGATCTCGCGGGCAAGGTCGGTGCGCAGCCAGTCAAACACGGGCATGAAGTTGTAAACGATGACCTTCACGCCGAACTTGGCCAGGTTGCGGATGGTGGTGATGTAGTTGGCGATGTATTCGTCGCGGGTAGGCAGGCCCATCTTGATGTCCTCGTGAACATTGACGCTCTCGACAACTTCAAACTCAAGACCGGCGGCGTGCACTTCGTCCACCAGCGCCTTGATCTCGTCCTCTTCCCAGACAACGCCGGCGGGCTTGTCCAGAAGGCCCATCAGGCCGCTCATGCCGGGAATCTGCTTCACATACTTCAGGGGGATGGGATCAATCTGAGAACCGTACCAGCGGAAAGTCATTTTCATGGGAAGTCGCCCTCCTTGATTTAGTGATTGTATTGTATCATGATGTTTACTAGTATACAAGTGCTTTTGTAAAAGAACATAAACATTTTACCCTATTCAACAAAAAAAGAGCCATTTGGCTCTTTTTTCACAAGTGATATGGACTTATTTGATAATGATTGAAACCTCGCCGTAGCTTTCCTCTTCCTCCTGCGAAACAGAGGTGCTCACGCTCACGCCGCCGGGAACCTCCTCGCCGGTGAACATGGGGTTTTTGAAATGCTCGCCGAGCCTGATGTTTTCCGCCTCTCGCTCCTCAATCACAGCCTTGCGCTGCACCGGTACGCAGTTGGGACAGGGCTCCAGCTTTTTGTAGGTGGTGTCCAATTCCGCATAGGTGAAGCCAGTCAGGGGCAGATATTTGTCGCGCACGCTCTTGCAGGTGGCATAGGCGTGATAGCTCGTGCCGCCGTTGGGATTGTAGAAAAGCGGCGTGTCGTCGTCCGGGCAGGGAATCTCGCGTCCGTCGTCATCCCAGATGACCACCTTGGTGTTGCGCTTCAGGTTTTCCCACAGCCACGAAATGCACAAGCCATCCTCGTTGGGCGTGCGCTGCACGCGCACGCAGCCGTGGCTGGCCTTGCGGCCCAGCTGGGAGCCGAACTTGCTGTAGGTGTAGCTGCCATCGCGCTGCGGTACGCCGGGCACTTCATGCAGCAGATCGCCGCCGTTGAAACGGATGCCCATAGCGCAGTACATGCCCTCCGACTCGAAGCCGCCGACCCAGTTGCCAACGAGATATTCGCCGGTGGCGGTTTCGTTGTAGGGCTGATTGAGCTTGATGTCCACCAGACCCGTCGAGACCGCGCAGTCCGACCAGAGCTTGCCGTCGATGAACATGTACAGCCGCTGGGTGAGCTTGTCGATGATGATGCCGTACTTGTCGTTGGGCGTGACCTGCTTGAGCAGCTTGGTTCGCACATAGCCGCGGATGACGCGGTCATAGTAGTCGATGCCCTCAACCAGCGTCCAGCCGTCCTCGTCCTCGCCCAGCACATGCACCGCAGCCTGACCGCCGTTGATGAAGCCGCCCTGCCATTCGTTGATGATGCGTTCGCCGCCGGGCGAATCCATCAGGTAAACAGGGCTGTTTTCCTCGGCGTCCAGCACCGTGATGGGGCGCTGCAGAAGCTCCCAGCAGGCCTCTTCATCGGTAATGTCATAATGGAAGTCCTCGCCAAACCACGTCCAGCCTCCGTCAAAGCCGGCCAGATTGCCTGTGGGAAGACCTTCCTTGTTCTTTTCTCCTGCCGCCAGTGCAGAAAACGGCGAGAGCGCCGTCAGCACGCACAGCAGAATCAGAATGGTTCTTTTCATTCATTTTCTCCTTAGCCGGAAATCGTGATCGAAACTTCTTCAGTGTCCAGATCCTCAATGACGATGGCAGGTTCAGGCTCCTGATAGAGCTCGCTTTCCTCCGCCTCCTCGCGCAGCGTCTGGTCGATGGCATCCGGATCCAGCCCCATCTCGCGGTTGCGCTCGTCAATCTCCGCCCTGCGCTGCACGGGGTTGCAGTAGGGGCAGGGCGTGAGCGCCGCATAAGCGCCCTCGTCCAGCTCGCCGTACGGGAAGCCGGTCAGCGGCAGATAGCGGTCCTTGACGCTGGTGCAGTTGGCGGATGCATGGTAATACTTGCCGCCCTTGGGGTTGTAGTACAGCGCCAGCTGATCGTCCGGGTACAGAATGGGCGTGAGCGCCGCAAGGTACTCCTCGCGGGTGATCGCGCCGCGCGCAAGGTTTTCCTTGGCGATCAAACTCTTGCGGCGTGGCGGCTGGCAGGTGGTGCAGTAGTCCAGATCGAGGAAGCGTCCGCTGTCGAGCTTGCCATAGGCAAAGGCCTTCAGCGGCTTGTACTTGTCGCGCACGCTGGAGCAGTACTGATCGGCATGATAGCGGCTGCCGCCGTCAGGATTGTAATACAGCTCGCGCTCATCGTCGGGATAGGGCATCTTGCGGCCCTTGTCGTCCCAGATGACAACCTTGGTTCCCTTTTTCAGATTGTCCCACAGCCAGCGGGCGTTGAGGCCCTTTTCGGTGGGGACCTGCTGGGTGCGCACGCAGCCATGGCTGGCCTTCAGCCCCAGCAGCGCCTCCCATCGGGTATAGCTGATGGTTCCGTCGCCGCGCACATTATGCGGCACCTCATGGATCATATCGCCGCCGTTGAAGCGCAGCGCAGTGGCGCACACCATGCCCTCGGAGTCGAAATTCCCCACCCAGCTGCAGATGAGATACTCGCCCGCGGCGGTTTCGTTGTAGGGCTGCTCGTCGTTAGGCAGGCCGGTGGACACCAGACAGCTGTCCCAGAGCTTGCCGTCGATGAATACATACAAACGCTGGGTGAGCTTGTCGATGATGATGCCGTACTTTTCGTGGGGCGTGACCTCCTTGAGCAGCCGGGTGCGCACATAGCCGCGGATGACGCGGTTGTAATAGTCCAGACCCTCGATCAGCGTCCAGCCGTCCTCGTCCTCGCCCAGCACGTGCACCGCAGCGGACGCGCCGTTGATGAAGCCGCCCAGCTTGTCGTTGTTGACCTTCTTGCCGTTTGG
>JAFULL010000075.1 GCA_017473345.1 Clostridia bacterium | reverse complement strand
CTGCGGAGATGTCAACCCCCGATAAACGTAAAACTTTTGTCACACTATTGTAAAAAAGATATCTTTCCGTTATAATACCCGTGTAAGCGTGCGTTTGCATGCTGCTTTGCATGAATTTATTTGGATAAGGGGCGTTTGTATGCTCAACCCGCGTCAGGTTATCACAGCTCTCAAACAGAACATCGGCAGGGTCATCGTCGGCAAGGACGAGGTGATCGAGCTCCTGCTCATCGCCATGCTGTGCAAGGGCCATGTGCTCATTGAAGACGTGCCCGGCACCGGCAAGACCACCCTGGCAGGCGCGCTGGCCAAGTCGCTGGACTGCTCGTTCAACCGCATCCAGTTTACGCCTGACGTTGTGCCCAGCGACATCACCGGCTTTACCATGGTCAACATGAAGAGCGGCGAGATGGAGTTCCATCCCGGCTCCATCATGTGCCAGATCGCCCTGGCGGACGAGATCAACCGTACCTCGCCCAAGACCCAGTCTGCGCTTCTGGAGGTCATGGAGGAGTATCAGGTGACCGTCGACGGCGTAACGCACCCGCTGCCCAAGCCCTTCATGGTGCTTGCCACGCAGAACCCGGGCGAGTTCGTGGGCACCTATCCGCTGCCTGAGGCGCAGATGGACCGCTTCTTCCTGCGCATTTCGATGGGCTATCCCACGCTGGAAGAGGAAATGGCCGTGCTTGAACGCTTCAGCGGCACCGTCAAGCCCCAGGAGACCCTCACCCCTGTGTGCTCTGCGCGCGACGTGATCGCCCTGCAGGACATGATCGGCACGGTGTATTGCTCCAAGGAAGTGCGCCATTATGTGGCCAACATCGCCGCCATGACGCGCACGCACCCCAGCCTGCAGCTGGGCGTGTCCACCCGCGGCGCCATCGCGCTCATCCGCGGCGCACAGGCCTGCGCGCTGCTCAACGACCGCGACTATATCCTGCCCGAGGACGTGCAGCGCATGGTGCTGCCGGTGCTTGCTCACCGCATCACCCCCAGCCCCGAAGCCAAGATGAAGGGCATTTCCGCCGAGCGCATTCTGATCGCCGTGGTGGAAAACGTGCCCGTCCCGCTGCGCTTGTCGTAAACTAATGAAGGGAGAACTTGCCGGATGAAAAAAGCCAACCTTACGCTGGGCATCTGCTTCGGCTTTTTTCTGCTGTGCGCGCTGTCGATGGGCAATCGTACGTATCTGCTCATCTCCATTATTATCGCGCTGGCGTGGGTGTTCTCCTATGTAAGCGTGCAGATGGCTGAAAAAAGCGTGAAGGTGCGAAATGCCTTAAGCGGACAGAAGGTCAACCGCGGCGAGATCGTCAGCATGGAGATCGCCGTCAGCCATAAAAGCCCGCTGCCCATCGCGCCTGTGGCGCTGCGCATGAGGGCTACCAGCAACACGCCCGCAGGCACCATCCACCTGACCCAGCTGGGCAAGCGCCGCCAGAAGGTGGTGCATAAGTTTGCCGCCGATCACGTGGGGGCCATGTTCCCCGGCATCGACAGCTATGTGGTCAGCGACGTGTTCGGTTTTTTCAAGCACGAGCATCAGCCCCCCATGGACGGGCAGGAACTGCTGGTACTTCCCGTGCCCTTTGACGTGGAGCCCCTCACCTTCGCCGCGGGCGACATGGGCGTGGAAACCATGAAGCGCGCCATGGAGGACCCCTCCAGCCCCAGCGATATCCGTGCGTGGCAGCAGGGCGACCCGCTCAAGCGCATCCACTGGAAGGCTACCGCGCGCAAGCGCGAGCTGATGGTGCGCCAGTTTGAGGAACCCGCGCTGCCGGACGCGCTGGTGCTGCTGGATACCTCGCCCCCGCACCTCACCGCCGGTTTCCCCGAAGAAAAGCGCCCCTACCTGCAGGACGCCATCCTTGAAACGGCGGCCAGCGTGGTGGCCTGCCAGATCCGGCAGGATAACCCGGTGCGCATGCCGATCGTGGGCGACCGGCCCATGGAGTACTCCAGCCGTATGGGTCTGCCGCTGCTTCTGGAAGAGCTGGCCCGCTGCACCTTTAACGAGACCGAGCGCTTTGAGCGCGTGGTGATGATGCAGCTGGGCGAACTGCGCAAGACCGGCGCGGTGGTCATCATCACATCGAGGCTCACCTCGGCGCTGGTGGAGCTGATCGTGCGCATGAAGCGCATGGGCCCCAATGTGCGGCTGTATCTGGTCACCTGCGACCCCGAGGAAGAGGCGGTTTTGCCGCTGGTGGGCCGCATGCAGCAGGCCAGTATCGAAGTCAATTATGTAACACCCCAATAATCCGGAGGTCTTTCATCCGTGCGAAAACTGCCATTCCTCACCAACGAGCGCCTTTCGCGCCTGGTTGTCAGCCTGATGCTGTGCCTCGGCCTGCTTCTGCCGCTGATGATGACCTTTGGCGCAGGCAGCGCAGCCGTGCAGGCCAGCCTGACGGCAGCTTTGCTGTGCGCGCTGTTCATGGTGCTGGGGTCGCTGAAGCGCGGCAGGCTCATCCTGATGATTCTGCTTGGCGCGACGGCTGCGGTGCAGCTGGCGCTGCCAGGCTTTGGCCTGTTTGGCACGGCGTTTGAGTCGCTCAAGGCCGTCGCGCTCTACTTTAACGACGTGCCGTCCGCCGCGCCGCTGTTTGCAGGCGATATCGCCATCACGCTGGGCGTGGGGCTGGCGGTGGTGTGCTATGCCTTCACCAGCCGCAGCGTGGGCTTTTTGCCCGCGACGGTGCTGGTGGTGTTGATGCTGTTTGGCATGTGGAGCCTGGGGCAGGCCGAGTACCTGTGGTATGCCGCGCCTGCGCTGGCGGCGCTTCTTTTGCTGGTGAGCCAGACCTCCCACGACAAGATCAACCTGTTTGAGGTGCTGCCCATGGCTGCGGCCGTGGTGGCGCTGGCGCTGCTCATTCTGCCTGCCGGCCGTGTGACGGTGGGGCCGCTGCATACCGCCGCCATGAACCTGAAGCAGACCATTTCCGACTATCTGTTTTTCACTGAGCCGCGCAACGTGTTCACGCTGGGCAATTACGGATATTACCCCATGGGCAACGGCCGTCTGGGCGGCGAAGCCACCCCGTCCAACGTGCCGGTGATGATGGTGAAAACCGACCGCCGCACGCTCTTGCGCGGCGTGGTCAAGGACGAATACACCGGCCGCAGCTGGCGCGATACGTCCAGCGGCAAGCGTTACCTGTACGTCAACCCCCGCTACCGCGCCCTGCGCGACAGCGTGTTCCTCGAAAGCCTGCCCCCGCAGGCGGTGCGCAGCGCATCCACCATGCTTGACCAGCATGCCGTCACCGTGCAGATGCAGAATACCGCTGCCAGCACCGTGTTCAGCCCCGTGTTCCTGCGCCGCTTCAGCGCGCAGAGCGACATGGTGGGGTACTTTAACGAATCCAGCGAATTGTTCATCACGCGCGATTTGAAGCGCGACGACCGCTACACCGTGTATGCGCCGCTGCTGGAGGGCGGCGACAGCGCGCTTGGTTCGCTGATTGCAGCCGCGCCCAAGGGGGCGGACAAGTACTATCAGCAGGCGCTGGAAGACTACCTTGACCTGCCCGATCATATGGAGGCCAAGGTGTTTGAGGACCTGCGCAACATCGTTGCCTCGGCCCAGACGCCCTATGACCGCGCCTGCGCCATCATGCGCCATCTGCAGCGCTACTACCGCTACACCCTCGAGCCCCGCACGCCCCCGGAGAATCAGGACTTTGTGACCTATTTCCTCTATGTGGGCAAGAAGGGCTACTGCACCTACTATGCCAGTGCCATGACGGTTTTGTGCCGCATGGCAGGCCTGCCCGCGCGCTATGTGGAGGGCTTTGTGGCCCAGCCTGCGGCGGACGGCTTCGCCTACGTCACCGGCGAGGACGCGCACGCGTGGACGGAGGTCTACTTCGAAGGCTTCGGCTGGGTGCCGTTTGACGCTACGCCCCATCAGCAGGAGCAGGACGATCCGCCGCCCGAGGACGAGCCCGAACCCACGCCGACCCCCACGCCCACGCCTCCTCCGGAGGATGAGGACGAGCCCACGCCCACGCCTCCCCCGGACGATCCCGACAACACGCCCGAGCCCGATCCCAAGGACGATCCTGACAAGCCGGACGTGCCGTGGCTGTGGCTGATCCTGCTGGCTATGCTGATCGCCGCGTGCGTGCGCATCGCGCTTTGCATGCCCGACCGCGTGGCCATGCGCAAAAAGAGCGACGTCGACCGCATTTTCGTCTACGGCAACGCCGCCTATGCAGTGATGAAGCTGCGCAAGCGCACCCCGCGCCCCGGCGAAACGCCCATGCTGTTTGCCCGCCGAATGGACAGGCAGAAGGCCTTCCCCGCGCCCATCTCGCCCCTGTGGCGCATGATGGCGCTGAGCAACTACAGCCGCTCGGAGCCCGGCAGCGAGCAGGTATCCCGCGCGCGCGACGTGTTTAAAAAGCTCTACAGCCGTCAGAAGCTGTGGACCAGGCTGCGCTTCATGCTGTGGGCCGGTTTCGGCCGCGGCCTGTACACCTGCCTCGACACAAAGGTGGATCATCAGCCCATTGAGCAGCAGTACAGCTACGCCGCGCAGGTGGCCAAGCACAAACCCGGCAAGAAAAAGCTCTTCCGGCTGAGCAAAAAGAAATAAGCAAAACCCCCGCTGTTCCGGTAAGAACAGCGGGGGATGTTTTTTGGGTTGGTTTACAGGGCGCGTTTGCAGCTGATGATCAGCCATACGCCGCACGCAGCGCTGAGTGCGGCCAGCGCGAACCATGCGGCCAGAGGCGTGCTGTCGCCGGTGGTGGGCACGTCGGCGGGTGCGGAAGGCGCAGCAGGAACGTAGGGCAGGTGGATGGTGCGCAGAGTATGGTCGCTGTTTTCGTAACTGGCGGTGAAATCCAGATAGTAATATGAAGTGGCGCCAATGTCGGAAAGGATCGCCGCGCCATCTGGCATGGCAAGAGTACAGGTGATTGGTTTGTTTATGCTTCGAACCGCACTCAGGCGGCTGGTCAGGTCGAGCACGCCGCCAGTGATATCGACGCCATAGCCCGCAATGGCGTGCTGGGTTCCGGCTGAATTATCAATTTTGATGGTACCGCCGCTGATGGCGGCAAGGCCGCCGGCAGATAGACCGTACCCTTTTCCCGTAATGTCCACGGTGCCGCCGCTGATGGTAGCATTACCGTCGGTCTGAAGGCCAGTGCCCCCATTCTTTACAGTAACCGCACCGCCGCTGATGGTCAGATCTGAACGGGCATCAATGCCGGTGGAGCCGCTTTCAATGCTCAGCGTGCCGCCGTTGATGTCCGTTGAACCTGTGGTAAGAATGCCGTATGTACGGGTATTGATCTTCAGCAACGCGCCTTCGCCCAGGGCAAAATCTCCATCGCTGCCGACCAGCCATATTCCGAAGCTGCTTGGTACTGTAGTCTCAAGCGTGACGCTGCCTCCGTTGATGCTGACGTCACTTCCATTGGCAGCAATGAGATAAAGGCCGTTTTTGACATTCAGACTGCCGCTGCCGGTGATGGTCAGGTCGGCTGCAGAATCATCCAGATAGATGCCTTTTGTGTTGATGCCATCTGCACCGCTGAAGACAAGGCTGTTGGACGTGTTTTCATCCAGCTGCAGCGTCAGCGGATGCCTGATAAAAAGCAGGGAAAGATAAGGCCTGCCGTAGACCACGTTATATTGATAGCCAGAACCGGCATAGCTGTAATTGTGCAGCGCAAGCGTTTTGCCGTCGGAAGACAAATGGGCATAGTTGTCGTCAGGTCTGGTCGTCGTGGTCGCATTTGCTCCGGACGCCAGGTAATCACCGGCCTTCATGCCTACGCCGCCCAGCCAGAGGATTTCACCTTCAGCCAGACCGGCAGCGCAGAATCCAAGCGCCAGAATCAGCGTGATCACAGCAGCAATGAGCGTTCTCTTCATGAGCATCCCTCCATGGAGGAAACAGATTTTTTCACGACGGTATTTTATCACAAAAAAACCGGTCTGAACAAATTTTTTTGCACAGGCCGGTAAGATGTTTATTTTTTGCCGTAATCCAAAATGCGCTGCGCCAGCACCTCGCTGATGCCGTCCACCTGGCACAACTCTTCCTTGGTGGCCTCAAAGATGGCTTTCACGCTCTTGAAATGGCGGATGAGCGCCTGCTGCTTCTTGGGGCCCACGCCTTCGATCTCGTTGAGGGCGCTTTTGAGGTTGGCCTTGCCGCGCAGCGCACGGTGGTGGGTGATGCCAAAGCGGTGCGCCTCGTCGCGTACAAACTGCACCAGATGCAGGGCGTTGGAGCGCCGGTCCAGCACGATGGGGTCGTCCGGGCGGTCAGGCAGGTAGATCTCCTCGAACTTTTCGGCAAGGCCGAACATGGGGATATTCACCCCGGCCTGCTTCATGGCGCTCTGCGCAAAGGCCACCTGCTGCGGGCCGCCGTCGATGAGGATCACGTCCGGCAGTTTGGAAAAGCTGCCAAGGTCGGGGTCGAGGCCCTTTTCAAGGCGCTCGCGGCGCTCCTCCAGCCCGTGGGTGAGGCGGCGCAGGATGACCTCGTACATGGAGGCGAAGTCGTTGGCACCCTGCACGGTTTTGATGCGGTAGATGCGGTATGCCTTTTTGTTGGGCATGCCGTTTTCAAATACCACCATCGCGGCCACGCTCTGCTCACCCATGGTGTTGGAAATATCGTAGCCCTCGATGCGGATGGGCATCACCGGCAGCTTCAGCGCGTCCTTGAGCTCGATCATGGCCTGCCGCGTGCGCATGTCGCGGATGGCGGCGCTCTGCCGGTGCTTGAGCAGCGCATCCTCAGCGTTCTTTTTGGACAGCCGGATCAGATCGACCTTGTCGCCGCGCTGCGGCACGCTGAGGGTGACGGCGCCGCCCTTGCGTTCACGCAGCCAGTTTTCCAGCTCCTGCAAGGGTTCGGGCAGGGCCTCCACCAGCACGTTGCGGGGGATGAGGTGCTCATCGTCGTAGTACTGGGTGATGAAGTTGGCCAGAATGATCTCCGGCTCTTCATCGCCGCTGTTTTCCATCAGGAAGGCGCGGCCGCCCTCCATGCGCCCGGCGCGGATGTGCGTCAGATGCACCATGGCGTCCTGTTCGTGACGGGCTACGGCCAGCACGTCCTGCTCCACGTCGCGGGTCTGAATGGCGTGCTGTTCCTCCATCAGCTGGCGAATATCGGCGATTTTGTCGCGCAGAAGCGCAGCCTGCTCGTATTCCATGCGCATGCTGCATTCCATCATCTCATCCGTGAGGGACTTGAGCAGCTCGCGGCTGTCGCCATTGAGAAAGTCGATCACGCGCCTGAGCATGGCGGCGTATTCTTCCTCGCTGACGCCGTTTGCGCACGGCGCTTTGCAGCGCCCGATCTGGTGCTGCATGCAGGGTCTTCTGGGCGACTTCAGCGGCAGCGACAGGTTGCAAGTGCGCAGCGGGAAGAAGCGGCGCACCTCGTCCAGCACCTGCCGGACAGCCGTCGCGCCGATGTAGGGGCCAAAGTACCGCGCGCCGTCGCGCTGATCCATCCGGCGGGCAAGCGTCAGGCGCGGGAAGCGCTCATTCAGGTCGATGCGCAGGTAGGGGTAGTGCTTGTCGTCCTTGAGCAGGATGTTATAGAAGGGCTTATGCTTCTTGATGAGGTTGCATTCCAGCGTGAGCGCCTCAAAGTTGGTTTGGCACAGCATGAGGTCAAAGTCGTCCACACGGCTGACCATGGCCGCCACCTTGGGCGTGTGCGAGCCATGAAAGTACTGCCGCACGCGGTTTTTGAGGTTGACGGCCTTGCCCACGTAGATGATCTCGCCCCGGCTTTTCATGATGTAGCAGCCGGGGCTTTCGGGAAGCATTTTGATTTTGTATTCCAGCGTGGCGTTCATATATCCACCTTTATTAAGGCTGATAGTAGTGCACGATTTGGTTCACACGGCCGTTCTTGCCCAGCCAGTACTGCAGCACCCACACGTCGCTGGCGGCGGTGGAGCAGCTGTACTCGATCACGCGGGAGCCGTCGTCCTTGATTTCCACTTTGCCCGCATTGGGGTAGGCGTAGTACAGTCCGCGTTCGCCGTTGGGCGACTGCAGCTGACCGAAGTCCTTGTAGGCGGCGGTCACGTCATCCTCGGTGGAGCCAAAGCCCACGCCGCGCGGGGCGTTGCCAAGCGAGCGGTTCATCACGATGCGCACCAGCTCCCACGCGCTGCCGTCGAGCATAAACACGGCGTAGCCCCAGTCATATTCCAGATGCACGGCTTCCTTACCGGTGCCCAGATAGGCGGTGGGCAGCTCCTTTTTGGGGTTGCCGAAGGTCTGCTTGAATTCATCGGTGGTGGTTTTGTTCATCACAAAGCCGGTGAACACGTCGGTTTCCATATACATGTCCAGCGGATAGGGCTTTACGTCGAACTTGTAGCCCACCTCCAGAATGGAGCTCATTTTGCCGTACTGATTGACGCACACGGCCTTGAGCGTGACGCGGCCGGAGGGCAGCTTGATGGGCGTGCCGTCGTACACGGGGCTTTCCTCGGTGGGAGTGGAGCCGTCGATGGTGTAGTAATAAGTGTAGTGCTTTTCCATCTCGGCCTTTTCGGCCTTGGTGACGGCCTCGTCGTAGATTTCGCCGGGGCGGAGGCTTACTTCCTTGAGCTTTTTGTAGGTGTTGGGCGCAAGGTTGCACTTGGGCGCAGGGGGCGAGGGGTAATAGAAGGTGTAGGTTACCTTGACCGGGTCGCTCACCAGGTCTTCGCTGACGCACACGGCGCGCAGGGTAACGGTGCCCTCCTGCGGGGTGAAAGCGCCGCCCGTGGACAGAATGCCGCCTTCGGGCAGGATGACGCTGTCGTCGGTGGTGTAGTAGATGTCATAGCCCTGCGGCGAGGTCAGGCTGACATTTTCCTGCATTTTGCTGATCTCGTAGCGGCCAGCGTTCAGGCTGATCTTGGGCGGCAGGGGAATGTAGTCCTCGCGCTCCAGGCGGAAGGCTTCCTGATCGGTGTTGTTATAGGCGGTCAGCATCATGTCGGCGGCCTCAGGCTTGCGGTCCTGCGCCTGATACATGCGGATGAGCGCGGTGTAGGCCTCGGTGCGGAAGGAGCTGACGGTGTTGATCAGCTGCAGGTAGACGGTTTCGGCCTTTTCATCCTCGGCGTTGAGCTCGTAGGCGTTGGCCAGCGACAAAAGACCGTCGTAGTTTTGCGGGTCGACGATGTCGCCAATGCGGAAGGCGGTGATGGCCAGCTGCACGTCGCCCACGTCCAGATAGTTTTCTCCGCTGAGCCAGTAGGCCTGTGCAGGCACGCTGTTCCATTCCCTCAAAAGGGCTTCGCGCTCGGCCTGCACCAGCGGATCGCGGGTGTTGACGGCCAGTTCAAACAGGCTTTCCGTGGCGGACAGGGCGTTGCGGCGCGCGGTGGCGCGCTGGCCGGTTTCACTCTTGCTGTTGTACACAAGGTAGCCCACGCCTGCGGCGATGGCGATGACCAGCACGATCACGCAAAGCAGCATCCAGTTCACGCCGCCGCGGCGCACGCTGTGCACGCGGGTGGACTTATGCTTCACATTGGGGATGCGGCTGTAGGTATTGACCGGCACGCCGCGGCGCGTGTCCGGGCGGCTGGAGCCGGATTTGCCATATGTGGGCTGGGGACGGGCGCGCATGGGCTGGGGGCGGCCCTCCATGGGCACAGGGTCCAGCTCATAATCGCCGTATTCGCGGATGCGGCGCGGTTCATTGGGCAGTGTGGGCGTGGATGCGCTCACCCTGCCCTGACGCATGGCGCGCACGCCGGTATCCAGCCGTGCGCCCGCATACTTGCCAAGATAGGTGCCGCACTCCTCACAGGTGAGCGAACCGTCCGGCATGGTATGGCCGCAGTGTTCACAGATCATAGTGTTCCTCCTCAGGCGCGGTTGTTGATCACGTTTCCGTTGATGCACAGCTCAAAGCGCTGGCCCAGAAACGCCGCGGCCTTTTCGCACATGGTGATGCGCGACATGTAAATGCTCAAAAATTCCAGCACGCTGGAGGTGCTGTCCATATCGATCTCCTGGCGGATGACGCCGTTTTCGCGGTCGACGACCACGCGATTATGCTGAATGGCAAAGTTCACGCGGTCATGCGGATCGGTGGGGTCAGGCCTGCCGTTACGCACGCGGCTTTTATGCGCGTCTGACTTATCGGCAATGGCCAGCGCGGCGCTGACAGGGTTGGAGACAAAGCCAGTCTGTTCCTCGTGGTTGCCCACGGCGGTGATGATATCCACCACATCGGCGGCGGGCATGCCCATTTCCCGCAGGATGGGAAACAGCAGCACCGCGCCGCTCTGGCCATGCTCGATACGGTTGACGCTGTTGCCCACGTCATGCACCCAGCCCGCGATGGCGGCCAGTTCGACTTCGTGGTCGCTGTAGCCAAGCTGTGCGAGGATATTTCGCGCCGTATGGCTCACATAGCCCACATGGCGCGGGCCGTGGTCGGTATAGCCCAGCGCTTCCAGATAGCGGTTGCCCGCATGGATGAGCGCGTGGATGGATTCGTTCTTTTGTACGTCTTTGAGGGTGATCATTCAGTGCCTCCTGAAAAAGGATGGGTGGGGACCCACCCGTAAGCGAACGGGTCATCCCGACGGACTGCGAGGGCAAACGCCGCGCCCAACGTCAGGCGCGGCGGACGTCCGATTAGATTTTCTGCAGCCGCTTGAAGGCCTTATAGGTGGGGTCGTTGGTCCAGTCGCGCACGGGGGCTTCGCTGCCCAGACGCTCGATGGCGCTGCGGATCTCGATGAAGTCCACATAGCTCACGTCGTCGCCCTCGGCCACGTCCAGCAGGTATTCCAGCGCGCGGTCGTCGTCCAGCTTGGCAAGGTAGCCCGCAAACAGGCCGCGCTTGTCCTTGGTGGTTTTGAACTGCTCCAGCGCAAACTGGAACACGTCCTCGTCGCCGGGGTAGTCGGCCAGCACGTCAAGCAGGGCTTCCTTGCCCTCATAGTCGGCGGCGGTGAAGGCGATCTTGGCGGCCTTGCGCACGCCTTCGCCCATCTGGCGCAGGCTTTCCAGCGCGTTGTCGAGGATGTCGTCCTCGTCGTCGCGCTCCACCTGCCAGCGGATGAAGTCCACCATCGGCAGGGTGCTTACGATCTGGTGCAGGATCTCGATGGCGGCCATGCGGGCCTCGCAGGGGGCGGATTTGTCCTTGGCCATGTCAAGCAGCGCCTGCTCGTCGCCCAGCTCTTCCAATCGGTCCATCAGGGGATCGGGCACGGGGATATCCTCACCCAGATAGCCCTTGAGCATTTCGCACAGCTCGGCGGAATCGGTGTACTTTTCAAAATAGGTTCCGGGCGCGGCGCCGTCCAGCCAGTCGGCGGGCGTGTTGAGCCAGCGCAGGTAGACGT
>JAFULL010000015.1 GCA_017473345.1 Clostridia bacterium | reverse complement strand
TTCCTGCATGATGTCCCAGGCGCTGGCCACTTCGTTGACGAAGCGCTCGCCGTTCTGGTTGACCATGAAGCCGCCGGCAGCATAAGCCTTGCTCACGCCGGGGTTGCAGTACTGGCCCAGGCCGCTGGGCAGCACCATGGAGTTGGGCTGGGTGTTGATCAGTTCCATGGAGATCAGGTCGGCGTTGAGGGGCTCAACCATCTTGATGGCGTCGCCTTCAGCACCGGCGTGGCCGGCGTACACGAACACTTCGTACTCGTCGGGCACCAGGTCCTTGTTGGCGCCGTAGCCGCCGGTGGCCAGGATGACAGCCTTGGCATTGATGGTGTAAGCCTTGCCGTTGCCTTCAGCCTTCACGCCCACAACAGCGCCGTTGTCGATGACCAGCTCGGTGGCGGGGGTAGACAGCATCAGCTTGCCGCCTTCAGCCTCGAACTTGGCAGTCAGGTTCTTCACAACGCCGGCACCGCGGCCTTCGCCGGAGAAAGAGGCGGAAGGGCCGTCCTTCTTGACGTAGGGAACAGCAGCGCCATCCTCGGCGACCAGCCAGTCAAAGGCGGTGCCCAGGGTCTTGGCGAAGTTTTCAACGGTGGGCATATGGTTCTTGTTGTGGCCGTTGGTGGTGATCTGAGCGATGAAGTCCTCAGCAGTCTCGGTGCTGCCGGACTCGATGGACCACTTGGAACCGGTGGCCTTGGTGCCGGCGCCGGCCATGGCGGAAGCACCGCCGGTCATGCCGGTCTTTTCCAGCAGGATGACGCTGGCGCCGTTCTGCAGGGCCTTGATGCCAGCAGTGAGGCCGGCAGCGCCGCCGCCCACAACAACGATGTCAGCCTCGAGGGCTTCTTCAACCAGCTCGCCCTTGACGACGGCGGCGGTCATCTTTTCCATGTCCGCACCGGCCTGGGTGAGAGCGTCGGTCACAGCAGCCTTGAAGGCGTCAGAGGTGATGGTGGCGCCGGACACGGAGTCAACGCCGATGGTCTGGCTGGCCAGCACGGCCTCAACCAGCTGGGGCAGGGCCACAGAGCCGATGCCTTCGGTCTCGCTGTGCTCGATCACTTCGATGGCGGTGATCTTCTCAGCGTCGACGGTCACAGCGAGCTTCACGTCGCCGTGGAAACCCTTGGCAGCCACTTCGTAGGTGCCGGGGGTCATGCCTTCGGCATAGGCGAAGCTGGACAGCATCATCAGCAGCGCCATGACCAGAGCAAGAATCTTCTTCATGGGATATTTCCTCCTCGTTTTCTTCTGCCGGCCGTTACTAGACGACCGGTCTACTTTTGCATCATACCACTGCAGGGTTATATTGTCAAGTATTTAACAAGCTTTCTCTTGCGGCTGTTTTGATACGTTTGCATTGTTTTCTTCCAATAAATATGCTATTTTATGTATACAGTTTACCTTCAGGAGGCCTTCATCATGAAAATCACACGCATCGCTGCGCTGATCCTTGTGCTGGTATGCCTGTGCATACCAGCCTGCGCCGCCCAGACCACCCTGGCACTTGGCAACGAGATCGCCGGTTACCTTACCACTGACGACCTGTTTTACAACTTCACCTCCACCAACATCACGCAGGAACAGGTGGAAGAAATGATGAACACCATCGGCTACTGCCAGTACATGTGCATGAGCGAATCTCCCCTGTCGGGCGTGCTGCTCACCATGAACGGCATGCGGCCCAGTCAGTTCCCGGAAGGCAGCTCCCTGCAGGACCACATCAACGCCCTTGCCAATGCTGCATTGGCAAGCTTTGCGCCCGACTTCACCGACCCCACCTATACCGCTACCGCGATTGAGATCGACGAAAGCCGCGCCGTTTCCCTGCTGTATATCTACGAGACCGAAAACATGGAACAGGGTATTTTCGTGGCGCTGTGCTACGCATCAAGCGGCAACTATGGCGTGTACTATCTGGAAAATGTCCCCCTGACCGAAGAAGCGCTGGCAGCCATGGAAACACTGCTGATCACCTTCGTACCCGGCACCAAATAGTCACCGGCTGGGCCGGGCGTTTTCCATACAACAAGCAACACGCATCAGCCTCACACTGGCTGATGCGTGTTGCTTTATCCAAAAATTTTGGCGGCCGTCTGCTCCAGCGCACGCCTTTGGGCCGTGTCGTCATAGGATGCGTGCCTTGCATCGATGGACGGCTTCACATTCAGGCGGAACAATCCGTCGCGGTTGCAGTAAAAAAACAGCTGCTTTACACCGCGCACCTGAAAACGCGCCTCGGCATTCCCCTCAGGGTACAGCTTCACCAGCTGCAGCCGGTCCGGCGAAAGGGCCGCGATGAAGGAAATATAATGCGTTTTGGTCATGTCATGCTCAATGCGCACATAATACTCGTCCTCCACGCCTTCAACGAAGATCATGTGGTTTTCGTCGGTCTCCTCCGGCTGGGCAGGGGTCAGCTGCACGCCGTGGCAGCTGATGGCCGCCTCACCCATGGTGTGGATCACATTGCCGCACATCGGGCACACATAAAACTTGGACCTGAGCATATTGCCCGACACATTGACGTTGCTCACCACTTCGCCGCTGACCAGTTCGGCGATGGACACGCCAAACAGCTTGGCAATGGGATCGAGCAAAGAAATATCCGGATAGCCCTTCCCGTTTTCCCACTTGGACACCGTTTTGTCGGACACAAACAGCCGCTGGGCCAGTTCGGCCTGCGTCATGCCTTTTTTTTCGCGAAGCTCCCGGATGACCGCGCCGGTCACATACTGATTCATGGTTCGTCACCTCCGATACCATCATAAAGCATAACCCGCCCCGTGAACACCCACAAAAAGTAGAGTTTGAAAAAAGGACGATTTTTGATGTTTCCTTTTGCTTTTTTGTGGATTTCAAAGGCATGCGAATTTATAATGGTTGTATCATAAAAGCAGCATATTCACTGGAGGGGTTTGATGCAATACGGTCTGCGTACGAATATCCATCCGGACACATGGCGTTCCTTCCTGCCGGAGCTCATCCGCTTCTGCCATGAAGCGCATATCGACGAAGTGCTTCTCAGCGAGGAAAGCTACCATATCGCCACCGTCGTGCAAAGCGAGGATTTTTTTCACCGCGTAGCCGACGCCTACTGCGAGATCGTGCCCATTCTCAAGGCGGAGGGGCTTATTCCGTCGATGTACATCAAGGTGAGCATGGGCCACTATGAGGGCTACGTCGAAAACATGCCCTCTTTTTCGCGTTTCGTGGGCGATGATCTGCAGCCTTCGCCCGCCGCTCCCTGCGGCATGGACCCCGCCTGGCAGCGCTACATCAGCCGCGTGTGCGCCGACTGCGCCCGCGCGGGCTTTGCACGGCTGTATCTGGATGACGACTTCCGGTCGGACAATCATTTTCAGGGCAGGGCTGGGTGTTTCTGTGACCTGCACGTGAAGGCCACGTCCCGCCGCTGCGGCGTAGAGCTCACCCCCGAAACCCTGCGCGCCCATGTATGCGGCAACAGCCCGGACGACCTGCGCATCCGTCAGGCATGGATGGACGTCAATTTTGAAAACCAGCTGCAGACAGGCCGCATGGTGGAACAGGCCGTGCACGCGGTGGATCCGGACGTGCAGATCGGCCTGATGTGCTGCTCCAATGCATCCAGCAGCTATCAGGGCCGCGATCTGCCGCGCCTTCTGCAGACCTTTGCCGGCGAAGGCCGCACGATGCTTGCCCGCCCGGCCGGCGGCGCCTATTCCGACGTGCTGCTGGACGGCGTGTGCAATATGTATCTGGGCACCGCCCGGTCGCTCAGCGCCATCCCGGGCGAGCTGTTTGCCGTAAGCGAGGTGGATTCCTACCCCCGCACGGTGATGAGCAAGAGCGTGCGCCAGACCGATCTGCACATTCAGCTGCACGCGCTGGCCGGATGCACACAGGCCACGCTCAACCTGTTTGACCATTTTGAAACGCCGTTTACCTACTGTCAGGAATACGCCGACATGCTGCGCACGCGCCGCGCATTGTACGATCAGGTGCAGGCTTTGCGTCAGGGCCGCACGCCGCAGGGCGTTCACTTTCTGTGGAGCTGGGATATCTCGCGCCATATCGACGACCGCACAGGCGCCGTGCGCGGGCTGTACCCTCATTCCACCATCGCTGATCCCGCCGCCGTGATGGCGCGCATGGGCGTGCCGGTAGCTTTTGGCGAGGGCGATATCAACTTCATCGACGGCGACATGGTCAACTGCCTGACCGATGAAGACATCCAGCGCCTGCTGCACAAGCCGCTGATGCTGGACATGTACGCCGCCATCGCGCTGTGCACCCGCGGCTTTGGCGCACAGATCGGCCTGCACAACCCGCGCCGGCTGAATCAGGCCTGCTATGAATGCTTTGATGTGCCCGGCTTTGACGGCGGCTGTCCCGGACAGTATGTAGCCGCCTTTGGCCGCAATGTGGGCGACGAGCGCAACATGCCTGTGCTGTTTGAGCCCTGTGAAGGCGCGCTGGCTGCGTCGCACTTCATCGACTGCGCCAAAAAACCCTTTGCACCCGCCGTGTGGCTGTATGAAAACGAATTTGGCGCGCGCATATGCACCTTTGCCTCCGCCATCGTGCCCGACCGCAACTGGCTGTACAAATGCCGTGCCGGGCAGGTGCGCGCCATCGTGCAGTGGCTCCTGCGCGAAAAGCCCACATGGGCAGTCTCCGGCGGCCTGAACGTGATGCCCATCGTGCTGAAGGGGGATACAGATACGCTGGTCGCGCTGCTCAACCCCTCGCTGGACGATGCAGAGGATGTCCAACTTGACGCACCCGGCGGCATGTATGACGCCTTCAACGGCGAATCGCTTGCTGAACTCAGCGTTCCTGCCATGTCGCTGCGCTATGTAAAAGTCCAATAAAACAGCATCCCCCTCCTGAAACGGAGGGGGATGTATTCACAAAATGCGCAGACCGTCAAAAGCCACGACCGTCTTTACAGGGAAGGGCATGCTTGCGGCGGCTTTAAGCATCTGGTCATGCCCGGTTCTGTGGTTAATGTGCGTAAGCCACACGGTGCTGTCGTCATGAAGCGTGCCCTGACGGTAGAGCGTGTTGGTCAGGTCGCACACGTCCCGAATGCCCATGTGGGTTCCGGGATAGCTGATGGTGCTTGCGCCCGCAGTGCATTCGCTGATGAACAGGTCGATGCGGTGCTCCCTGAGCGCCTCAATGGTTTCAGGAAGATAGCGTCCGCTGTCCAGCCCGTAAAACAGGCTGCGCCCATCCGGCAGTTCGATCAGATACAGCGCGGTATTCTCCCCCACATTGCCCTTGTGGTTGCCGCGGAAGGGTGTGACGAACACGTCCTCCACCTGCGTGCGCTGCCCGTAATGCAGCTGATGAAACGCCACCACGCCGTCGTGCTCCCATTCAGGCACCTTTCCCTTGAGGATCCACTCGTTTTCGCGCCAGTGCCGCACCATATCAAAGGCCTGATCCGTGAAGTAATAGTGCAGCGGGCCGTCTCGGTCCTTTCGGCTCCAGAAGGCCTCCATCATCATGTGAGGATTGAGATGGTCGTCGTGTGTGTGCGTGATCAGCACATGATCGACCGCCGTGATATCGCCGTATTCCTCGCACTGGCTCACCGCATCCGCTCCCAGATCCAGCATGATCTTGTCACTCAGCCGAAAGCACGAACGTCTGCGGCGGTAAACGCCCTTTTTTTCCCGCGCCTGCCGGCACACCTCGCACTGGCAAAACGGGGCGGGAATGCCCTCCGCCGCGCTGGTACCAAAGAACTGTCCGATGAGCATAGGTATGTCTCCTTTATTCCTCGTCCGGGGCCTGACCGTCGTGCGCCAGCCACTTGCAGTCCGTCATTTCCAGATGGGTAAAGACCGCTTCAAACGACGACGCCTCCGGGCTGCAGGCATAAATGCCAAAGCGGATGTTCTGTTCGGCGTTAAACAGGTGGCAGATGCGCATTTGCCCGAAATGGACGCCATCGGTGGAATTTTCCACGCAGAAATCCTGTCCGCGGTGGCTCAAGCGGAACCACATGTATTTGATGGAGGCGTCGATATCCACCGACGCCCAGTCCGAATAGCCGTTGTTGGTGACCACGCTGCCCAGGCGCTGGATGTGCTCGTTTTCGTACTCCACGGATGCCTTCAGCCAGTTGTCGCTGTCCAGATAAACCGCCACGCCGGCCTGATCAAAGCGCACCTTGGAATCAAACTGCGCCCTGACCACAAAGGAGAAGTACTCCTCCGCTGTTTCCAGCTGCAGCACCGGCGCGTTGTCATTGCGGAAATGGTAATAAGTCCGCTGCCACAGGTCCGTATGCGGATCGGTCATGATGGTCACGTTCTCCTGCGAAACCTGATACTGCCGGGGCGGTCTGGTCCATACCATATCAGATGGGTTGATCTTCATGAAAATCATCCTCCAGCGAAAGCTGTTTCAAGTATAGCACCTGCCCGATGCGCTTACAAGCAAAGGACGTTTTTTGTGCTTTATGAAGTTCGTGCAGTATGCTATAATGAGAAAAAACGAAAGAAGGCTTATCCCATGCTTCTTAACGATAAAATTCGTCAGCTGGAAGAAAAGTATGGCTGCACCGCTGCCTGTGCCATCCGCAACGCCCAAAGCGGCGAAGTGCTTGCCAACTACCGCGAGGATCTGGTTTTCAAAAGCGCCAGCCTCATCAAGACGCCCATCATGCTCTGTGCCCTTGAAGAGGTGGAAAAGGGACTGCTTTCGCTGGAGCAGACAATCCCCGTCCAGCCCTGCCACTGCGTGGGCGACGAGACTCCTGTCATTCAGAACGGCACAGATGTGCCGCTTTCCGTGCTGCTGGAGTACATGATCACCGACAGCAACAACAGCGCCACCAATGTGCTGATCGACCTGCTGGGCATGGACAAGGTGAACGCCTTCAGCCGCCGCACCGGGCTCAACGACACGCTGCTGCGCCGCCACATGCTGGACTACGAAGCCGCCCGTCAGGGTAACGAGAACCTGACCAGCGCCGCCGACATGCTGCGCCTGTACACGCTGCTGCACAAGGGCGAAGTGCTCACCCCCTTCATGTGCGAAACTGCGCTGCCCATCCTGCTGCGCCAGCACGACAAGGAACTGCTCATGTTTGCCGATCCTGCCCGCAAGGCAGCACACAAAACCGGTGGTCTCAGTGACATCGCCCACGACGCTGGCATCCTGTATGGCGACAACCGCACGGTGATCTTTGCCGCGCTGGTGACCGCGCCCGACTTCAACCAGTGCATCGCCCTGCTGCAGGAGCTGAGCCCCTGCGTGCTTGGCTTGGTATAACAACCTTTATCCGTAAAACAACCCGGCCTGCATCTGCAGGTCGGGTTGTTTTCATTTTCAGCTCAGCATCCGTTCAAGAAGCGGCAAAATTCCCTGCGTCATCCGGTGAAACCCATAATCATTCGGATGCACAAAGTCCATCAGGCACAGGTCCCACTCACCGGGTGCAAACAGGGTGCCTCCATCCAGCAGGGCCACATGAGTATCGCCCTGTGCCAGCGCGCTTTCGTATGTATGGCGGATCACCGCAAAGCGTTCGGCAGTGTCCTGCGGATCGTTCTGGTCCGAACCGATGCGGCTGAGGATCAGGATGGGCAGGTCGGGGTTCTTTTGGCGCACCGTATCAAAAAACGGCTTATGCGTGCGGCGCAGATGATCGGGGTCGGGCGCGTTCCAGTCGTAGTCCATCACGAAGGCGCTCATGTCAAGGGCTGCAATGTACTCCGCAATTTCCATGTCGCCCAGCGCGTTTCCGGCAAAGCCCAGGTTGATAAAATCGGCATCCAGCGCAGCGCACACCCTTGCCGGATAAGTCAGCGACGGTCTGCCCGCGCACGCGCCATGGGTAATGGACGACCCATAGAACACCACCGGCCTGGAAATGGCATAGGGCTGAGCGCTCTGAAGCACAGCGTCGTCCGGCAGACCGATGCGCACCTCCTGCACCCCAGCAAAGATGGGCAGGTAGAGGGTATAGGTCTGCATCTCTCCGTTCAGGGGGATCGTATGCTGCGTTTCCTTGCAGATGCCGTAGCCGTCCAGCCGTTCAAAGGGCAGCGTACCCGCGCCCAGCGCCTGGGGTCTTAGCACAGCCGCACGCTTCGTGCCGACATACAGCTCCGCACCCGCCATGTTGAGCGGCGTCATGTGCGTTTTGATCACCGTGTCCGTCAGCGTGATGGCTATGGCTATCTCCTGTGCATTGGTGGCAAAGCGGATGCGTCCGCCGCTGGTCTGCTGCGCCAGATGGGCGACTTTCGGCCTGACGGGCAGGCTTTCAGGCAGGCGTCGAAAACCCTCCACCAGACCGTGCACGCTGAAGGGCGGCATAAGCGCATTGTAAAACTTCATCAGCCGTTTCATCCTTTCGGGTAGGGAATGGGGTTTTTCTTGAATTCAGAGGGCGACACGCCCACATGGCGCGTAAAAACGGTATGAAAATACTTGTAATCCGGGTAACCCACGCGCTGGGCCACCTCGTATACCTTCAGCGAGGGTGAGTTCTTCAGCAGTGCGCAGGCAGTCATCAGGCGCACGCCGGTGAGGTATTCATGCAGCGGCATCGACCAGTCGCGCTTCATCAGGCGGCTGAGATGGTCGGGCGACACCCCCAGCGCCTGCGCCACCTGCGCGGCGGTCAGGTCCTCGGCCAGATGGGCAGCAATGTAGTCCGCCGCCTGCCGGGTGAGCGACGACGCCTCGGGCCCGGCCTTCTGCGCAATGCGCTGGCTCAGGCGCGTGACCGCCTCTTCCAGCTGGGCAAGGTCGACAGGCTTGAGCAGGTAATCGGCCACGCCCAGCGCCATGGCGCTGCGGGCATACTCAAATTCGCCAAAGCCGGACAGGATCACCGCCTCGCAGCCGCATTCCGCCTTGCCCTGGCGCAGCATTTCCAGCCCGTCCATCAAAGGCATGCGCACGTCGGTGATCACGATCTGCGGCCTGAGGCTGCGCATCATCTGCAGGCCTTCCTGGCCGTTTCTTGCCTCGCCGCATACGATGCAGCCGCACCTTTCCCAGTTGACCTGCCGAACCAGCCCACGCCGCAGGATCTGCTCGTCCTCCACGATCAAAACGCTGATCATATCCGTTCCCCCGTTTCTGACGGCGCAAGCCGCATGGTCACACAGGTGCCGCCGCCCGGCTGAGATTCAATGTGCAGACCCGCGCCGCTGCCATAGGCCAGCACCAGTCTGCGGTGAGTGTTGAACAGGCCCACGTGCACGCCGGTCTGTTCGTCGCGGCTAAGAGCGGCGCGCAGGCTTTCCAGCTGGGCGCGCTCCATGCCCGCACCGTTGTCGCGGATGGTGATGAGCATGCCGGTCTGCGTTCTTTCAAGCATGATACTCAGCAAAAACGGCTTTTCGCCGGTAAAGCCGTACTTCACGCTGTTTTCCACCAGCGGCTGCATGATGAGCTTTGGAATGGGCAGTTCCAGCACGTCGTCAGGGCAGTTAATCTCGTAGGCGAACCACTCGCCCAGCCTGAGCTCCTGCATATGCAGGTAGTCCTTCAGATAGCCCAGATCCTCGCGCACGCTCACCTGATCAAACCGCACGTCCAGCGTGTAGCGCAGCATGTGCGCAAGGGTCAGCACCATCTGCACAGCCTGATCAGGATCGTCGCGGATGGTGTATTTGATCATGTCGAGCATATTGAACATGAAATGCGGCTGAAACTGCGCCTCCAGCATTTTCAGCTCCGTCGCACTGGTCACCCGCGCAAGCTCGCGGTTGTTGCAAAGCAGCTGCTCCACCTCGTCAAGCACGGCGTTGAACTGCGACAGGTACGGCGCTGCGTCGTCGGACGCGTCCACGGCGATACGGCTTAGGGTATCGCCCTCGCCGTAGCGCTTCAGGGCGGTGAACAGCTTGTCAAACGGCTCAAGCAATGGGCCAGTGGCCACCTGATAGCTCAGCCGGTTGATGAGCAGCACCATCATGCCCACCAGCGCCGCCATGAACAGAACCGAGAACAGCATCACCGGAATGATGAAGTCAAACCCCGTCAGCACATGCGCTGTGAGGGACGTGCCCGCCACCGGCGCACTGCCAGCCAGATACAGTCCGCCTGCAAACCGCACCAGCGGCCCGGCCAGCTTCTCGTATTCAAAGCGTTTGCTCAAGTGCTGCCAGAATGTGCTGCTCTGATATACCATGCGCCCCGTATCTGATGTCAGCAGCGTGGCCCAGCGGCCGCTGGCAGCGGTCTCGTCCAGCCAGGAGGGCAGCCACATCAGCGCAAGCGTACCGGCGAGCGTACCTCCGTCCATCACAGGCACGGCCAGCGTAAGCACCGGCGCGTCGTCGTCGCCGGGCACAGGCACATGCACGCCCTCTACTACCCCACCGCCCTCACGCAGTTTTTTCCACAAAAGCGCATCGCCGTGCACACCGCCGAGACTGTGCGCAGGCAGATTGAACGCGCGGTGTGCGCCGTCGGGCGTGGTCAGCTCGAAATAGGCCCCGGGTGCATAGTGATTACGCAGAGCATAGAGCAGCTCATAAACAGCCACGCTGTGCCTCCCGTCTTTGAGAAAGCCGTTCATCAGCGCCAGTTCGTCGGAGCTGAGCGCAGTCAGCCTTGCCGTACAGGCAGATACCTCCGCAGAAAAATCGTCGGCAAAGCTGCGACACTGCTGGCTGCCCTGCGTGCTCAGAATGGCCGTTAAAAACACCGGCAGCGCGATCAGAATGCAAAGCCCGATGATGAGCACAGGCTTGAGCGTCGTGCGCATCATGCGACTGTGCAGCGCGCGCTGGTAGGGAAATGAATAGCGCGGATTCATGATATATGGTTCCTTTCACATCTGTACCCTGATTATACCGCTTTTGCGTTAAAAGGAAAAGCCCCGCATGCCATCCAGGCACACGGGGCAGCTGTGTTTTACAGTTCGATCTCAGACCGGCCGGTGAGCTTGAAGAAAGTCAGCAGCACCACGATGGTCGACAGGATCAGGATGGTCGACAGCGCGCTTGCCACGCCGAAGTTGCCGCGGATGACCTCGGTATAGATGGAGATGGTCATCGTCTTGGTGGTGCCCACATACAGCATGATGGACGCACTCAGCTCGCTGATGATGGACATCCAGCTCATCAGTGCGCCGGGCAGCACGCCCGAGATCATCATGGGCACGGTGACCTTCACAAAGGTCTCGGCGCCGTTTGCGCCCAGGCTCTGCGAGGCCTCCTCGACGCTTGGGCTGATCTGCCGCAGAATCGCGCTGGAGGAGCGGATGGTATACGGCAGTCGGCGGATGACGTACGCCGCGATGATGATCATCGCTGTACCCGACAGGGTGAGCGGAGGCTTGTTGAAGGCCAGCAGCATCGAAATGCCCAGTACCGAGCCAGGGATGATGTAGGGGAACATGGTGGTGGTATCAAGCACAGCTGTGAGCACGCTGGGGCGGCGCACAGAGCTGTAGGACACCAGAATGCCGATCACCAGAATGATGAACAGCGCTGCGATGGAGTACATGTAGGTGTTTGCGATGGACGAGCCCATCGAGTTGAAGGCCTTCACATAGCTGGTCAGCGAGAAGCCCTCCACAAACATGCTGCCCTGCGTGTTCTGGAACGAGTTGAACGTGACCACGATGATGGGCAGCAGCTCCAGCAGGATGAACACATACGCATATGCATGCGCCAGCACATTGCGGATGCCGGTGGCCTTTTTGGGCTCCAGGGGGTTCATGGAGCTCATTTCGATGTTGACACGGCCGGCCACCCAGCGCTGCAGCAGGAAGATGGCCGTGGTGAACGCCACGATGATCACGCTGATGGCGGCAGCAAAGGAATGGTCCTGCGAAACCTCGCCGATGAAGCTGTTGTAGATGAGCACCGGCAGTGTGCGGTAGCCCTCGCCGATGAGCATGGGGGTGCCGAAGTCCGCCAGAGCGCGCATGAACACCAGCAGGGCCGACGCCAGCAGCGTGGGCAGGATCAGCGGCAGGATGACGGTAACGATCTTGCGAACGCCGCGGCAGCCCATGCTTTCGCTGGCTTCGTTGAGGGAGTTGTCCAGGTTTTTCAAAGCACCGGATACATACAGATACACCAGCGGCGACAGCTTGATGGTGAACACCAGCAGAATGCCGGAGAAGCCGTAGATGCCCTCAAACTGGATGCCAAACAGCTTGTTGATGAACTCGGTCACCACGCCCGCGCGGCCCAGCAGCACGATCCACGAATATGCGCCGATGAAGGGCGGCGACAGCACGGAGATGAGCATCACGATATCCAGCACGCGCTTGCCGCGCAGGCGGATGGTGCGCGCCAGGTAGGCCAGCGTGCCGCCGAAGAACGCCGTCGACAGCGTGGCCAGCGACGTGACCTTCAGGCTGTTCCACACGGTATTGGTGTAGTAGCGCTTGGTGAAGAACTTCACAAACGACTTCATCGAGAACGCGCCGGTCTCGAAGTTATACACGCTGTTGATGAAAATGCGCGAGATGGGATACAGGAAGAAGAACAGGAAGAACAGGAAGCATGCGGCGGTGATCAGCGTCCAGCCGTTGAGAAAGCGGCGCTTTTTCATGCCTGCACCACTTCCTTCATGACAGACACCTCGCTGTGTGCATCAAAGGCATTGACCACGTCGCTGCGGAAGGACAGCTTCACCTTTTCGCCGATCTGCGCAAGGGGCTGGTGGATGTCCTGCTTGATCTCGATCACCTGGCCGTTGTCCAGCCTGAGGGTGTAGCGCATGGTATCGCCGAAGAACACGCGCTCTTCCACGGAAGCGTTCAGGCCTTCATCAGCAAAGTGGAATTCATTGGGACGGATGCACAGCTTGAGCGCCGTGCCATCGGCAATATCGGCGCGCATGCCGGGCAGCACGCGCACGCTGCCGTCATAAAGCTTCACAGCGGGCTGGCCGTCCACATGCAGGGCGGTGGCGTCCATCAGGCTGCTCTGGCCGATGAAGGTGGCCACGAACAGGTTGGCGGGATGCTGATAAATGGTGATGGGCGCACCCACCTGCTGAATGACGCCCTCGCGCATGACCGCGATGCGGTCGGAGATGGCCAGCGCCTCCTCCTGGTCGTGAGTGACGTAAATGGTGGTGATCTTGCAGGCGTTCTGAATATGTTTGATGGCTGTGCGCATTTCCACGCGCAGCTTGGCGTCGAGGTTACTGAGCGGCTCGTCCATCAGCAGCACGTCAGGCTGCATCACGATGGCGCGCGCCAGCGCGATGCGCTGCTGCTGGCCGCCGGACATATTTTTGGGCATTCTGTCGCGCAGCTCGGAAATCTGCACGGTTTCCAACATTTCATTCACGCGGCGGGAAAGCTCAGGTTCACGCACCTTCTGCTGCTTGAGGCCGAAGGCGACGTTATTGAACGTGTTCATATGCGGGAAAATGGCATAGTTCTGGAACACCATGCCGATATTGCGCTTGTAGGGAGGCATGTCGTTGATGCGCTTGTCGTTGAAATAAAAGTCGCCGCCTTCAATGCTGTTGAAGCCCGCGATCATGCGCAGCAGGGTGGTCTTGCCGCAGCCGGAGGAACCCAGCAGGGTAAAAAACTCGCCCTGCTCAACGGTGAGGGAAAGGTCCTTGATGACGGTGTTGCTGCCGAATTTCTTTACCGCATGCTCAATTTTGATCGTAACGCTCATATACTCGAGCTCCTTTTTCAAAAGGCTGTCTTTATGCAGAATCCCTCCCGGGAAAACGGGAGGGATTCTGCGCGGGATTTCCTTCAAAAATTATTCGAAGATCTCCAGGTACAGATCCTGATAACGCTCCAGAACCAGGGGCTTGTTCTCGCTGGAGGTCACGGGGCTGATAACCATGGCGTTCATGTCGGCCAGGCCGGTCTTGTAGGGAGCCAGTTCCACGTCGGTGCGCAGGGGATTGGCGCCGGGAACCTGGGTGCCCAGCAGAGACTGGCATTCCTTGCTGGTCATGAAGTCAACGAACTTCTTGGCGTTTTCCTCATGCTTGCAGTTCTTGATGATGGCAACGCCGCTGGGAGAGCACAGAGCGCCCTCTTCCATGGTAACCATTTCCAGGTAGTCGATGCCCTGGGCCAGGTAGCCCAGCGCGGGGGTATCCCAGCTCATGCCAACGGCATATTCGCCGGACTCGGTGCCCTTGTAGATGGTGCCGGAGCTGTTGACGATGCGGCCGTCCAGCTGCTTGAGGAACGCTTCAACGTACTCCCAGGCTTCCTCGGCGAACATGTCGCCGTTGCCGATGGAGTAGAGCATATTTTCGAGGTGGTTGTAGGCGGAAGAGGAGGAGGCGGAGTCGCCATGGGCGATCTTGCCAAACAGGGAGGGATCCAGCAGATCCTTGTAGCCCTTGATTTCTACGTCGACCAGGTTCTTGTTGACCAGGATGACGGGCACGGTGAAGTTGGTGAAGTTGATGTAGCCTTCGCCGGCGCGGAACGCTTCGGGCAGGTCGGCGTCGTTCACAGACACGTAGGGGGTGAAGTAGCTGGTGTCGCGCATGACGTAGCTGGCGGAGATCCAGGTCACGTCGGCAGAGGGGTTGTTGGTTTCATTCTGAATGCGGCTGTACACCTCGCCGGTGCCGGCAGTGATGATCTCGACCTTGATGCCGGTAGCGGCTTCAAAGGCGGGAATGACCACGTCCAGGTTGTCAGCGGCGGTAGCGGTGATCAGTACCAGGGTGTTGTCCTCGGCCATGGCGGGCACGCAGGCCAGGCACAGGATCATAACCAGGACCAGAGCGATGAGCTTTTTCATAAGGATAAGCTCCTTTCAGTTTTATGTTGTTTCCATTATATAGGATAAAGGGCTCTGCACGCCATCCGAAAAACAAGTGAAAATATCCTGTATTTCCGACTTTTTTGCAGAAAAAGGAAAGACAAAGGCCTGAAAGAACAAGGAGGTATGTGGATAGAGGTTTCCTTATCGTGACTAGCAGCTCCATTCAGCGACATCAGAACACAAAAACCGACTTGCATAACACAAGCCGGTTTGGGGAATGACATGCGTATTTGAACAGGCGACCTCATCCTTGCCAAAAATCTGTTTGCATGATGGGTGGGGTTTTTACAGAATGAAATTTTTACACAAGCATGACTGCGGCAGCACTCTTTGCCACCCCGTCTCCATTTTCATTAATCTGGCCATGCAATAGCATCACCCTTCATCCCGTCCATCAGCCAGTTGATGATGCCTTCCACATCGCCATACTGGTGATTGGTCTGCACAATCTGCAGTCTCAACCGGTCGGCAGCGCCGTGCGCTTCGTAGTATGGAATCAACCGTTCAAACTCCTGCTGGGTCAGCCGGTAGTCAAACCGGTTGTCCATCGTGCCGATTTCGATGGTCAAAGGCCTGGGGGCGATCAGCGCGCAGATCTCGGCGTCCTGCATGCGCCGGGCGGCGTTTTGCCATGCAAAGTCCGGCCAGCAGTAGCTTTCGCGCTGGCTGAAGAAGGCTGATGAATGCGCGCAGCGAATGCGCGTATCCAGCGCCGCCGTCAGTTGCGTGTAAAAGCCGCCGTAGGACAGGCCAAGCATTGCAATACGCTGGGCATCGATCTCTTCCATCAGGCAGAGCGTATCCAGCGCACGCATCAGGCAAAACACTTCCAGCGCAGCCAGCGACCCGCCCAGCTGTCTGAGCGCCGCATCGGTTTCATTGCGGTTGTACGGCAGCCCGTAACCCGGAAAACAGGGTTTGTCCTCTTCGGCCTCGCACCACAGAAGCATCTGCGGCGCAAACACGACCGCGTCTGTTTTCAGCAGGTTTGTGACAATGTGGGAGTAGTTGTTGTTCCCGTGAAAATCAGAGCACAGTTCCGGTGTTCCCTGGCCTCCGTGCTGGCAGATGATCAGTGGCAGCGGCTGACTGGCATGCTCGGGCACGTACAAAAGGCCGTAGTAGGGCAGCCCCGGAAACACCTCAAACTGCACGCGCAGCAGGCAGTGGTTTTCCAGCCGGATCGTCTCTTTCACGGTCATTTGCGGTGCCGTGCCGCTCAGCGGCTGCGTCAGCGGCCATCCCAGCAGCCTGCGCAGCTCTTCCCGGTAAGCTTCCTGCTCTTCCTTCGCCTTGCAGGGAGGCATCCACTGTGTTCTCTCCAGGCGTCCGTTTTCCTGCATGCGGTGAATCAGGTCTCTGATCCCATCCCGATATGCTTCTCTGTACTGCCGGGATTTTTCTTTTGGTTCAAGCATATTGTTTTCATCCCGCCTTGTTTGTGATGTTGGGAAAGCACCAGATCAGAGAAGGGCCTGATGGAGGGCAGTCCGGCCGCACAGACCGGACTGCCTCGCCAAAGGCATTACTTCAGGCTGCTGTAGATTTCGCCAGCCTGCTTGATCACCTCATCCAGACCGCCGTCGAGCAGCTTCTGGTATTCGGCGTCGTAGGTCGCCATGTCGATCTTGCCGGTGATGTATTCGTCGCGGATCTGCGCCACCTTGGGCAGCAGGTCAGCCTGATACTCGATGTAGGCTTCGGTAGCGAAGGTGGGCATCTGAACGTAGAAGTATTCCTCGTTGAGGAACAGGCCCTTGACGAACTCCTGGTTGAGCTCATCCAGCTGGCTGCGGTCCAGGCCGCTGCACATGACCTGTTCGTAAGCGTCGGCAGCCCAGTAAATGGGGAAGGAGTTCAGGAACAAACCGTCGCCGTAGGCGCTGACGAAGTCGGTGACATGGGGCGCGATGATGGCAGGCTTGCCGTCCTTCACTTCATGATGGACGCCTTCAATGCCGTAGTTCCACAGCTTGATGCCTTCCTCGGTGAAGAACCAGTTGACCAGCTTGATCAGCTTTTCAGCCTTGGCTTCGCCGGCCACGGTGATGCAGTACTGCACGTCCAGCTTGGCGCGGGCGGGGATCAGCTGGGTGCCGGCAGGGCCCATGATGGGCGGCACGCAGACGGCCTTGGCATCGGGAATGGTGGCGCGGTTGGTGGTGGTGAAGGTGCGGCATTCCTGTGCCCAGGCGATGATGGCGCCGGCCAGGTTGTCGTTCATCTGCTGATAGGCGCTGTTCATCACCACAGTCTGGTATTCCTGGTTGATCAGTTTTTCGCTGTACAACAGGCGCATTCCTTCAAGGAAGTCCTTATAAGCGGGATGTTCGCTCACCAGCGTGTACTGGCCGTCGTCGGTCACGCAGAACGCGTCGTCAGCCGTCGCCTTGATGCCGAAGATGTTGAGCATATGGCCCATATCGAAGAAGGTGAGGGGAATTTCGTTGGCAGCGCCGTCGCCGTTGGGGTCGTTGTCGCGGAAGGCGCGCAGCACGTCCAGCCACTCTTCCCAGGTGGTGGGGGCTTCCTTGCCAACGTTCTTCAGCCAGTCCTCGCGGATGATGGTGGACATGGCGTAAGGGAAGTCAAAGATACGGGCAACGCCGTAGGTCTTGCCGTCGGAGGCCTGCTTGAGCATCACCTTGTCGTCCTCGGTCAGGTAGGACAGGTAGTCGGGCGCATGCTGGGCAATCAGATCATCCAAAGGAATGATGACGCCCTGTTCCACCAGCATGGGAATGTTGGCCGCAGGCGCAATGATGACGTCAGGCAGCTTGCCGGAAGCCACAACAGCGCTCAGCTTTTCGGTGAAGCTGGCGGAGGGGATCCACTGGAAGTCGATCTTGGTATTGGTCAGTTTCTGCATTTCATCGGTCAGCAGCGTGTTGCCAGGCTCGAGGAACTGACTCATTTTGGCAAAGATGGACAGGCTTTCCGTTTCCGGGAAGAGCGTGTCGGCACATGCAGATGCACCGACAAACAGGCACAGGGACAGAAGAAGCGCGAGCAGTCGTTTCATGTGTGGGAACCTCCTTGATGTTTTTTATTTTCAAAGCACACTTGCTTTGGTTACCCTTTGATGGAGCCGATCATGACGCCCTTGACAAAGTACTGCTGCAGGAACGGGTAGAGGATCAGCATGGGCAGCATGGAGAAGATCAGCATGGCGCTCTTGAGGCGCAGCGAAAGGCCATAACCCTCCAGACCGCCGATGCCGTAGATACCCGCCGCATCCGCTGAAAGCACAATGTCTTTCAAAGCCAGCTGGAAGGTATATTTTTCAAAGTCTGTCAAATACATCAGCGGCTTGAAATAGTCGTTCCAGTGACCCACGATCACCCACAGCGCAATGGTCGCCATGGCGGCCTTGGCCAGCGGCAGCACAATTCGGATGAGAATGGTCAGCTCATTCGCGCCGTCGATGCGGGCGGACTCGTGCAGGGAAATGGGGATCGACTTGAGGAAGGTGCTGAGAATGATTACATGGTACGGCGCTACCAGCGCAATCAGAATGAGCGATGCAAAGGAGTTGAGCAGCCCCATCTTCTGCACCACAAGGTATTCCGGAATCATGCCCGCCACAAACCACATGGGAAAGAACACGATGACCGTATAGATCTTTTTGCCGGAAAACCTGCCAAACGCAATGGGGTACGCCGCCAAAAGCGTCATCGTCAGGCTGGTCAGGCAGCCAACGCCCGCCACAAATACCGAGTTGATGAAGGCCCGCATCACATAGGAAGAATTGAAAAACTTGGCGTACGCATCCAGACTGAAACCAATGGGATAGAACGTAACGTCGCCGCGCAGCAGATACAAGTCGTCGCTGACGGACTGTGCAAACAGATTCAAAATCGGGTATATGATGACGATGCACAGCAGGATCATGAAAATGACATTGAAAACCCCGAAAATACGCTGGCCTTTTGTCTGTCTCATCTTCTTCACCGCCTTACCAGAGACTGACTTCCGAGATCTTCCTGCTCACCGCGTTGGCGCCCGCCACCAGCAGCAGCGACACCACAGAGTTGAACATGCCGATCATCGAACCGTAGCTGTAGTTGAAATTCACAATGCCCTGCTTGTATACGTAGGTCTGAATCACTTCAGAGGCGGACAGGTTGGCCGTGTTCTGCAGCAGATACACCTTTTCAAAGTTGACGTTCATCAGCTTGCCGATCTGCAGAATCAGCATAATGACGATCGTGGTGCGGATGCTGGGCAGGGTGACGTGCCAGGTCTGCTTCCAGCGGCCTGCGCCGTCGATCACAGCCGCCTCGTACAGCTGCGGGTCAATGGCCGTCAGCGCGCTCAGATAGACGATCGCATTCCATCCCATCAGCTGCCAGATGCCCGAGATCACGACGATGGGCCTGAAATATTTGGCGTCGCCCATAAAGTAAATGGGCTCTTTGCCAAACATTCTGAATATGACTGCAAGCGTTCCCTCGTTGGGCGAAAGGAACGTGATGATCATGGAAGCAAATGCAATGGTGGAAATAAAGTACGGCAGATAGCTGATGGTCTGCGTGAACTTTTTAAACCTTCCCGGGCGAAGTTCATTGAGCAGCAGCGCAAAAAGAATGGGCACCGGAAACACAAAGGCCAGGCAGTACAAATTCAGCACGATCGTGTTGCCAAGAATCACCCAGAAGTCCGGGCTGGAGAGGAACTTCTCCAGATATTTGAGCCCCACGAATTTTGAGCCATCAAAGCCTTTGAGCACCTTATAATCATAAAACGAAACCCTGAGCCACAGCATGGGCCAGTACTTGAACAGGGCAAAGTAAACCAGCACCGGCAAAATGATCAAATACATATACCGGTCTGCCCAAAGCCTGCGGCAGTACTTTTTGACAGAGCGCTGCCACGAAGTTGATTCCGGATGCAGCTGACGGGTCATTGCGACCACTCCTTCCACGATCCATTTGTTGCTGACGATCTGTTGTATGTCCGTTGAATTCTGTTCCATTCTGGTTTGGCTGTAATTTGAGTGTAGCATTGTGTATTTGAGGGCGCAAAGCAATAAATGGGCGAAACTTTCGTCAAAAGTAAACCCCTCCCCGTACCCTGGGCAGCGTGTTGCCAACCTCAGGAAGCCTATGCTATAATGGAAAAAGAAGGTGGTGATCAGACATGCATATTCCCGTGCTGATCGAACCGGAATATGTTCGTTCAACGTGGTCGCAGACTGTGCTCAACGCCATTCGCGCAGAAGGCATCAAGCTCAAATATAAAGTTACGCTGCTCAATTCAGACAATTACACAACCCTGGACTGGGACGCCGTGTTTGACCGCGGCGAACGGATGGTACTGGTGCTTGCACCGTCCATGTCATGGGCGCCCAAAATACTACCCTTCTTTGAAAAGCTGGATATTTCCGTCATTCTGGTAGTGTTCAACCCGTCTGAAACCACGTCTGTGCGGGGCATTGTGCGTATGGACTATGTACACGCCATGAACCAGCTGCTGCAGTATCTGGAAGGCTGCGGCCGCCGGCGCGTTGCGCTGTACGGGGTGAACCCTGCCTATTTTGTGGACAACATGAAAAGCAGTTTCTTCCGCGCATGGAAGCCCGGCAATGACGCGCATATCTATCCGGCCTATTCCTCCCTTGCGGAGTGCTATGCGTCTTTCCTTCCCCATGCGCGCACCTATGACGCGGTCATCTGCTCCAACTGCATGGTCGGCATTTCCCTTCTGCAGCACCTCAAGCGCAACGGCATCCACGTGCCGGAAGATCTGTATCTCACGGTTTTTGACAGCGGAAAGCTCACAGACAAGGTCACGCCCTCCCTCACCGGCGTAACGCTCGACTACGAGGAAGTCGGCCGTCAGGCCGTCCGGCTGTTTTCGTGGCTTTACCGCCAGAAGCCCTGCACAAACGTTTCCGTCCGCGTTCGCTCCCGGCTGGTGATCCGTCAGTCCACAGCCATGCAGCAGCCCTCCGCCGTCGAACCCTCCCATCTGTTTATTCCCGACTCTGAGCCGGACGGCATTTATCTCTACTGCGATCAGGAGGCACGCACCATCCAGTCCATCGTCGACCTGCTCAACCTCAGCGATGAAACCGACGAGCGGCTCATTCAGGGCCTGCTTGAAAACCAAACCAACGCTCAGCTGGAGGAAAGCCTGTTTCTGTCCTCCTACGCGCTGCGTTACCGCCTGAAGCGCATGATGGCGCTGGCCCACTGCGAACGAAAGCAGGACCTGATCGAATTTTTGAAGGTGTATGACAAATTGCTGGGAAAAACAGAATAAACATCGGGGCAGCCTGTTGCCTGACAGGCTGCCCCGATGTTTATTTATTACAATAAGAAACAGGCCTCCCGCCTTCTGCGCCACCAACCCCTTATTCCACAAACAAAAACCGACTTGCATTCACAAGTCGGTTCATGGAGCTGACGTGCGGATTTGAACCAGTGACCTCGCCCTTACCAAAAATCTTTTTGATATAGCGGGCGGTCACTTTGCCATCAGCTTCAGGTTCTTTTCAATCAGCGCACAGCGCTGGCGTACGCAGTCCGGGCTGCGCAGCGCATCGGCGGGCGTGTTGAGCAGATAATCGCACAGGCGGCCGATATCGGTTTCCGCCACATGCAGGCGAGTGTCGGACGAGGCGTAATAGATGTACACCTTTCCGTCATTATCAGCGATGGCGCCGTTGGAAAACACCACGTTGCTCACGTCGCCCACGCGTTCGCCACCCATGGGGCCCAGCAGCATGCCGCCGGGTTCAGCGATCACTTTGGACGGATCGTTCAGGTCGGTCATGAAGGCGTACAGCACATAGCGCAGTCCTGCGGCGGTATTGCGCACACCGTGAGCGATATGGATCCATCCCTTGTCACACTTGATGGGCGCTGCGCCTGCACCGTTCTTGCTTTCGGTGATGGTGTGATAGCGGCGCGCAGAGATGATCTTCTCCTCGTCGATCACGGCATGGGTGATGTCCTTGCACAGGCCAAAACCAATGCCTCCGCCGCTGCCGGTTTCGATAAAGTCGTCCATGGGACGGGTGTAGAAGGCATATTGCCCGTTGACAAATTCCGGATGCAGCACCACATTGCGCTGCTGGGGCGAACGCAGGGTGACCAGATTGGGCAGGCGCTCCCAGTTCTCCAGATCCTTTGTGCGCACGATGCCGGCAGCGGCGACCGCGGCGGACAGGTCGGTATTTTGGGCATCCTTGCTTTCCGAGCAGAACACACCGTAGATCCAGCCGTCCTCGTGCTGCGTAAGGCGCATGTCATATACATTGGTCTCCTCAGCGCAGGTGTCCGGCAATACCACCGGATAATCCCGGAACCGGAAACCCTCCGTCGGCCTGTCGGACTCGGCTACCGCAAAGAAGGACTTGCGGTCCATGCCCTCCACGCGCACCACCAGGCAGTACTTGTCCCCCAGCTTGATCGCGCCGGAGTTCATGGTGGCGTTGACGCCCAGCCGCTGCATCATGTAAGGATTCTGCGCCGGGTCGGCGTCATACATCCAGAAGGGCGGAATGTGCCGCCGGGTCAGCACGGGGTTTTCATAACGTGTGAACAGTCCGTTGTAAAAACGGGTGTTCGCAGGGTTGCGGCGGCTGATGAGCTGCTCGTACTCATCCATCAGGGATGCAAAGGAACGAATCTGCATGGGAAAACCCTCCTTATTTCAGCTGTTCAATCATGCGCAGGCACATGCGGCTGTTGTGATAGGGACACTTCCACTCCTCAACAATGGGACGGCCGGTGGGCGTTCCGTCCTCATGGACAGACCAGTACCACTCTCCGCCGGGACGCGGATCTACGATCATGCGTTTGATCACATTCCACTGTATCAGCGCATCCTGTCGGAAACGCTCGTCTCCCGTCAGTTCAAAGGCATTGTGGAAACCCAACAGCGCCTCGGCCTGCACCCACCATACGCGCACCTCATCCATCACGCCGTCCACCATTTCATTGCGAAGGCCGTGGTCGGTCATGGCAAGCCGGTGCACAGACTCCGCCAGCGCAATGCACATCTGCCGGAAGGGCTGCTGCTCTGCGGGCGGCAGCAGGCACTGCACAGCATCCCACATGAGCCACGAAGCCTCGATGTCATGCCCGAAGGACTGCATGTTCAGCAGCGAGCCGTACTGCGCGTCAAAGAACACCTCCAGCCGCTGCTTGCCCGGGTGATACACTTTGTGAAGCAGCGTTTCAAGGCAGGCAGCTCCGGCACGCCGCACCCGCTCTGATCCTCCGGCGCGGTAGAGTTCTGCATACGCCTCCAGCACATGGATGAGCGTGTTCATCGTACGGGAAGCCATCACGCCGTTTTCAGACAGCTTTTCATTGCTTTGAGGTGAAAAGTCTGCCATAAAGGCCTCGCCATATCCGCCTGCATCGGTACATTTTTCCTCGATAACGTCAAACAGCTGCATCGCTTTTTCCAGCGGTTCCTGCAAACCGGTGGCGCGCGCATAGGCTGCCAGTCCATAGATGGCAAAGGCCTGACAGTAGGTGTGCTTGGTGGTGTCAAGCGGCCTTCCGTCGTGCGTTACCGACCAGTAGACGCCGCCGTTTGGCTCGTCCCAAAAGCGCTGCAGAAAGTCGTAGGCGCGCTGTGCAAAGGGCAAATAATGCCCATCTCCCAGAATGCGCGCGGCGGTGGCAAAGGTCCACAGAATGCGGCTGTTGAGAATACAGCCCTTGTGCGCCTTTGGATCGACCAGCAGGTCTTTGTCCACCCAGCCATAAAAACCGCCGTATTCATCGTCGGCCAGCTTTTCCCAGAAAGGCAGAATTTTTTCCCTCAGGTGGCGTTCCAGCTCGTTGACAAGCATGTGCTCACTCCCCCAGTTTCATCACCTGCAGCGGGAAGGTGTCGTCCACGCCGTTTTCCAGCCGCTGCATATGCGCCTGCTGCCCCAGCTGCATCTGGGGCAGGCTGTCGTGCGTGCAGGCGTCCCATGGTTCATCCAGCTGCGGCGTACCCGTGCGGATAAACTGTGTGAAGATTCGCTTGAGCCTGCTTGCTGCATCAGGCAGGATGTCGCTGCGCATGTCGAACAAAGTTTCCAGGTCGGATGTATGGCTGGCAACCGGCGCGCCGGGCGCATCCCAGCGGTACAGAAAGACCTGCGCGCCGCAGTCGGCAAACAGCCGGGCTGTGCGCTGATAGGCCTGCACATAGGTATAGTTCGTCATGGTCTGGCCCCATGCCTGCTCAAAACCTTTTTCTTCCAGAATCATGCGGTATTTTTCCATCACATGGCCGGCATTGTCGCCAAACTTCCACACCATGCGCTGCTGCATCGCCTCGTCGCTCAGAGGAGATTTGTCGGCGTCCGGCCGCAGGAACAGTTCCTGCAGAGTATGACCCATCAAAATCTGCACGCCATCCAATCGGCGCCGCCTGAGCTCGGCTTCAAAATCCTCCGCAATCACCAGCCCATCCGCCGTTGCGCCGTAGGATTCCGCCTTGAAGTACACCTCGTTGGCCTTTTCCTGCGCATCGCGGATCTTTTCGACCGGCAGGTTCAACAGCTGCGCCGCCTGCTCTTCACCCAGCCCGGCTGCCTGCAGAAAATTGCGCGTAAGCGCCTTCTCTGTCTGGATATCCTTAATGCACTGCAGTCCGCCGCTCATGAGAATAGCGCGGCGGTACAGTCCCTGCGCCATGGGCGACGCCAGCAGACACGCCACCGATTTGGCGCCTGCCGACTGTCCCATGATGGTCACCTGATCCGGGTCGCCGCCAAAACGGCTGATGTTGTCGCGCACCCATTTCAGCGCTGCGATCTGATCCAGCAACCCCAGGTTCCCGCTGAGTGCATATTTTTCGCCAAGCAGATGCCCCAGATACAGGTATCCCAGCGCACCCACGCGGTAATTGGGCGTGACCATCACGCAGTTCTCATCCTTCAAAAGCGGCTGCGCCACAAGTCCCTGTTCGCAGTTGGAGCCTTCAAAGTGTCCGCCGCCAAAGAAGTACACCAGCACCGGGCGCTTTGCACCGTCGGCGGCAGGCGTCCAGATGTTTAAGTTAAGACAATCCTCTCCGTAGGTATGTTCATGTGCGTCTGTGACCCATGGCGCAGGCTTTTGCCACGGGCGCATGCCGTCGCGCGTGGCGTCCATGATGCCGTCGTGAAAAAAAACCGGGAGCGGCGGCATAAACCGCCGCTCCCCTTCAGGCGACTGGGCAAAAGGAATGCCCCGGTAGACCCACATGCCATTTTCATAAAGGCCGCGCACTCTGCCCTGAAGCGTATGTACAACTTCCATAGGCGTCACCACGGCAGTTCGCGCGCATAGGCGTCGCGAAGCACAAGACGGTTTTCGTCCGAATGCTTGTAGGATTCGATCTCGTTGCTGCGGTTGCGCAGAAAATACTCCGCCGCATACGCGCCCTGTTTTTCCGCAGGTGAGGCAAGATCCTTGCAGTACATGCGCATGGTGTAGCCCTCGGGCCGCATGCCGTTGAATTCCTGATTGACGGCCATGTTCAGCGCCGCCTTGGACATATGGCGGCCAAACCCGCCAAACTCATAGCAGGCATGGTTGGAGCCCTCCGCCGTGGTCACAAAGCACACGCGTTTGCCCTCGCCCCTGTCCAGAAGCGGGCGGAAAGCATACAGCACGCGCATGGGGCCAACGGCATTGTACTCGTACGCGCGGATCATGTCCTGATAATCCAGTTCATCCAGAATGGTTGCATTGTCAGATGCATCGGTGCCGTCCAGGTTGACGACCAGCATATCCACCGCCGGCATGAGCTTTTCAACAGCCTCGGCGGCTGCTTTGGCGCTTTCCTGACTGAGGGGATCCAGCACAACGCCCTGTTCGCCCTGCAGCATTACGCGCACGACCGTGCAGTTTCTCTTTTCCAGGTCTGCGGCGATCCTTGCGCCGGCAGCGTCGCCAGCGCCTACGATGACAACATTTTTCATCATTGCTTTTCCCTCCTGTCAGAACGGCCAGGCCGCGTCTTCATTATCGATGAGCACCATGCGGTCTTCCCATTCCCTGTCCTCGATAAACTGAGGCACCGCGCTGGCCGCCGCTTCCCACGGCTCAAACTTTCCGCCGCGCGCAGGGCGGCCGTCCTTGGCGGAACGCACCCAGCCGGGATGGAACAGGCGGAAGGTCCAGCCTTCAGGCTGCAGCTGGTTGAACATCAGACGCAGAGCCATATTCAGCGCCGTTTTGGACATGCAGTAGCTGGAAACCTCCGTGCGGTGGGCAACGCTTACCACACCCGCCTCGGACGACACAAAGCACAGCCGCTTCATACCCTGCTGCATCAGCGGCATGAAGGCCTGCACCAGACGCATGGCGCCCAGCGCGTTGACATTGTAGGGAATCCAGAAGCGGCTGAAGTCCACCGCCTGCGCATTGGGCGCATGGTCGCCGAATGCCGCCGCGTTGTGCACGACCATGTCCAGCGTGCCGGTGGTCTGCTTTACTGCTTCGGCTGCCGCTTTGAGCGACTCCATGCTGGCCACGTCTGCATCCACGATCTGCATCGTTTCGGGATACTCGGCCTTCAGTTCGTCCAGATAGCCCAGATCCATGATGTAGCGCCCCGCGTACACAAACCAGCCGCGGCGCAGGAATTCACGCGAGATCTCCAGACCGATGTTGCGGTCTGCACCTGTCACAAATACAGTTTTCATAGGCCCTCTCCTTTCCATCAGCCGTTCAAGGCCCAGCGGGCAGCGCCCACGATCAGTTTGGAAAACTCTGTGTAGAACGCGCAGCGGCAGTGGCCGTTTGCAAAGTAGATCACCTTGCCCTTGCCCACATGGCGGTACCAGGCTGCCGGCCATTCTTTGCCCTCGTAGTCGTACACCAGGAAGATCTCCTTGTCGTCCTCCAGCATTTCAAAGCGGTAGGGCTCGTCGGGCGATACCCACGGCAGGGTGTTGACGCCCTCGGTGATGGGGTGCTGTTTCACCACGCGGTAGGGCAGAATAGGCATGGCCTCGTAATAGGGATGTCCGCAGAAGCGCGCGCCGAACAGCTGGTGCAGCCTGGGATGTGTCTGCAGGGCGATGCCGTTGTGGAAGCCCATCAGCGTGCCGCCGTTTTCCACAAAGCTAACCAGCGCATCCGCCTGCTCGTCGGTGATGACGCGCTGCTTGTTGAACTCCAGATAGGAGACCACCATGTCAAACTGCGCCAGCCCTTCAGGGGTGAACAGCGCAAGGTCCTCTGCGTAGGTCATTTCCCACTCGTCTTTGAGCAGGCGGCTCACCTGCTCGTCAATGCCGGCCGATCCGTGATAGGCCGCGACCTTGGTGCCCAGAAACAGGAATTTTTTCATGTCTGCCTCCTTTTATGTCAGCTCCGTGCGGCGGAGCAATTTTTGACGGTAATACAGCAGATAGTACGCCAGAATGATCACGGCCTCCGCGCCCCACTGAATGGACAGCGACCAGTGAATGCCGTTTGCGCCGATGCGCTTTGACAGCAAAAACGCCACCGGCACACGCCCCAGAAACATGGTGGTCACGCCGATGAGCATGGGTGCAAGTGTCTGCCCGCTGCCGCGGATGACGCCCGCCACAATGCCGAATACGCCCATACAGAAGTAGAACGGCGCGATGATACGTATTTTGTCCATGCCGGCTGCCACAACGGCGGCGTCCTGTGTAAACAGGCGCAGAAGCACCGGTCCCGCCCATACCAAAAACAGCGAGATCAGCAGAGACAGGCTTACCGACAGCACAAGCCCGATGCGCATGCCGCGCATGGCGCGGTCGGTCTTTTTCGCGCCGATGTTCTGCCCGGTAAAGACGGTCACAGCGGTGGTAAAGGTCATCATGGGCATGGTGCAGAAGGAATCCAGCTTGATGACGGCGATGTTTGCCGCCATGATGACCGCGCCGAAGCTGTTGATGACGCTTTGCACCAGAATGTTGCCAACGGAGTTGAGCGACTGCTGCAGCCCCGTGGGCACGCCCAGTTTAAGAATGGCCAGCATCTCCGCATGGTCGATGCGAAGCTGACGCACGTGTACCCGGACCCCTGTATCACGGCGGCTTAAGCGCATCAGGCCAAACAGCACGCTCATCAGCTGCGAGATCACTGTGGCCCATGCCACGCCTGCCACCGCCATCCCAAACCAGGCTACGAACACAAGATCCAGCACCACGTTCATGGCGCTGCAGATCATCAGAATGTACAAAGGCGTTTTGGAATCACCCATACCCTGCAGAATGCCGTTGATGACGTTAAAGAGCATCACCGTCACAATGCCCATGAGCGACACACGCATATATTCAGCCGCCATGGCGAATACATCCTGCGGGGTATTGAGCAGCCTGAGCAATACCGGTGTGACCGCCACACCCAGCACGCCCAGCGCCGCGCCGCACATCAGCGCCAGCGTCAGGATGGTATGCACAATGCGCCCCAGCCGCTCATGATTGCCGCCGCCCACCGCCTGCGACACCATGATGCTTGCGCCTGCTGAAATGCCCATGAAAAAGGCGATCATCAGGTGGATGATGGGGCCGCTGGTGCCCACTGCAGCCAGCGCTTCGCTGCCCACCAGATTGCCCACCACAATGGAGTCGACCGTGTTGTACAGCTGCTGCAGGATATTGCCCAGCAAAAGGGGTACAGCAAACAGAACAATGGCTTTGACGGGGTTGCCATTGACCATATCCACGCGCTTGCCCGCCCCAGGTCGATTCAGTTTTTGCATATTCAGCGCTCCTTTGCAGCGCGCACGCGCGTGTAAAGGAAGTACAGAAGCGTTGCCGTCAGCGTAATGGTAACGCCAAGGCCGTACATGGTTTTGTAGCCGAATGCGTCAATCACCGCGCCGCCGACCACATTGCCCACCACGCCGCTGAGGCCGTAGTACACACCGTAGGCCACCGTCTGATACGTGGTGCGAATTTCCTTGTGCGCCACCTCATCCAGATAATACAGCGTGCCCAGCGTAAACAGTGCAAAGGCGGGACCGTCCATCAGGCAGGCCAGCACCACCTGCTGGGGACTGTTGGCCATGAGCAGAATGAACTGCCAGATGGCAAAGGCAAACGACGAAGCCATCACCAGCGTGACGGGTTTGAAGCGCCTGAGCATCTTTTTTCCCAGCGCCATAATAATGGCTTCCGATACAAACATCATGGCGCCGGAATAGCCCGCCCACGAGATCTCGCCGCCCAACGTGCGCATATACAGCGACTGGAACGTAAACGTGGCGCGGTGCCCCAGCTGCATGAAGAACACATACACCAGAAAAGCCAGAAACGCCTTGTCCTTTACAATGCGGCCCAGCTGTAGCTCTTTGAAGCTTGCGGCCTTGCCCGTGCCCTGGGCATTGCTGCCAGCCCTGACCGTGTACATGAAAATGGCCAGGCACAGCAGCAGCACGGCAAACACGGGCAGCAGGTCGCTGGCCTTGCGGCCGGCCACAAACAGGCCTGCCGACACGCTTGCAATGGCATAGCCCACGCAGCCCCAGGTTTTCAGGCTGCCAAGGCCGTTGGGATCGCCCGCTTCCTTCACGCTGGTCAGCCCCCATACGTCCATCAGCGGACCCTCGGTGGAGGCAAAGAAGGTGTAGAGGCAAAAACCGATGGCGATCATGAAAAAGTCGGTGGTGAAGATCAGCGTCAGTGCAAACAGCGCCTGACCCACGATGCAGATGACCAGCGTTTTTTTCGTGGAGCGGATCTTATCCGCCAGAATGCCCCAGATGGGCTGGGACAGGATGATGGCAAAGGAGTTGATGCCGCTGACCAGACCGATGAGATCGGCCGACAGGCCGCGTTCTTCCAGATAAATGGTAACAAAGGGCGTGAAGATGGCTCTGACACCCATAAACAGGAAATAAATAATGGAAAAGGTCAGTTTGACCCGTTTAAGGTTGTTTTGCTTCATGGCCAGCGTTTCCAAGCCGATCACTCTCCCTGATCAATGCGATTGCGGTATTCGTTGGGCGTCATGCCGTGTTCCTTGCGGAAGGTTTTGGAGAAATACGACACGGATGAAAAGCCCGTCTGCTGTGAAATTTCCGTGATGGACAGGCTGCTCTTTTCCCTCAGCAGCGTGCGCGCAGCCTGCATACGCACCTCGTTGATGCGGTCGGGAATGGTTTTGAGCGTATGGCTGCGGTACAGGCGCGTGATGTAGGACGGCGACATGTTGATCTTCTGCGCCAGGAAGGTCAGGTTGCAGTCGGGGTCGGAATAATATTTGTCGATCAGTTCATGGATGCGCTCGGCCAGCTCCACATGGCGCGTATCGCGCTTGTCGTGCAGGCTTGCGCACATCTGCTCAATGGCGGAATCAAAATACTGTACAGTGGTTTCAAAGCTGTCGATCTCCTCCAGCGACGCAGCCACCAGCAGCGTCTCCCTCACCTCGGAGGGGAATTCAAAGTTGCCCACCTCGGTTTTGCGCATGGTCATCAGCAGCGCCATCGTCAGCTTGGAAAGGGTCAGGTTGATGGAGATAAACGGCTGCTCGCGCACGCCCCAGAGGATCTCGTTGGCCAGCGCGCGTGCCTCTTCGCCGTCGCCGTTCATGATGCAGGTGATCATGCGGCTTTCCGTTTCTTCAGGATAGGCGTAGTTTTTGTTTTCAAATGCCTGAATGTCCTGTGCAAACAGGGTGGCGCCTCCGCCGGGGAAGATGCGGTACTTCAGCGCGTTGTGCGCCTGATGGTACAGCGCCGACAGTTCGCCGATATGGCTGCCCTGAAGGCTGAGCGCACAGCTGAACTTGATGGACAGCTGCTCCAGCGCGCGCTGGCGGATTTGCCCGATGTAGCCCAGCCAGCAATCGCGGGACACCTGCGGCATTTCATTGCGGGTGAGCACAAACACGATGTTGCTGCCCTCGCCCAGTTCCAGCGTGCGGATGCCAAAGCCTGCGCCCAGCACCTCCATGCCGATCTCGATGAGCAGCTGCATGCGCTGCGCGCGTTCGTGCAGCGGATAGGTATTGCAGAAACGGTTGTACTTGTCGATGCGCATCACCAGCACATAGTACGAGCTGCTGTTGCCAAGTTCCTCGTCGGCCTGGCACACCTCATTGACCAGTTCCTCGTGCTGTTCGGATGCGGATGCATCCAGCAGCAGCTTGCGCAGCACCCGTTTGCGCTGGTTGGTGACCACCAGCGCCTGGTTTTTGCCCTGTACGTCGCTGAGCTGGCGGCTCATAAAGTCGATGGGGAAATAAATGCGCTTGGATACGATCAGCGACAGCACCACATAGATGAGCAGCAGCACCACGTCGATGGTGAGCATCAGCTTCAGGCTGCGGAAGCTGCCCTGCCTGACCACGTTGTAGGGGGTCAGCCGCGCATAGTACCAGCCGCTTTCGTCCTGCGGCAGCAGCGTGAGCACGGTTTTTTCGCCCTCAATTTCGCATACCATGAACTGCTTTTGCAGGTGGTTTTGCTGCATGCTGTTAAACAGATCCGTGCCGGCGATGTTCTGGAAGATATGCTTTTCACGCGTGCTGAACACAACGTTGCCCTCAGCATCCACCATCAGGGTCTCAGAGGGGCTGTCGGCCTGTTCCTTCAGGATCTGCTGCACCCACCCGGCGGAAAAGTTGATGAACACTGCCTGCTTGATCTTTTCCTGCCCGTAGAGCTCGCTTACCACAAAGGTATAGCAGAAGGTATCCGGAATATAGCTTTCCTCGTGGCGGATCATGTGTGGGAAGGGGCTGAGCAGGTCCTGAATGGTGGCGTTTTCAAGCACCCGGCGAAGCAGCGGGTCGATGCGGTCAAAGGTTTCGTAGGGAATATCCACCCCGCTGGAATGCTGGGAACCAATGGCCAGCGTACGGCTGGCGCCGTTGTACACGTAGATGGAATCGATGTAGGGCAGCGACATACGGTAGGTTTTCAGCTGCAGATGGGCCAGATATTTTTCCTGAATGGAATGGTTGGTGCCATACAAAAGGCTGGCGATCTGGTTATCAGCATAGATCTGATGCCCGATCTGAAACGCCAGTTCCTTCATGGATTTCATCAGCCCGCTGTGCATCTGCAAAAGCTGCCAGTCGTTCTGCCATGCGGTATCCAGCACGGAACGCAGATTCACGTAGTAGGAAACAAAGGTCGTGCACACAATGGCCACGATCACCAGAATAACCAACGCATTTCTCAACGTTGCATAGATCCTGCTGTTATGCTTTGTCAAAAGCCACTTCATGAATCTTCACCTGTCCATTTTTCAATGTACGTTCAGTATACCACAGTTTGAACCACAAGCGGGAGACGGCAGCAGCCAGCTGTGCTGCCGCCGTCTCCCTGAGAAGCTAAAGGAGACGTACCTTTTACAGTATCTTTACTCAGCGATCACGGTCTTCTGGATGCCCTTGCGCTCCACGTAAGCCAGCCACTGCTCGGTGTAGCCCTTGCGCACGGTCTCCAGGCCCGCGTCATACATCTTCTGGATGAACTCGTCGATGGCCTTGTCCACATCCTCCACCAGGCCAGCCTGGATGGCGGGCAGATACTGGGTCTGCACGTTCATGACGGCGGCGCGCTCAGCCTGATAGGCAGTGTAGTCCTCGTCGAAGCCGGTCCAGATGTTGGGGTAAGTGTAGTGAGAGAATTCCTCGTTGAGCTCGGTCAGGATCTTGCCGGTCTCTTCGGGGTAGAGCATGAACTCGGTGTTGCGGGTGCCCCACAGGCGGGAACCCTCACGCGGGAAGGCGCTGGAGGCGGCGTCGCCTACGTACTCGTAGAAGCCCTCCTCAGACACGGTGTAGTGCACGCCTTCGATGCCGTACTGGGACAGACGGAAGTAATCCTTGTCCAGGATCAGCTTTTCCAGAACCTTCAGCGCACGCTCGGGGTTCTCGGCAGTGATCGGAATGGAGAAGCCGTTCTGAGTAGCATCGTTGGGGGTCGCCAGCTTCTTCATGCGGTAGAAGGGCAGCCAGCCAATTTCCCAGTCGGGATGAGAATTCTTGAGGGTGGCAACCAGGTTGGCATAGCCGCTGGGGCTGTTGTAGCCAAGGTCGCAGGCGATCTTGCCGGCCTGGAAGGCGTCGGTCTTGGTTTCGGTGGTGGCCAGCGCGCTCTTGGACCAGTAGCCCGCATCCGCCCAGCGCTTGAACATCTTCATGTCCTCGCGGAACTCGTCAGATTCCCACCAGTTGAGAACCTTGGTAGGATCGGCGTAGTCGATGTAGAGGCCATAGGGTACGCGGTAGTCAGCCCACTGGTACTTGCCGTCCAGCAGCTCCCAGGTGGTGAAGTGGGTGCCCAGGGGGTTGTAGGTGGAAACCAGCTCGCCGGTCACCTGCATGTCGGGGCAGTTGGCCTTGATGCCGGCCATGTAGGCTTCGATGGTTTCAAAGTCCACGGGCACAGGCAGGTCGTACTGCTTGCGCAGGTCCTCGCGCCACAGGAAGCCGTAGGGCACGTACTCGGGCCACATGCAGGGGATCATGTAGATGTGGCCGTCAACCTTCACAGCCTCCCAGAACTCTTCGGACACATAGTTCCACAGATCCGGCACCACTTCGGGCAGGATGTCTTCCAGCGGCATGTAGGCGCCGCGGTGTGCGAAGTTGGCGTAGCCCAGGTAGTTGGCGCTGTAGATCAGGTCAATGGGTTCGCCGGAGGACAGCATCAGCGTCATGCGCTGAGAGGAGTTGGAGTCGTTGAAGAGGTTGAAGTTCAGGGTGCAGTTGAGGTCCTGCTCAAACTTCTTGCTCAGTTCGGATGCAACCAGATCGAAATCGCGGGGAGAGCTGGAGCCGGTCATCCACATGGTGATGTCGACCTTCTTGCTCATGTCGTCAGCAGCCAGGGCAGACGCACCAGTGAGCAGAACCATCATGATGGCAAGCAGTGCGCACAGAATTTTGCGTGTCATGATCTTTTTCCTCCTGTTCTGTTATGTGATGAACGTTATCCTTTTACGGAACCTACGGTGATGCCGGTCACAAAGTAGCGCTGAACAAAGGGGTACAGGAAGATGATCGGTCCGGTAACAACCACCACCATCGCCATTTTGATGGATTCGGTGGGCAGCTGAATGTCGCCGGTGTAAATACCCATCTCCTGTGCAAACCTTGCGCTGTTAAGCATATCATACAGATAATACTGCAGCGAGTACATCGACTTTTTGGTGATGAACAGGGAGGTATTATACCAATCGTTCCAGTACGCCAGTGCCAGGAACAGTCCGACCGTGGCAAGCGCAGGCCCGATTACAGGTAGTACGATCGCGTAGTAGATCTTGAAATCTCCCGCGCCGTCGATCTTGGCCGATTCAATGATCTCGCCGGGCACGGAGGTGGAGATGAACGTACGCATCAAAATGATGAGGAACGGCGTCATCAGCAGCGGGAATACGCGCGCCCACCAGGAATTGGTGAAGTGCAGGTACTTCGACAGCATCATGTACCACGGCACCAGGCCGCCGCTGAAGATGGTGGGGAAGTAAATAAGGAAGGAAATTTTGCCGCGGTAGCGGAAGTCCTTGCGCTGCAGCACATATCCGGTCATGGTGATAAACCACAGGCCCAGCGCCGTACCCACAATGGTGATGACGATGGTGTTGGAGTAGGCGGCAATGATGCCCTCGGGGTACTCAAACAGCTGCTTGTAGGCGCTGGTGGAAAATTCCGCCGGCCACAGTTTGTAGCCCTCGCGCATGAGGATGGAGTTTTCCGTAAGCGAGCCCGAAACGATCAGCACCAGCGGAAAGATGCAAAACAGGCTTACCAGCGTGATGATACAGTAGCCAAACGCCTCAAATGCGATTTGCGACTTGGCTTTTTTGATACGGTTGGAAACCGCTGTTTTCATAATATTTCACCCTCCTTTGCTGAAACGGTCAGAACAGAGCGTAGGCTTCGTCCTTGCGCTTGATGAGCGCATTGACGGTGGTGATGATGAAGAAGCCGACGATGGACTGGAACAGGCCTGCGGACGTGCTCATGCCGACGTCAAAGTCCTGCTTGAGGGTACGGAAGACGAAGGTATCCAGAATATCCGTCACTTCATACAAAACGCCGTTGTTGCCGATGACCTGATAGAACAGGTCGAACTGGCCGCGCATGATGCGCCCCAGCGCAAACATCAGCAGGATGACGAACGTGGGGAACAAAAGCGGAATGGTGATGTAGCGAATCTGCTGAATGACGTTTGCGCCGTCGATCTCGGCCGCCTCGTACAAATCATTGCTGATGCCTGTGATGGTGGCCAGGTACACCACCATGCCGTAGCCGAGGTTTTTCCACACATAGAAGATGACCATCAGGTACCGCCAGATGCCCGGCTCGCCGTAGGCATTGTACGGCTCCATGCCAAACCTTGTGAGCAGACCGTTGAGGAAGCCAACCTCATAGTTGAAGATGTTGTACACGATCACGTTGAGGATGACGTAGGAAACGAAGTAAGGCAGAAAGATGATGGACTGCGTAATGCGCTTGAACAGCTTGCTGCTCAGACGGCTGAGGATGATGGCCATGGCCACCTGCAGAATATTGGCAATGAGGATGAAGGCCACGTTATAGCCAATGGTGTTGGCCGTAAGGGAAAACAGCTTGCCGGACTTATAAAGGAACTTGAAGTTCTCCAGCCCGACGAACGGACTGCCGAACAGGCCATCGCGGAAGTTATAGCGGGTAAATGCAAAGTAGATGCCAACCATGGGCATGTAACTGTTGAGCAGGAAATACACAAATGTGGGAATGAGCATTACGAAGAGGATCTTGTTGCGCTTGAGTTCATCCAGGAAACCCTTTTTCCGGGGAAGGGCACTCTGTACCGCTGCGCCCCCCTGCATCCGTTCTGGCCTTGACATATGAATCTCTCCCATCTTTGAATGAGAATGAAATGCAAAACAAAGCGATTTTCGTCGCCAAACCATCTTAGCATTTCATCCGTTCCAACTGTCTCAAGCATAACAAACGCAATTTCAAAAGTCATTCACAAAATGCCGACTTTTTAACAGTTTTCGTGCTTTTCCACTTGTAAAATTCTGCACTTTTTGTTTTTACAAACACTCACTTTCGTTTTTTGCCTTCGGAAAAATAACAAAACATGGAAAAACAGACCAGATCATCTCCGTTTTGTACATAAAAACGCCCGGCCTGCATGCATCAAGCCGGGGTGGATGTTCGGGTGGGAAGGGTATGAAAAACTGGCTGAGACTCTCGTGCTCGCTGCAGATTGAATTGAGTTTTATGAATGCTGCTCTGGCAAAGCGGGATTGGGAGGAAGAATCCCCTGGCAAGCCGATAGCTCCCATTCCCCGACTATATGGTTTCAAATGAACAGTCTGGGAAAAAAGATTGTGAGGTGGGCGGGGAGAGAGATGCATATAATTACAAAGCTGAAACATCTGGTCATCAAAAGGTGAGGTATTCGTCAGAACGCCGACGAGATTATCATAAACCTGTAAGCCGTTTTCCAGCGTTTCGATAACAAAACACTGTGTGCGATCCGCGACCATCCAGTGAAGGGGTGTCGCAGGATACTTCTGGCTAAAAGCAATCCCCGTCAGCTGCAGCCCCTGAAGCAGTTCTTGCGCATCCTTTAGACTACCTCCTGTTGGAGATAGCATTTCCGCGATGAGGTCAATCATTCGTTTGTTGGAATTCTGATGATTGCAGTAGCATGAGTATGATAACTGCGCGACAAACCCGATCAATCGAAACATTAAGAAGGCACAGGTAAGAAGAACACAATCCTCTTGCCTGTGCCTTTCAATGATTCATTTGCTTTAACGCAACAAGTCATCCCCTAAAATGATCGTCTTTAGAAAACTTGGCCACAATTCCACTCAGCGCGATAACCGCCAGCAGATTGGGAATGACCATCAAACCATTAAACATATCGGACATATCCCATACCAGAGAAACCTTCTGGAAGGAGCCCATGACGATGAATGCAAGCGCAATGATTCCATACACTACCCGGGCGACCTTGCTGCCTTTGAACAGGGCTTTTACATTGCTCTCACCAAAGAAGTACCAGCCAATAATGGTAGAGAAGGCAAAGAACAGCAGGCAAATCGCCACGAAGGCATTACCGAAAGCTCCAAAGGAGTGCGTAAAGGCAGCTTGTGCCAGTGCGGTGCCGTCCAGCATCATTCCATCAGCACCGGTGGTGCCCAGCATACCAGAGGTCAGAATCACCAGAGCCGTCATCGTCAATACGATAAAGGTATCAATGAATACGCCGATCATGGCAACAGCGCCCTGATCCTGGGGCTTGTTCACCTTGGCCAGCGCATGAGCATGAGGCGTGGAACCCATACCAGCCTCATTGGAGAACAAGCCGCGCGCGACGCCGAAGCGCATGGCCTCTTTGATGCCGATGCCCAAAGCGCCGCCCATGACAGCCTGCGGATTGAAAGCGCCAACAAAAATTGATTTGAACGCAGGCAGAATGTTCTGGTAATTCATAAAGATCAATACCACAGAGCCTACAATATAGAACACGGCCATCAGAGGAACAAGCTTCTCAGTGATGGCGGCAAGGCGCTTGACGCTGCCCAGAAAGATGAATGCAGAGAATGCGGCTACTGCAATACCAGTCCAAAGCTTCGGAATACCAAATGCGGTGTAGAAAGCTTCGCCGATGGAGTTGGACTGCACCATGTTGCCCATGAAGCCAAGCGCCAAAATAATGGCAACGCCAAAGAATACTGCAAGGAACGAACCAAACTTTCCTTTAAAAGCTGCCTTGATATAGTAGATGGGACCGCCCAAAACTTCGCCATCCTTGCCAACCTTCTTAAAGCGCTGCGCAAGCACCGCTTCTCCATAGATGGTAGCCATACCGAAAAAAGCAGAAACCCACATCCAGAACACGGCTCCAGGGCCACCGGACACCAACGCAGTAGCACAGCCGGCAATGTTGCCTGTACCAACCTGAGCAGCAATAGCCGTAGCCAGAGCCTGGAAGGAACTCATGCCGTCCTTGCCCGCTTTTTTACCTCTCAGGCTGATGTTGCCAAAGACAAGACGCAGGCCCTCTCTGAACTTTCTCACCTGAACAAACCTGGTGCGGAAGGAAAAAAACACACCGCTTCCCAACAGAAGGAACAGCAGGAGAAGCCACTTGTTCCAGAGCAGATCGTTAATGACGGTTACAACATTGGTTAATACAGCTTCCATTTGTATCTCCTCATTTCTTTTCGACAAACAAAAACGCCGGACGCAAATGCTCCGGCGAATAAAGCGATACAAATGAGAATCCCCCTACACATTGTAGAGGTCATATCTCACTCTGTCCTTTTACCTGAGAGATTCGGCAGCAGCTGCCTTTCACCTTCGGTACTCATTTACTGAGATTCTCCAGAGCTACATCCATTCTTAGTCCCCACCTGATATCAGGCACCTGAGAGTTTTACTCCTTCGGTAGGCACAAGGCCATTCCCCTAAGAACTTCACTTGTCGAGTATTAAGTTGCCGAATCAATATACACTACTTGCAGCGGAAAATCAATCCCCAAAACGGTTTTCACGCAGAGCCAAGATAAAACACCCACCGATTGTATTCAATCGGTGGGTGAAGCAAATGGTTGAGGTGATTAGAACAGACCGATGATGCGACCGTTTTCGTCAACGTCGATCTTCTCAGCGGCGGGAACCTTGGGAAGACCGGGCATGGTCATGATGTCGCCAGTCAGAGCTACGATGAAGCCGGCACCGGCAGAAACCTTCAGATTGCGGACGGTTACGGTGAAGCCTTCGGGCGCGCCAAGCAGGGTCTGATCGTCGGAGAAAGAATACTGCGTCTTGGCCATGCAGATCGGCATGGAGGCAAAGCCCAGATCGGTAAGCTGCTGCGCCTGCTTCTTGGCATTGGGAGTCAGCACAACATCCTTGCCATGATAGACCTTGGTGACGATGGCCTGAAGCTTTTCTTCAATCGTCAGTTCATCTTCATAAGCATAGCGGAAGTTGCTCGCATGATTATTTTCGCACAGGCGCACAACTTCTTCAGCCAGCTCTACGCCGCCGTCGCCGCCCTTGCCCCAGACTTCAGACAGGGCAACATTCACGCCCAGTTCCTTGCACTTGGTGCGGATCAGCTCCAGTTCGGCCTCGGTATCGGCGGGGAAACGGTTGATGGCCACCACGCAGGGCAGACCGTACACGTTGGTCACATTCTCCACGTGACGCAGCAGGTTGGGCAGGCCCTTTTCAAGCGCTGCCAGGTTTTCGTTGTTCAGGTCAGCCTTGGCTACGCCGCCGTGATGCTTGAGGGCACGAACGGTCGCAACCACGACCACGGCAGAGGGAACCAGACCAGCCTTGCGGCACTTGATATCCAGGAACTTCTCCGCACCCAGATCCGCGCCGAAGCCGGCTTCGGTCACGCAGTAGTCGCCCAGCTTCATGGCCATGCGGGTTGCCATGATGGAGTTGCAGCCATGTGCAATATTAGCGAAAGGACCGCCATGAATGAAAGCGGGCGTGCCTTCCAGGGTCTGCACCAGATTGGGCTTGAGCGCATCCTTGAGCAGAGCGGTCATCGCACCGGCAGCCTTCAGATCACCAGCCGTGACAGGCTTGTCATCGTAGGTGTAAGCCACGATGATGCTGGAGAGACGCTGCTTCAGATCGGAAATGCTGGAAGACATGCAGAATACAGCCATGACTTCGCTGGCAACCGTAATATCAAAGCCATCCTCGCGGGGCACGCCCTGCATTCTGCCGCCAAGGCCGTCCACCACGTTGCGCAGCTGACGGTCATTCATATCCACGCAGCGCTTCCAGGTGATCTTCTTGGTGTCAATGCCCAGCGCATTGCCCTGCTGAATGTGATTGTCCAGCATGGCAGCCAGCAGATTGTTGGCCGCGCCGATGGCATGGAAGTCGCCGGTAAAATGGAGATTGATGTCCTCCATGGGCACAACCTGAGCATAGCCGCCGCCGGCAGCGCCACCCTTGATACCGAAGACCGGGCCCAGAGAAGGCTCGCGCAGGGCGAGGATTGCATTCTTGCCAATCTTGCGAAGGCCATCAGCCAGACCAACGGAGGTCGTGGTCTTGCCTTCGCCGGCAGGCGTGGGAGAAATGGCGGTCACCAGAATCAGCTTTCCATCAGGAGTGGGGTCATCATTAAGCAGACTGTAGTCCACTTTGGCTTTGTAGTTTCCGTAGGTTTCAAGATAGCGCTCCGGCACACCGGCGGTAGCGGCGATCTCGTGAATGTTCTTCATCTGACAGCTCTGGGCAATTTCGATGTCTGTTTTGAATTCCATGATGACATGACCTCCTCGTTGTTGTGTCGTTGAGTACACAAAAAGGGCACACCGCAAACAACGGTGCGCCCAGACGGTCGGCATTGAAACGCTTTCGCGCCGCGATACTTCATGTGGTGAACTCCACTTCCGTCAGTCGTATCGCAACATGACAATGATCGCCATGTACGTTAAGAATATCACGCAAATCCAATTCCGTCAAGGCGTTTTTGGCAAGGAGTACCCGACAGGATCACCAACGCGCCCTTTCTTCATCAGTCCCCCCTGGATGACGGTTCCGTCATCCGGAAGTTCCTTTTTCACTATATAAGAACATGCCGCAGTTCACTTGCTTCTGTCCTGCTTTTTTCATGAAGCGAGTAAAATTCAGCCAAAAAGCTGAACGTTTTTTATTATTGCAAGAAAATTATACGGCAAAACGAGCTTTCCTACTTGTTTTTTCGTCAAATATGCATTATACTTAAAAATGGTTTTCTTTTTGTAGCCCCTGTTCCATGCAACATTCAGGAGGTATGCGCTAATGAAGAAAGTGGCCATCGTTATGGGCAGCGCGAGTGATCTGCCTGTTGTGGAAAAGGCCATCAAAACGCTGCAGGAATTCGACGTGCCCCATGAGGTTCACGTATACTCTGCGCACCGTACGCCGGAAGAAGCACATGCATTTTCTTCCAACGCCCGAAAAAATGGTTATGGCGTTATCATCGCTGCTGCGGGCATGGCTGCCCATCTTGCAGGCAGCGTCGCTGCCAATACCACTTTGCCTGTCATCGGCATTCCGATGAAGTCTACCACTTTTGCCAATGGCCTTGACGCTCTGCTTTCCACCGTACAGATGCCTTCCGGTATTCCGGTTGCGACGGTTGCGGTAGACGGTGCGGTGAACGCCGCCCTTCTGGCGATTGAGATTCTTGCCGTCAGCGACGACGCTCTGGCTGAAAAGCTGGCCCAGAAGCGCGCAGCCGATACGAAGAAGGTTCTCGCTGCCAATGCGGAAGCGGAAGCCAAGTATAACGGTTAACCTGTTCTCTGCAAAACAGAGAATGAGACTAAAACATAAAGGAGATCATCGCAATGGAGAATCTGAAGCTTGTTTACACTGGCAAGACCAAGAATGTGTATGCTCTGGATAACGGCAACTGCCTGCTGAAGTTCAAGGATGACTGCACCGGCAAAGATGGCGTGTTTGATCCCGGCGAGAACTCCGTGGGGCTGACCATCGAAGGCGTGGGCGACGTCAACCTGCGCATGTCCATCTACTTCTTTGAGAAGATCAACGCTGCCGGCATCTACACCCACTACGTTTCCGCCGACCTGGCCAACACCACCATGGAGGTTCTCAAGGCCAAGCCCTTCGGTCAGGGCCTGGAAGTCATCTGCCGCCACAAGGCTGTGGGAAGCTTCATCCGCCGCTATGGCTCCTACATTGAAGAGGGTGCAGACCTGCCCGCTTATGTGGAGATGACCTTCAAGGATGACGCCAAGGGCGATCCGCTGGTCACCAAGGACGCGCTGGTTGCGCTGGGCGTGATGACCGACGAGCAGTATGACACCATGAAGGCCATGACCCAGAAGATCACCCAGATCGTTGCTGATGACCTGAAGGAAAAGGGTCTGGTTCTTTACGACATCAAATTCGAATATGGCTATGACGCCGACGGCAAAGTCATGCTCATCGACGAAATTGCTTCCGGAAACATGCGCGTTTACAAGGACGGCCAGTACATCGACCCCATGACTCTCTCCAAGCTGTTTTTTGCCTAAGCAATGATCAAACCGGGACAGGTTATCACAATCTGTCCCGGTTTGTGGTCTACATCCAACGAGGAGGACGTTCACATGAGCGGTTTTTTTGGGGTAACGTCCCGCAGAAACTGTATTCTTGATGTGTTTTTTGGTACCGACTATCATTCTCACCTGGGAACGCGCCGGGGCGGCGTGGCTGCATACGATCCGGAAATCGGTCTGCAGCGTGAAATCCATAACATTGAAAACTCTCCCTTCCGCACGAAGTTTGAACATATTCTGGACCACATGAGCGGCACATCCGCCATCGGCTGCATCAGTGACAGCGATCCGCAGCCTTTGCTGATTCGCTCCAACTTAGGTACGTATGCAATCTCAACCATTGGCGTTATCAACAATGCCGATGAATTGATTAATCAATATTTATCCTTTAGCGGCGGTCACTTTGACGCCATGACCCACGGCCGTATCAACAGCAACGAGCTGATCGCAGCGCTGATCGATCAAAAAAGCAGTTTCGCCGAAGGCATCCGCTTTGCACAGAGCGTGATTGACGGCAGCGCCTCTATTCTGCTTCTCAGAGAAAACGGAAACCTCATCGCCGCGCGTGATCGAGTAGGCCGTATTCCGATTATTCTGGGGAAAGACGATGAAGGCTACTGCGTTAGCTTTGAATCCTTTGCCGGCATGAAGCTTGGCTATGAGTATGTACGTGACCTTGGCCCCGGTGAAATTGTTGAGCTGACTCCGGATTCAGAAACAGTGCTGCAGGCTCCCGGCAAAGAAATGAAGATCTGCGCCTTCCTGTGGTCCTATTACGGCTATCCAACCTCCAGCTATGAAGGCTCCAACGTAGAAGTCATGCGCTGCCGCAACGGCGAGATCATGGCCAAGAACGATAAGGAGAAGGGGCTTGCGCTGGATATTGACTATGTCGGCGGCGTTCCCGATTCCGGCACGCCTCATGCGATCGGTTATGCCAATGCGTTCGGCAAGCCCTTTGCCCGTCCCTTCATTAAATATACGCCCACCTGGCCGCGCAGCTTTATGCCCGCAACTCAGCGTGAGCGCAACATGGTTGCCAAGATGAAACAGATTCCCGTCCACGAACTGATTCAGGACAAAAAACTCCTGTTTGTGGATGACAGCATCGTTCGCGGAACACAGCTGCGGGAAACGGTCGATTTCCTTTACGAAAACGGCGCAAAGGAAGTTCACATCCGTTCGGCCTGTCCGCCTATCCTTTATGGCTGCAAATATCTGAATTTCTCCCGCTCCACCTCCGATATGGATTTGCTTGCGCGAGCTACCATCAAGGAGCTTGAGGGAGAAGAGGGATTCGAACACCTGGATGAATACTGCGACGGAGAGAGCGAGCGCGGACGCAGAATGCGCGATGCCATCTGCAGGAAGCTCCATTTTTCTTCTCTGGAATATCAGTCGCTGGAAGGCATTTTTGAAGCAATCGGCCTTGAGCCTTGCAAAGTTTGTACCTACTGCTGGAACGGAAAAGGTTAAGAGGAGGAACGACCCATGGCACACGAGATTTCCAAGTCCGAAAGCTACGCCGCTGCAGGTGTAGATATCACTGCAGGCTACAAGGCCGTGGAACTGATGAAGAAGCACGTTGCCCGCACCCGCAATGAGGGCTGTCTGGACGATGTAGGCGGCTTTGGCGGCTGCTTCGGACTGCCCATTGCCGGCATGGAAGAACCCGTGCTGGTTTCCGGCACCGATGGCTGCGGCACCAAGGTCAAAATGGCCATTCTGATGGACAAGCATGACACCATCGGCGTTGACGCCGTGGCTATGTGCGTTAACGACATCATCTGCGTGGGCGCAAAGCCCCTGTTCTTCCTGGACTATATTGCCTGCGGCAAAAACATTCCCGAGAAGATCGCTTCCATCGTTGCCGGTGTGGCCGAGGGCTGCGTGCAGTCCGGCGCGGCACTGATCGGCGGCGAGACGGCTGAGCATCCCGGTATGATGCCCGTGGAGGATTACGATCTGGCCGGTTTTGCGGTGGGTATCGTGGATAAGAAAAAGATCCTCGACAACACCCGCATGGCTGCCGGCGATGTGGTCATCGCCCTGCCCTCTACCGGCATTCATTCCAACGGCTTCTCCCTGTGCCGCAAGGTATTCGATATCGACAACAACAATCCTGAGCTCTATGTGCCCCGCGAAGAGTTGGGCGGCAAGACCATTGCCGAAACCCTGCTGACCCCCACCAAGATTTATGTCAAGCCTGTTCTGGCTCTGCTGGAAAAGGTAGATGTGAAGGGCATCAGCCACATCACCGGCGGCGGCTTCTACGAGAATATTCCGCGTTCCATTCCTGATGGTCTGTGCGCGAAGATCGACAAGAGCGCCGTGAAGATTCTTCCCATCTTCGATCTCATCGCCAGCTGGGGCAACATCCCTGAGCGCGATATGTTCAATACCTACAACATGGGCGTTGGTATGAGCGTTGTGGTACCCGCTGCAGAAGTTGATACTGCTTTGGCAATTCTCAAGGACAACGGCATTGACGCCTATGTGATCGGTGAGATCATCGAAGGCGAGGAAAAGGTGATTCTGGAATGAAAACCAATATTGCTGTCCTCGTTTCCGGCGGCGGAACAAACCTGCAGGCGCTGATTGACGCGCAGCAGCGTGGTGAACTGGGCGGCGGCGAAATCACCGCTGTCATCTCTACCAAGGAGGGAGCGTACGCTCTTGAACGTGCTGCCAAGGCGGGTATTCCCGGCTATCTGGTGCCGCGCAAGGCCTATGCTGATAACCGCTCCATGACGCAGGCGATGGTTGCAAAGCTGAAGGAGCTGGACATCCAGCTGGTTGTATTGGCTGGCTGCATGGTGATCTTCACCAACGAGCTGGTGGATGCCTATCCCAACGCCATCATGAATGTGCACCCCGCACTGATTCCTTCCTTCTGCGGCAAGGGCTTCTATGGCCTGCATGTGCATGAAGCTGCGCTTGCATACGGCGTCAAGCTTTCCGGCGCTACTGTGCATTTTGTCAGTGAAGAATGCGACGGCGGTCCCATCATCGCACAGAGGGCTGTTGCCATTCATGAGGATGATACCCCCGAAACGCTGCAAAAGCGCATCATGGAGGAAGCGGAATGGAAGCTGCTTCCCGAAGCGGTGTCGCTGTTCTGTCAGGGGCGTTTGTCTGTAGAAGGCCGCAAGGTCAGGATCAAATAAAGGAGAGATACAAGCATGAATGTTTACGAAGTGAAAACCATGCAGGAGCGCCTGAATGGCAACACCTATCCTGGCCGCGGCATTGTGCTGGGCGTGACCGAGGATGGCAAGAAGGCTGTCGCTGCCTACTTTATCATGGGCCGCAGCGTCAACAGCCGCAACCGCGTTTTTGTGCAGGAACCTGACGGTATCCGCACCGAAGCCCACGATCCCAGCAAGATGGTCGATCCGCACCTGATCATTTACCATCCCGTTCGCGAAGCGGGCTGCGGCCTGATCGTAACCAACGGCGACCAGACCGACACCATCTGGGAGTATCTGGCCCGTGGCGAAAGCTGGGAAGCCGCCCTGCGTACCCGCCAGTTTGAGGACGACCGTCCCAAATGGACGCCACGTATCTCCGGCATTCAGGCAGGCGACGGCAGCTACAAGATGAGCATCCTCAAGGCCGCCGATGCCGATGGCAAAGGCTGCGCCCGTTTCTTATACGAGTACCCCGCCAC
>JAFULL010000074.1 GCA_017473345.1 Clostridia bacterium | reverse complement strand
TCCCATTTCTGCAGCCATTTCATGGCTGCAGGGGGGGAGATATCATCAGAGCTTGGCCAGTTCGGCGTAGCAGTCTTTGAGCGCAGGATAAAGGGTCAGGAAGTAGTTATAGAACTTCTCGTACACGGGCTCGTTTTCAGCGATGGGGTTGACGGGCTCCTTCTCCTCCACGAGCTTTTCGCAGGCGGTGGGCACGTCGGTGTACACGCCGCTGGCCACGCCGGCAAGGATGGCAGCGCCCAGCGCCGGGCCTTCGCTGACGGTCACGGTCTTGACGGGCATATGGTACACATCCGCCATCATCTGACGCCAGAAGGGGCTCTTCGCGCCGCCGCCGCAGGCCAGCATTGCCTCGGGGTTCACGCCCAGAGCGCGCATGGTGTCAACGTTCTGGCGCAGGGCGTAAATGATGCCCTCCATCACCGCGCGCAAGAGGTCGCGGCGGGTGTGCATGGCAGTCAGGCCAATGAATGCGCCGCGGGCGTTATTGTCCATCAGCGGGCTGCGCTCGCCCATCAGGTAGGGCAGGTAGATGAGGCGGTTGGCGCCGATGGGGCTCTGCGCCGCCTGCTGGTTGGTGAGCACATAGGGATCCTCGCCCATTTCCTTTGCGGTTTGAATTTCCGCCTGGCAGAAGTTGTCGCGGAACCACTTCAGTCCCAGACCGCTGGCCAGCACGCAGGCAAAGTTGACGTACTCGCCGGGGATACAGCTGCAGAAGGCATGCACGCGGCCTTCGGGCTCGATCTGCACTTCGGGGGAATGAGCGTACACAACGCCGCTGGTGCCGATGGTGGTGAAGGCCTTGCCGGGCACGACCACGCCGGTGCCGACTGCCGCGCACATGTTGTCGCCGCCGCCGCCGGCCACGATGGTGCCGGGCTTGAGGCCGGTGAGGGCCGCCGCTTCTTCGGTGATCACGCCGGCAGCGTCGGTGGATTCCACCAGCTCAGGCATGAGCGCAGGGTCGATGTCCAGCTTTTCGAGGATCTCGCTGCTCCAGCAGCGGGCCTTCACATCCAGCAGGTTGGTGCCGGACGCGTCGGAGATCTCCTGTTTGATGAGTCCCGTCAGCTTATAGCGCACATAATCCTTGGGCAGCAGAATGTGCTTCACCTTCGCCCACACTTCGGGCTCATGGTTGCGCACCCACAGCACCTTGCAGGCGGTAAAGCCGGTCAGCGCGGGGTTGGCAGCGATCTGGATGAGGCGTTCGCGGCCCACTTTTTCGTGGATCTCGTCGCACTCGGCCTGCGTGCGGCCATCGCACCAGATGATGGACTTGCGCAGCACATTGCCCTCTTCATCCAGCAGCACCAGACCATGCATCTGGCCGCTGATGCCCAGGCCCTTCACGTCGGCAGCGTCAACGCCGCTGAGCACGCTCTGGATGGTGGTCTTTGCAGCCTCCCACCAGTCGTTGGCGTCCTGCTCGGCCCAGCCGTTCTGGGGCTGATACAGGGGATATTCGACGGTGGCACTGGCCATTACATGGCCTTCCGTGTCAAAAAGGACGGTTTTGGTACCGGAGGTACCAAGGTCAACGCCAAGTAAATATTCCATGGGTCTCATCCTCCTTTGTTCAGTCAAGACGAACGGCCTTGTGGCCGGTGAGCGCTTCGGTGCGGCTGTCGGGCTGACCCATGCCCACGTAGAACACAGGCTTGCCTTCCATCACCTTGTCGCCCGCGTCGTTGATCACGCACAGGCGGTTGGCGGGGATACAGAGGGTGATCTTCGCCTTTTCGCCGGGGGCGCAGCTGACGCGGCCAAAGGCGCACAGGCGCGGATTGACGGGAGCGTTTGCGCTGCCCTCGTTCTGGCAGTAGACCTGCACCACGTCCTGCGTGGCGGCCTTGCCGGCGTTTTCTACTTCAGCTTCGATCATGTAGCCTTCGGCGGTCTTTTCCAGCTTTGCGCCCGTGACGTACACGTCGCCGTAGGTCAGGCCGTAGCCGAAGGGATACATGGGCTCTTCCTTAAAGAAGCGGTAGGTGCGGCCCTGCATGCTGTAATCGGTAAAGTCGGGCATGATGTCCAGCTGATCGTTGTGATAGAACGTAAGCGGCAGCTTGCCGGAGGGGCTCTGCTTGCCAAACAGCAGCTCGGCCACAGCGCGTCCGCCGCGTCCGCCGGGATACCAGCCCAGCAGCACCGCGTTTGCCTTATCGGCAGCGTCGCCAAGGTCGATGGCGCTGCCGGCCATCAGCACGATCACGGTGGGCTTGCCCACGGCAAGCACCGCGTCCATCAGGCGGCGCTGGCTATCGGGCAGCAGCAGGTTTTTCTTGTCGCCACTGGCGTCGGAGTTGCCGGTGTCGCCCTGCTCGCCTTCGAGGGTCTCGTCAAGGCCCACCACCAGCACGGTCACGTCGCTGTGCTTGGCCACGTTCACGGCCTCGCTGATGCGGTCGTTTTCAAGACCGAGGTTTTCCACCTTGTCGCGGTAGAGGTGGCAGCCTTCGCTGGCCAGCACGCGCACGTCGTCGCCCAGTTCATCCTGAATGCCTTCCAGAATGGTGATATAGCGACTGGAGGTGCCGTGGTAGTTGCCCATGAGGGCTACGCGGCTGTTGGCGTTGGGGCCGACCACGCCCACAGTTTTGAGGGCGGATTTGTCAAGCGGCAGGGTGCCGTCGTTCTTGAGCAGCACGCAGCTCTTGACGGCGGCTTCGTGCGCCTTTTTGAGATGCTCGGGGCACTCGACCTTGTCAAAGGGAATGGTATCAAACTCGCTGCCTTCCATAATACCCAGCATGTAGCGGGTGGTGAAGGCGCGCTCGGCGGCGGTGCGGATCTGCTGCTCGGTCACCATGCCCTTTTCGTAGGCCTTCAGCAGGTACTGGTAGGTCACGCCGCAGTTGACGTCGCAGCCGCATTCCAGCGCCAGCGCCGCAGATTCCTCGGGGCTGTCGGTGTAGTGATGGAACTCGTGGAAGTCCTGAATGGCCCAGCAGTCGCTGACGTAGTGGCCCTCAAAGCCCCACTGTCCGCGAAGAATGTCCACCATCAGCGCCTTGGAGCCGCAGCAGGGCTCGCCGTTGGTGCGGTTGTAGGCGCCCATCACGGCCTCGACCTTCGCTTCCTTCACCAGGCGCTCAAAGGCGGGCAGATAGGTTTCGGCCATATCCTTGGGAGTGGCTTCAGCGTTGAACTGGTGGCGGATGCCCTCGGGGCCGGAGTGCACGGCGAAGTGCTTGGCGCAGGCGGCAGCCTTCATGGTGTCGCCGTCGCCCTGCAGGCCGCGCACGTAGGCGCAGCCCATTTCGGCGGTCAGGAAGGGATCCTCGCCGTAGGTCTCAT
>JAFULL010000073.1 GCA_017473345.1 Clostridia bacterium | reverse complement strand
TCGGGAGAACCTCGAAGTCGCCGCGCTCTTCCATCGCGTCGATCGCGTTCAGGCGCGCGATACGGGTCTTGATGGTGCGGAAGTTGGTCATCATGCCGCCCAGCCAGCGGTTGTTGACGTAGTACATGTTGCAGCGCTGAGCCTCGGAAGCGATGGACTCCTGAGCCTGCTTCTTGGTGCCGACGAACAGGATGGACTTGCCTTCCATAGCCAGGTCACGCACGAAGTTGTAAGCTTCGTCGGCCTTGCGGACGGTCTTCTGCAGGTCGATGATGTAGATGCCGTTGCGCTCGGTGAAGATGTACTGAGCCATCTTGGGGTTCCAGCGGCGGGTCTGGTGACCGAAGTGCACGCCCGCTTCGAGGAGCTGCTTCATAGAGATAACTGCCATTTGGGTTTTCCTCCTTGTTTTTTCCACCCTTTGTGTCGTCCCGCGCGGCCACTGCACACGTGCGCAGCACAAACACGCGATCGACAAAGGTGCGTAATCGTCTGCTAGTATACCACAGCGCCGCACCTGTTGCAAGGGGTGCGGCGCTGTTTTTTGCGAATTTTGTTTTTCTTTTGTTCCCTTTTTAAGCTGCGGATGCAGCCTGTGCCTCTGCCTCGGCCCTGCGGCGCACATGCACCTTCCATTTGCCGCTGCGGTAACGCCGGGTGATGAGCAGCGAGCGCAGCAGCTGGTCACACACGATGCCCACCCATGCGCCAAACAGTCCCCAGTGGAATACGTTGACCGCGATCACACACAAAACAGCGCGCACGCCCAGCGTGGTGACCAGTACCATCATCGCGCCGTAGCGGGTGTCGCCCACACCGCGCAGACCGCCGGACATAATGAACTGGTCGCCCTGCAGGGGCTGCAGCAAAGCCACCATCAGCAGGATGGCCGATCCTGTGGCCACGACCTCCGGCGCGCTGTTGTACAGGCGTATGATCGGCTCGTTGAACAGTGCCATCAGCACCATCGTCACGCACGACACCGCCATGCCCAACGTACGGGTAACCTTCATATACATGGCGGCCATATCATAGCGGCGCTTGCCCAGGCTCTGGCCCATCAGCGTGGTGGACGCATTGCCGAACGCCTGACCCACCATGAAGGACATCGACTGGATATTGACCACCACCTGATGGGTGGCAAGCATCGCGTCGCCCAGGCTGGCGACCGTGCGGTTGAAGATGAGAAAGCCCGTGCGCATGATAAACTGCTCGATCATGGAAGGCAGGCCGATGGAGGCGATGTTCTTCATGATGTCGGTGTCAAGACGGAAGCGCTGCTTCAAATCAAGATAGAGATAGTGCTTTTTGCCAAGCGCCACGCGCATGGCCATGAAGAATGCAGCTGTTTGGCCGATTACCGTGGCCCAGGACGCGCCGGCCACGCCCATCACCGGGCAGCCGAACTTGCCGCAGATCATCACATAGTTGAAGAAAATATTGACCACATTGGCGACTGTGTTGTACACCATGGGCGTTTTGGTGTCGCCCACACCGCGCAGTGCAGCCGTAGTGGTGGAGGTAAGGCACAGCGGAATGAAGCCGTACAGCTGGATGCGCAGATAGGTCACGCCCAGATCCAGCGTACCCTGACTGATGCCGTTGCCGCCCATGAAGGTGATGAGACTGCGGGAAATGAGCAGACCAAACACCGTGATCACCGTGGAAAGGAGCAGGTTGAGCACGATAGCCTGCTGGAAGGCTCGGTTTGCCTTTTCGCGGTCCTGCTGGCCGCGGCTGCGGGCCACCACTGCTGTGGTGCCCACGTTCATGGCAATAATCATCGTCAAAAGCAGAAATTTGGGCAACCCTGAGATACCTACCGCAGACAAACCCTGTACGCCCGCTTCACCGGGCATCTGTCCCACCATGATCTGGTCGGCCATGCCGGTCAGCTGCGTCAGCACCAATTCGATAAAGCTGGGCCACGCAATCAGTGTGGCATCACGGAACATGCGGCTTTTGTTCACGCCCTCCGGCGTTCTGGCCTTGCCAACTCTGCCATAAGCCTCTTCCGATTCCATGGGGCCGTATGGCAGGTCGTCCAGCGCAGTGCGCACGGTTTTGGTATTTGCCTGTTCGTGTTTCATGTTCTTCCCCTCTTAACAGTTCTGAGCAGCCGCTTCTTCGCGGTTGCGCTTGCGTACGCGGGCTTTCCATTTGCCGCTGCGATAGCGCCTGAGCATCAGCACTGCGCGCAGCACCATATCCGAAATGATCGCTGCCCATGCGCCGTACAGACCCAATTCAAGCAGATCCACCATCACCCAGCAGATGCTCATGCGCACCACGACGGTACATACCAGCGCGACCATTGCCGGATAGCGCGTATCGCCCACGCCGCGCAGACCGCCGGACACGATGAACTGGTCGCCCTGCACAGGCACCAGGAAGGCGATCATCCACAGCAAATTCGCACCGGCGGCGACCACCTCGGGCGTGGTATTGTACAGACGGATGAATTCTTCATTGAAGATCACCATCAGCAATGCGCCGGCACAGGATACGAGCAGTCCCAGTGAACGGGTGAGCTTCATGTAAACGGCTGCCATGTCAAAGCGACGCTTGCCAAGGCTCTGCCCCATCAGCGTGGTGGATGCATTGCCAAACGACTGGCCGATCATCAGCGACATCGACTGGATGTTGGACACCACCTGATGCGTGGCATACATGTTATCGCCCAGACCAGCGACCGAACGCTGGAACAGGATGATGCCCAGACGCATGATGAGCTGCTCAATCATCGAGGGCACGCCTATGGCGGCAATATCCCGAATGATATTCCAGTTGAACCTGAACCGCCTGCCAAGCCGGATGCGCAGATAATGTCCGCGGCCCAAAACTGCCTTTGCCGCCATGACGAAAGCGACCGTCTGGCCGATCACCGTGGCCCACGACGCGCCGGCCACACCCATCGCCGGGCAGCCGAGCTTGCCGTAGATCATCACATAGTTGAAGAACAGATTGACCACATTCGCTACGGTATTGTAAATCATGGGCGTGCGCGTATCGCCCACACCGCGCAGTGCGGCTGTGATGGTAAAGTTCAGGCACAGCGGGACAAAGCCCCAGAACTGTATGCGCAGATATTCCGTACTCAGTGCCAGCGTTTCAGCCGTAATGCCGCTGCCGCCCATAAAGCCGATCATCCATTCGGCGCTTACAAGGCCCAGAACCATCAGCACAGCCGAAAGCAGCAGGTTGAAAAACACTGCCTGACGGAACACACGGTTCGCCATGCGGCGGTCCTGCTGGCCGCGTGCGCGGGCGACAATGGCCGTGGTGCCAACGTTCATGGCCGTTACCAGCGTCATCATCAAAAACTTCGGCATGGAGGCCAGCCCCACAGCGGTCAGACCATATACGCCCATATCGCCGGGCATCTGCCCCACCATGATCTGGTCTGCCATGCTGGTCAGCTGGGTCAGCAGCAGTTCCACAAAGCTGGGCCACGCGATCAGCATGATGTCGCGCCTCAGCCTGCCCGAGCTCACGCCTTCCGGCACAGCGGCTTTTTTTACTTTCCCATATGCATCGGGGGATTTCAACAGACCGTAATCCAAATCATCCAGAGCGGTGCGAACGGTTTTTCCTCTGGGGTGTTTCATACTGACGCCTCGTTTCAGAGTGGCACAATATGCACTCTTTGTATAGAAAAAGATCTATATTTTATTGTACCTCTATTCTTCAGGCCATGTCAACACAAAAAACCGCCCTCACCTGATCACGCAGGTGTTGGCGGTCATAAAAGACATGGTAAGAACATTTTCCGGCTGTGCCGCCTGACGCATGTCCACGCGCAGTCTGCCGGCCTCTTCCGGTGCAAGCGAAAGCGTGACGGTGTTCAGGCTGCTCCAGTCCTGAACGATTTCTTCATCCAGTGCAAAGCGGTACTGCACTTCGTGGCCAAGCGCTGTCATGCTGTAGCGCCAGGTGGTGTCATTCACAGTTTCCACCTGCTCGCCGGCATAGGCGAAAGCATTTTCAAAATGGGGTTGCGTGCCCAACAGGCCACCCATCCAGCGAACCACAGCCATGGTCAGCTTGGCAGCGCCGCTGCGGCTGAGATGACCTTTATCGTAGAAATCCTCCACCACAAAGTCCATATCGCCCAGTTCCTGATGGAAGTCGCGCGCACCCAGCAGCGTATCGCCATATTCAGCAGCCACATTCATGAGATAGACCGTGCGGTTGCACGTTTCCTGCGTGGAGGCGATGGTCGGCGTTTTGACCAGCACCACCTTCACGCCATGCTTCTCAGCGAGAGTCATCATGCGGCGAAGCTCGGCCACATTGCGGCTTTCCACCTCCAGCGGCTGTGCCTGCGACAGGTGCAAAAGTGCATCCGCCTGACGGCTGGCGGCGTCATATTCGCCAGTTGCATGCCAGTTGAGATGGCTGCTGCCGTCGGGTGAAAAATGGATCTCGGTGGTCTGGTTCCAGCGCGCCCACATCAGGTCTGCACGCAGCAGCTGGAACGCGCCCTGCGGGATACTTTCAAAGCCCAGCTCGTGATATGCGCTCTTCACGCGCTGCCACAGATGCGGCATGCCATTGATATTGCTCAGTGCACTGGCCTTGCTGTTGACCGCCATGGAATCATACGGCGAAAGAAACACGTTCAGTTCCGCCACCAAAACCTCCGGCGCATCCACCCGAAGAACAGCTTCAAAGCTGTCAACTGCGCCTGCCGCATTTTGACCGGAGGCGCCAAGCACGGCGCTGTCCACGCCCAGCGCGCCGTTGATGATCTGCGGCGCAAAGGAGCAGAACGCATGCGAGTTGCCCATCACCAGCACCTGCGGAGCTTTGTGTTCCTCACGGATGCGCGTCCAGGTGGGCGAAAAGAAGATATCCGAAAACAGACATTTTTCCACACACAGGAACAGTCCTGCAAACAGCAGCGCAAAGCAAAGCACCGCAGCCAGCTGGCGGCGTGTAAAGCCGGGTTTATGCATGCCGTTCCCTCCCTGTGTCAGAATTGGAAATAGATAAATGCGGGCGATTCATTATACTTGCCAAACAGAATCAGCAAAAACAGCAGCGCCAGCGCCGCCGTCCAGCGGATCACCGCAGGCGCTGCAAACAGCCTGTCTGCAAAACTGCTTTTGCGGCACAGCCATTCAGCAGCCAGCATGCCGCATACCAGCAGCGCCATCAGCAGGCACTCGCGGCCGTTGACCTGATGCATCAGTTCAAACAGCGTGCCGAATTCCCAGCCGGAAGCCAACTTTTCAAAAAGCACGCGCAGCTGTTCAAAGCTGTCCGCGCGGAAGAACAGCCACGCAAAAACCGTCAGCGCAAAGGTGCACAGCGTCGCAAAAACAGCGCGCACATTGCCCTCAGGGTCAATGCCCACCTTCTTCCACAGCGCGTCGCGCGCAGGTTTGGTGAACCGGCCGATCACCTGATACAGGCCGTTGATCAGCCCCCAGGCTGCAAATGTCCACGCAGCGCCGTGCCACAAGCCGCTGACCAGAAACACCACAAGGATGTTGAATACCCATCGCACCGTGTTTACACGGCTGCCTCCCAGCGGGAAATACAGGTAGTCGCGAAACCACGTCGACAGCGAAATATGCCATCTGCGCCAGAACTCCGCAATGGAGCGCGAGAAATACGGCCGGTCGAAGTTCTTCATCAGCCTGAAACCCAGAACCGACGCGCTGCCAACGGCCATATCGGAATAGCCGGAGAAGTCGCAATAGATCTGGAAGGCAAAGCACACAGTCGCCACGATGATCGCTGGCGCGCCGTAATACGCCGCATCCGCATACACCATATCCACCAGCACGGCCAGGCGGTCGGCCACGACCAGCTTTTTGAGCAGGCCCAGCAGAATCAGCAGCGCGCCCCGGCGCATCTGCTCGAAATCCGGACGGTGCACCTCATCAAACTGGCGGATGAGGTTGCCGCTGCGCTCGATGGGACCGGCCACCAGCTGCGGGAAGAACGACACAAACAGTGCGTATTTGCCGAAGTGCCTGACCGGTTGGATATCGCCGCGGTAGACGTCGATGGTGTAGCCCAGCGCCTGAAAAATATAAAACGAAATGCCCACCGGCAGAAGCACGTTGATCTGCGGCAGGCGCACAGGCATGCCCGGTATGCTGGCAAGCGTACCGGACAGAAGGCCGTAATATTTAAAAAAGAACAGGATGCCCAGGTTGATCACCAGGCTGGAGGCCACGCACAGCTTTTTCTGCCCGGTGGTTTTCGCCCGGCCCAGGCCCAGACCGCACAGATAGGTGATAGCGGTCGAGGTGAGCATCAGCAGCGCATAGGCGGCGTTCCAGCACATGTAAAAGTAATAGCTTCCGGCCAGCAGCAGCGCCCAGCGCATGCCTGCAGGCAGCAGAAAATAACCTGCCGTCATCAGAGCCAGAAACACGAAATAACCAAACGTCTGGAAAGCCACCGTTTCACCCTTCTTCTGTCAGGATCAGAACGCGCTGGGATGCGTCAGCAGATGGTAGATGTAGTACACGCCCGACACCATGTGCCAGGCGAACAGCGCAAGCGTCACTGCATAACCGGCCTTGCGCGTAAGGCACATGCCATTCTTCACGTCGCTGATGAAGCTGCGCAGGAACACGCCGGTCATCGTCACCCACATGAAGAACGCGCTGGAGTACGCCGCCCAGTTGAAGTTGCCGTGACCCTCGCGCATGCCGGTCTCACGGAAAGCCATGGCCTCCAGCACACTGAAAATGGTCATCAGCACGCCCAGCACGACCGCGCGGTCCTTAAACATGCCCTTGCGCCAGCAGGCGACAAGCGCTGCCAGCGGGCAGGCGGACATCATCAGTGTGTTGCGCACGGCCAGCCACGCGCTGCGCGCCGTTACGCCAAATTCCACGCCGCTGGTGAATTCCACCACAACGCCGGTGTAGTACAGGTACTGCAGCAGGAAATAGCCCGCTGCCGGCACAAACGCCAGCACGATCTGCCCGAAGTAGCGCCATTCCGTCTTATGGCGGATCAGCTCCACCAGATACATCACAAACGCCGCCGGCAGCAGCGCCTGCATGAAGGTGGGCTTGCAGGCAAGGCTGCCCATGCACAGAACCGCCAGCACGATGATCTTCCACCAGGGAAGCATCACATTGGTTTTGCCTTCAGACAGCATGCGTTCAAATTCATACCAGCAGTGCAAAAGCCACGGGATCACCATCAGCATGGCGGCACTCACCGCCAGCTGGGTGGGATTGTGCCACACATTGGGCGAGCCTACGCCATTGTACACATAGTAGGATACCGAGCGGATCCACAAACCGGTGGTGATGACCGCCGCAAAGGCCAGCACGCTCACCAGCCAGCTTTTCACCTGGCGGGCGCTGAACATGTCGATAATCCACCATGCAAGCACATAGGTGACCAGCTTGCACACCGTGCTGACAGCCACCGCTGCCCAGTTGAGCGGAAGGCCCAGCTGAAAGAGGATGCTGACCAGAATATGCCACATGGGATAGGCCAGACGGCTGGTGATGGAATGCGGATCAGCAAAGTCGAATTCACCGGCGATATTCATATGTACGTTGAAGTCGACAAACTGTACAAAGCTCTCCTTATAGAACAGCACCACCGAAAGCACAGCCAGCACAGCCAGCGCCGCAAAGCCGCTCCAGTCAAAGCGTCGTTTCAGGCCCAGCTCACGGCTGGCGCGAATGGGATCGTATATCATATATTCAGGCTCCTTTTTTTGAACAGCGAAAAACGAGGCGAACGTCCGCCGCCTCGTTGAGAGTGTATCAAAAAAGGCCTTTCTTGTCAACAAGCCGCCCTTCAGCGCTCGCGGTTTGCAAACACCGGCACGGTGATGCGCGCCTCCGCCACATACCTGCCCACATTTACCTGCATATGCGCCTCAAGTCCTGCCTCCTCCATCTGTTCCACAATGCCGCGGATGGCGTTGAGATACAGCCTGTAATCGCGCATCACAGGCTTCATGCGGCGCTGACCCGTCACAGGCACGGGCATGCGCGAAAGCACGTCGTCCACCAGTTTTTCCGTTTCCTTCACGCTCAGTCCTCCCTCTGTCACATGGCGGATGACCCTTGCGCGCCCCTGCTGCCCCGGCAATCTCAGCAGCTGATGCGCATAGGCCTCGCACAGCGCGTGACGGCGCAAAAGCTCGCGAACGTCCTCGCCGAGTTCCATCAGTCTGAGCTTTCGGCGTACGGTCTGCGGCGTGCGTCCGATGCGGTCAGAAAGCTGCTGCACGCTGCAGATGCCGCTGTCAAGCAGTTCGCGGTAGCTTTCCGCCTCATCCAGATAATGAATCGTGCCCCGCACCAGCCGGTCCAGCAGGCGGCTGATACGCTCCTCCATGCGCACAGACGGATTGAGCAGTGCATCCACGCAAAGCTGTCCGGCTTCACGCATGCGTCTGAGCCTGTCGCCGCCGGACAGAAGCGTGTAGCCGCCATCCGCTCTGCGAATGACCTGCACCACGTCGCCTGCATCGGCGTTTTCATCCGCCTGCGTGATCTCATCAATGGGTATCCACTGTACCTGTTCGGCTGACGCTTGCATGGTTCAGCCTCCTTTGCTCTGAAAACCGGGACACGTCCGGCAGCCCGCATGCCCTCCCCCATGACCTGCGGGCCGCCCGACGCATCCTCGTCAAAGGGTTTCCATGCCGCAAAGGCTGATTCCTTCTGGCTTTGCGCCCCATTCGTACGACGCAAAACGACAGGCGCGCCCCCGAAGGAACGCGCCTTTTGCCGATTATTTTTCTGTTTTGGCGTTCGTGCCCAGCGGCGAGCGGCTGGGCGTGCCGGCTTTTCGCGGATACTGTCGAACGGTTTTCACCTTTTTTTCGCAGGTCATCACGCAGTGCTGCCATTCAGGCTGAGAGGGCAGTACGACCGGGATGGTGGTGATCTCCGCCGCGCCCATCATGCGGGCAGCCTTGCTGCCTGCTTCGATCTCCTCTGCTGCGGAAGGCCCCTTGTAGCAGGCCATGCGTCCGCCCACCTTTACAAAGGGCAGCAGCAGCTCGCACAGCACCGGCAGCGGTGCAACGGCACGCGCCACGGCCAGATCAAACTGCTCGCGCAAGGCAGCGTCGCGTCCGCCGTCCTCTGCACGGGCATGAACCAGCTTGACATTTTCAAGACCAAGCTCCTCCACCACAGCAGCGAGGAAGTTGATGCGCTTCATCAGCGAATCCAGCAGCGTTACCTGCATGTCAGGCCTTGCAATGGCTAACGGTAATCCCGGGAAACCTGCGCCGCTGCCCACGTCGATCAGGCTGATTCCCTGTGCAAACAGCTCTGTATTCGCCAGAGGGGCCAGCGAATCAGCATAATGCCTGTCCAGCGAGGTATCAAAATCCGTATCGCCGGTCAGATTCATGCGCGTGTTCCAGTCCGCAAGCATCGCGTGATAGCGCACGATGCGCTCAGGCGTGCGCTCATCGCAGTCAATGCCCAGCTGCGCAATCATCGTTTTTACTTTTTCCTGCTGCTCTTTTACAGCGGCAGCTTCAGGTACTTGATGCCCCAATATTTCACCCATGCCAGTGCCTCTCGCATATGATTTTTCAGCCAGTAATTCAGTCCGGGCTTGCAGGGGCTGCCTTCGCCCTGAGGGTCAAGCCCCACGTCGCGCGCGATGGCCATGGCGCGCGGCAGATGATAGTCGCTGGTCACCAGCAGAGGCTTTTCGCAGCCCAGTTCCTGCAGGATGGCCCAGGCGTTGCGTACATTTTCCTTGGTGTTTACACTGTCAGGATCGCTGATGACGTGTTCAGGCGGAAGGCCTGCTTCCAAAAGCGCTGCGCGCATCACGTCGCCCTCCGGGGCAGGCTCGTTGTTGCCCTGCGCGCCGCACACCACCACATAGCAGGGGTTGCGGTCGTAGCATTCCTTTGCCTTGTCCAGCCTCCATTGCAGCTGAACAGACGGCTTGCCTGTGGCACGCTGACCTCCCAATGATACACCAGTGCGATCAAAGCAGCATAGCTGGCTATGCCAACCGCCGCCAGCCACAGCACGACCCGCAGCAGTTTTCTGGTTTTTGTTTGCATGATTTATTCCTTTGCTTTCCGGCGGTTTTTGGCCATCGCATGCGCAATGCGCACCTCTCCGGCCGATGAAGCCGCCTGTGTCTGGGAAACGCCGGCGCTCGTGCTTCGGATAAAGCCATACGCAGACATACTCAGCGTATTCCCGTTTGCCACGATAATATGATCGGCCAGCGCCACGCCGATATGCCCAAGCGCAGCCTCCAGCTCAGCAGTGGCGTCGATATCCGCCTGCGAAGGCGCCAGCTGGCCGCCGGGATGATTGTGACAAAGCACCACAGCATGGGCGTTATGCCTGAGCACCGCATCCAGCACCAGGCGCGGATAGGCCTGCACCTCGCTGAGCGTGCCCTGTGCGATCAGCGCATTGTGGATGATCTGCATCTGGCCGTTGAGGCAAACGGCGTAGAAGCACTCATGCCGCAGCCCGTGCAGCAGCCGCAGGCAATGTTCCTCCGCCATGCGGTGATTGCTCAGCTGCGTCAGTTTCTCCGCACGGCTTTCCTCCAGCTTTCTGGCTATCGGCTCCATCAGGCTGATCAGCGTGGCGGCGTATTCTCCCATGCCGTCCACCTTCATCAGTTCTTCCACCGATGCTTCCAGCACGCCGTGCAGCGAGCCGAAGCGATCGATCAGGCTGTGTGCCAAAGGATTGACGTTTTTCTGCGGAATGGCATAAAACAGCAGCAGTTCAAGGATCTCATGCGGGGCAAAGCCGTCCAGCCCCTGCCGAAGGAACCTTTCACGCATCCGCTGCCGGTGACCCGCATGCTCTGAAGCCATTTTTCCGCCTCCTCAAGGTATTGCCCTGACAGTATATCATAAACCGCCGGATTGTACAAACCGCCAGTCATGTTGTAACAATCATGCATTTCAAAACGTTTTGGCAGCAGGTTTTTGCAGGTTTTCAGCATTAAAAAAACGCCTCAGGGGCTTTTATGTTTGGCCGTCCTGTTGTATAATAAATAAGGTATGATCTTTTGAAAGCGAATGAAGGGAGGGGCCGCCATGCAGGCACTGTGGACACAGTTCCTCAACGTGTTGTGGAACGTTTTCAACCGCCCCACCATTGCCGATATACTGGATATCCTCATCGTGGCATTTTTGCTTTATCAGCTTCTCATGCTCACACGTGAAACGCGCGCCAGCGCCGTTTTGAAGGGCCTTGTCATGCTGCTTCTGGCCTCGTGGGTCAGCGACCTGCTGGGACTTACCGCGCTGAACTGGCTGCTGATGAACGTGGTCAACAACGGCGCGCTGGTGCTGGTGATCCTGTTCCAGCCAGAGCTTCGCAAGGCGCTTGAGCAGATCGGCCGCGGTGTGATCCACACCAGTTCGCAGACGTCCGAAATGGAAAAGAGCGAGCATATCGTCAGCGAACTGACCAACTGCCTGCTCACCCTCAGCCGCCGCCGCGTAGGCGCGCTGATCGTGCTGGAGCAGCGCATCGGCCTAAAGGACGTTATCGAAACCGGCACCACCCTCAACTCGCAGATCTCCGCCGCTCTGCTTGAAAACATCTTTGAACCCAACACGCCCCTGCACGACGGCGCCGTGGTCATCCGCGGCAGCCGCATCATGGCCGCCGCCTGCATCCTGACCCTTACCGAAAACAAGGGCGTCAGCCGCGAGCTGGGCACGCGTCACCGCGCAGCGCTGGGTGTGACCGAAACCACCGACGCCATTACGCTCATCGTCAGTGAGGAGACCGGCATCATCTCCATGGCGCGCGGCGGCAAGCTGACCCGTCACCTTGACCGCACCGCTCTGGAAGAGCTGCTTTCCTCCCTTTACCATCAGAAGGAAGCCGGCCTGTGGCAGAGCCTGATGGAAAAGACGAAGCGGCGCAAAGGAGGCGCAGCATGAATACCGAACCCAAAAAGAATGAGACCCGCAGCACCCTGCTGCAGGTGTTTGCCACCCTGCCCATGCGGGCGTGGAACTTTGTATCCCATAACTGGCAGTGGAAGCTGCTTGCCATTTTTCTGGCTGTATGCCTCTGGGCAGGCCTGATCACGCGCGACCCCACGCTCACGCGTGAACGCGTGTTTACCGACGTGCCCGTTTCTATCGTCAACGCCGACACTCTGCGCCGCAACAGCGGTCTTGTGGTGCTCAGCGGCCTGGAAGAGAAAAACCTGCGCGCCCGTCTGCGCGTGGAAGTGCCCCAGCGTTCCTACAACAACGTGACGTATACCAACTTCAATCCCCGTGTCGACCTCACCCGTATCACCGGCGTTGGCGAGCAGACGATCAAAATTTCCACTACTTCCACCACCACCTACGGCACCGTGGAGGATGTGTGGCCTGCCACCGTCAACGTAGTGGTTGATGAATACGTCACCAACTACCGCGTGCCCGTTTCCGCGAATGTGATCGGGGAATACCCCGACACGTTCTACGGTTCCCCCATTTCGCTAGATCCGTCCATGGTAGCCGTCAGTGGACCCAAAACCATCGTGGATCAGGTAGCCCGCATCTGCGTGGACTTTGATATTTCCAGCCGCACGCCCCGTGCCGGTCTGATCCGCACCGCGCGCGCCATGCGCTTTCTGGATGCCGACGGCAACGACGTGGACAGCTCCATGCTGGAAGTTACCAGCGCTGGCGTGGTGCTGCGCACCATCATCGTGGAGCAGACCCTGTACCCCACGCAGACTGTGGAATTGTCCAAAGACGGTCTGGCCGAAGGCGAGCCCGCTGAGGGCTACCGCATCAGCAATGTTACCGTATCCCCCGCATCTGTAACCGCCGCCGCCGATGGAAGCGTGCTGAATTCTCTGGATGAGCTGTTTACCTATGATCCGGTGGATGTTACCGGCATCACCGATACGCTCACCAAGACCGTACGCATCCGAAAACCGTCGGAGGTGCAGCACCTGAGCACCGATACCGTCACCGTTACGGTGGAAGTAGAACCAGTCGTGACTTCGCGCACCTTCAACATCAACAGGCTTTCCATCCGCAGCATCGAAAGCGGTCTCAAGGCCAGTGTAGATGCCCGTGCCCTCACGCTGGTGGTGACCGGCCCGCAGCTGACGCTGGATGCGCTGCGTCCGGCTAAGGTAAGCGCCTATGTGGACGCAACCGGTCTGAAAGCCGGCTACCATGTGCTGCCTGTGCAGCTGCATATGGAAGATACCGACATGAGCGGCATCACCTTCCTGTCCACCCCCGCCACAGTGACTGTAGCGCTCACTGAAAAATGATCTTTCCCGAAAGGAGACGCTGAATGAACGGCGTTGCCAACAGCATACTTTCCTTTCTGCTCAGCTGGATCCGCGCGCTGGTGTATAACCTGTGGGCCGTCGTCAACAGCGACGACGGCGGCGCCGCCTTTGTCTTTCTGGCCGGGCACTGGAAAACGATTCTGCTGTTTCTGTGCATTGGCGGTCTGATCGTCGACCGCATCGTATACCTGCTGCGCTGGCGGCCCTATTATGTGTGGGCCAGCCGCCGCGATGCCCGTCGCCGCATCAGGCACGAAAAAAAACAGCCTCCTGTTCAGGCAGAGCAGCCTGTCTGGAAGGACAGCGAACCCATCTATGAAACTGCCGGTTTTCAGCCGGCGCCCACCATGGCCTATGCGCCTCTTTCCCAGCCGGTGCAGCAGCCCACGCAGTTTTATGCGCCCGTGCAGGAAGAAGAGCCCGTGTTTGACGATCCGGCCATGAACTGGGAGGACGCGCAGCAGGAGGACTGGCAGCAGGAAACGCTGGTTGCCTTCGGCAACCCCCGTCCCGAACCCATCAGTTATTACCGCGACGTGCAGGCGGGCTTTGCTCCGGCGGTTCCGCCAGAGCAGCTTTACGCTCCGCGTCAGCCTTATCAGCAGGAGCAGCAGACAGCCGTGCATCCCGGTCTGGATGATATGGCCTTCCGTCAGAGTTTCGGTCTTGAAGAGGAAGAGCCTCAGCCGATCCCCGTGCTGCGTGCTCCGGCATTCCGTCCTTTCACCGCGCCGCGCGATGAGGATGTTGCCCCTGCCAAAGCACAGAACCCCTTTGCACGTCTGGCGCGCCGAGCCCGCAACCTTGTGGGTGACGACGATGAAAACCTGAGCATCCGCGACCTGCAAAGTACAGTAGATGTTTCTCAGGCATTCCACGAACCGGTCTATCCGCAGGCCTTCAAGCCCATGGACGACGACCGCTGATCACCCTGAACGGTTGGTGTACCATTGATGATATATCCGCTTCCCCAAGCCTTTATCGCCCGCATGCGCGCCCAGCTGGGCCCGGATGCGGACGCTTATTTTTCCGCGCTGGATCAGCCCTACCGTCGCGGCATAAGGCTCAATCCGCGAAAACCCGGCTCATTCCCTGAAGGCATGCTGGAATGTGTGCCTTGGAACAGCGCATACGGACATTACCTCACTCAGGGCAGTGCCGCCGGTCTGCATCCGCTGCACGAAGCCGGCGCGTATTACATTCAGGAACCCAGCGCCATGGCGCCGGTAGCTGTACTTGCTCCCAAACCCGGCTGGCGTGTGCTGGATCTGTGCGCCGCTCCCGGCGGCAAAAGCACACAAATTGCTGACGCACTGTGCGGCGAAGGTCTGCTCGTGTGCAACGAGCCCGTCCCCAGCCGCGCAAAGATCCTCAGCCGAAACATCGAACGCATGGGCGTTGCCAACGCGCTGGTCGTAAGCGCCGATCCTGAAAAACTGGCCCCCCTGTGGCCTGAGGCCTTTGACGCTGTGCTGGTGGATGCGCCCTGCAGCGGCGAAGGCATGTTCCGCCGTCATCCCGAAACGAGAGCCGAATGGAACGAAGGCTCGCCCGAAGGCTGCGCCGCGCGCCAGAAGCGCATCCTCGCCTGCGCCGTTGAAATGCTCAAGCCCGGCGGCAGGCTGGCCTACAGCACCTGTACCCTGAACCAGATCGAAAATGAGCAGGTCGTGCAGTGGTTGCTGGACGAATATCCGCACATGCATACCGTCCCCTTTTTCATGCCGATCGGTTCCGGTCGCATACTGGAAGCCCCTGAAGGCATGACGCATCTTTATCCGCATGAACTGGACGGCGAAGGTCATTTTGTTGCGCTGTTTGAAAAGGATACCGGTGAGTCGGATGACCTTTTCCTGCCAGCTGCCCAGAGACTTTCCGCGCCTGACAAGGCCCTGCTGACCGCTTATGCCGCATTTGCAAAGCCATTTGGCAGCATGCCTCAGGCCAATGCCCAGCTTGGCGATGCGCTGCTCAGCTGTCCGGATCTGCCGCCGCTGAAAGGCATTAAAGTGCTGCGCGCCGGTGTGCAGCTGGGCGTGCTCAAGGGCAAGGTTTTTGTGCCGGATCACGCGCTGGCTATGGCGTTGCCCGCACCCTACTCCATTCCCACGTTTGCGCTCAGCTGTGAAGAGGCGCTGCGATACCAGAGCGGCGAAGCGCTGACCGTTCCCGACAGTCTGCGCGGTTACGTGCTTCCCACGCTGGATGGGCTGGCGCTGGGCTTTGGCAAAGCCAGCGATGGTCAGCTGAAAAACCACTATCCCAAAGGGCTCAGACGGCCCTGATGCAAAGGAGTTTTCCTATGAATACCATTTGTTTGAAGGGCATTGATCTGCCGGTTTCCCGCCTTTGCACGGGCGGCTGTCCTGCCGGCGAATACGGCTGGGGCAATGTGGATCATGCGCAGATCGAAGGCGCTATCCGCCATGCATTTGAGCTGGGCGTCAACTTTTTTGATACCGCCGACACCTACGGTCTGGGCCGTTCCGAGATCAACATGGGCGAAATGCTGCACGATGTGCGCGACCGTGTGGTTTTGGCCACCAAGTTTGGCGTGCGCGTGGAAAACGGCCGCACATTCTTTGACAACAGCCCTGCCTACATTGAAAAAGCGCTGGGCGACAGCCTCAAGCGCCTGCATACGGATTATATCGACCTGTACCAGATCCACTATCTGGACGGCGTAACGCCTGCCGATGCGATCATGGAAACCCTCATCCGCCAGAAGCAGGCCGGCAAGATCCGCGCCATTGGCCTGAGCAATGTGACGACTGAACAGGCAAAGGCTTTCCTGCCCTATGCGGATGAAATTGCGTCGTTCCAGAACCACTACAGCCTTGCCCATCGCGACGATGAGGCCGATATGCTTTCCATCGCGCAGTCGCTGAGTGCAGCCGCTCTCACGTGGGGCAGCCTGGGCCAGGGCATCCTGACCGGCAAGTATGGCGCAGACGTTCATTTTGAGAAGAACGACCGCCGCAGCCGTGCCGTGTATGACAATTTCTACGGCGACAAGCTGCTGAAAAACCTGCGCATCGTGGACGTAATGCGCCCCATTGCCGAAGCGCACGGCGTGACCGTATCCGCCGTTGCCGTACGCTGGATTCTGGACCATCTGCCCGGCAGCGTGGTCATTGCCGGAATGAAGTCTCCTGCGCAGGCCGAAGGCAATGCGCTGGCTCTCACCTTCAGCCTGACAGCTGAAGAAGTGGCCGCGCTGGAAGAGGTATCGCGCTAAAAAGAAAACGCGTCTGTTGTTTGCAGACGCGTTTTTCTTTATGCCTTTTTCCACACCCACAGCGCATAGCCGCCGGATACGATGATCAGCAGCACAGCCGAAACGCTCTGCACCATTCCGCCAGAGCCGAACAGGCGGATGACCAGTTCCGTAAACGGGCCCTGCTCGGGTGCAAAGACATTGCTGCCGTTAACGAACATATGGCTCAGGATGCACGGCCACAGACTGCCGCCCTTGTATACGATGGCCGTGTACAGGAAGCCGATCACAATGGCATAGCACACCTGCAGCAGCACACCAGCCGTATCCGCCGTGTTGGCCAGATTGACGATATGGCCTGCGCCAAAGGTGACGGCTGATACAATAACCGCGCTGCGCAGGTTGTCCCTGGCCATACCTCTGAACAGAAAGCCGCGGAAGATGATCTCCTCCACATAACCGGCAATGGCGGTGTTGGCCATCATCAGCAGGCTTACCGCCAGAGGAGCCGTAAGCGCCAGCCCGTTTTTCAGGTTCACACAGGACATCACGATCAGCGGGATGAACCACAGAAACGCCTTTACGCTGCCCTTGAAACGGCACAGGCCGTACTTTTCCATCAGGCCGTTGCGCACGATCCACAAGGTGGACGCCACCGCCAGCGCAGTCACGCAGATCACCGGCACCAGCAGCTGACCTGCGGTTTTGCCTGCCAGATCGTCAAAACCGCCGCAAAACTGCAGTGCGATGTTCATAACCACCACATACAAGCCGATCCATACCAGTGCAAAGTACACTTCATTTTTTTCATAAAGCTTTCTCATGTACGTTTTACTCCTGTTCACAGACTATTTTTCCCGTATCCACATTTTGAAGTCGCATACTTCGCCGCCGCTGCCAAGCGTCTGCGTACGTCCCCACACCAGCCGGGGATGCATGTTTCCATAGCAAATATCATCGCTTTTGCAGAAAAACTGTGCCAGCTCCGGGCAGCCTTGCTGCCTGCAGGTTTCCACGTAGGGGCAACGGGTCATATCGACCGCAAAGCCGTTTGGCTGCTCCTTTTCCACATAGTCAAACCCTGCTTCGCGGCCAAACACGCTGTAAAGCATTTTGTTCATCAAGGGCGGGATCAGCCTGTACAGGCCGGGAATCTTCATTACCGGCGGAATTATTGCCGCCATCTGCTCGATCTTCTCAAAACACCAGCTGCCAAACTGCGCAAGCGCCTTCTCCCTGTCGCCCGTATGGGCAAGCAGCGCCTCGTAAAATGCAATGCACGGCAGAATTTGTTCAAGGTGCGCCATCTTTGCAGACGGTTCGTGACGTTGTTCTTCGATCAGCTGCGCTGTACGCTGATAAACGCCAGGCAGCAGCTGCACCAGCCCATTCCGCTCAAAGGCTTTTTTCAAGCTTGCAGGCATGGGTTTGCGACCGATATACTTATGGGCAAGTTTCAGGGCATCCTGCGGCATACTCCATCCTCCGTACGCTTTTTCAAAAGCATAGCACAACGGTCATCAAAAAGCAAAGGCCCGGACGATCATCCGGGCCTTTTTTCAAAATCAGAACAGCACGATGGCAGAGTTTGCGGGAATGCTTGCCGGCACGCCTTCGCCTTCAGCCACGGGGCTCTCCCAGCGGCTGACCTTGCGGCCTGCCAGATCGATGGGCAGTTCGTCGTCGGTGTCGTTCCACAGCACCACGCACTGCTCATCGCCATTGGTGAATACACCGTGCACCAATGCAGGGTTTGCCCTGGTCAGCGCCGGATCGCAGCTGTAGTCGCCGTGAAGCAGCAGGTGTGCATGCTTGCGGCGCAGCGCGCATACGGCCTGTGCATACTCCTTCCAGTCGGCGTGGCAGTTGTCCTCTACAAACTGCTTGTCCTTCAGGTAACGCAGTTCCACCTCAAAGCGGAAGCCGTAGGCCAGCGCATAGTTGGCCATGCGCGGATGCAGATAGGGGCGGGAGTTGCGCAGGGTGGAGATATTGTCGGGGAAGCAGTGACGGAACATTTCCGGGAAGTTGAACACCGTCGTATGCGGATGCTTGCAGCAACTGCCGCGCTCCGCCTTGGCGCCCGTCTTGCTGCCGATGCCGTGGATGCAGTCGATGAACTGCGAATAAACATCGGTGATGGTTTCGGTCATAAAGGAATATCCGTCATACTTGTCCACACTGCTGCGAATGGCGGGCAGCAGCTTCAGGCGTCCCTGCGTATAGGACAGCGAGGGCTTGCTGTGGCCATGGCTCTCGTCAAAGCAGGGCGTGGGATTGATGCCGCCGATCTGGTCATACAGAATGCCGTCAGCACCAAAGGATCGCACCCAGTCCGCACGCTCGGCCATCAGCTTGTGCCAGTCCTCGCACCAGGGGCATACGGTCACAAACATTTTACGGGTATAGCGGCGCAGGAAATCACTTTCAGAATACTTGCTGTATTCCTCATAATAGGGCGTGCCCCAGTGAGACTTGCCCTCCATGGCGCTGCCGCCGTTTTTGTAGAAATCGGTACCCACGTCGATCAGGTGGCCCTGATAATACAGCGTGACATGGCCGCCCTTGTCCTGCACAGCCTTGATGCCGTCCTTCAGCAGCTGCGCACCACCCATGGACTCGCTGACTTCCAGATCGGGGTACTTGTTGTCGTGGCCGCTTTCAAACCAGCCGAACAGACCGACGGTGTCGCAGCCATGTTCTTTGGCGCGCTCATACAGCTCGGGAATGGTCTCGTATGGCCACATGATATCGCCGAACTGCTGACGGTTGATCACCAGGAAGTAGCCGTTCATGTCCTTCATCCACTGCTTGGGCTCCACAGGCTTACGCCAGGTCTTGGCCCAGGTACGGTATTCGTCTGCGCCCTTCTGCCAGGGGCCTTCATACAGCCATGCCACATACTCGGGGCACTCCCACACCTCGCCGGGCTTCACAAAGGCCAGCTTGCCCATCTCCAGCGTTACGTCCTCTTCCTCACCGCCGATGGCGCGCAGGGAACTGGCATGGAACAGGCTGTCGTGGCCGGTCATGTACAGGCACTGGTCACCGTCGATGAGCGTCATCCACTGCATGCTCAGCGTGTAGGGATAGGGGCGGGTCAATTCGCACTGGCCGTCCCAAGTCTGCATATTGGCCAGTTCGTCGATGATATCCGTGTGATATTCGCCGTAGAGATCCGGATAAAGCAGACCGGGCTTGCCTACGCCCAGCGTTTTGATCGCGCCGATGCAGGGGTAGAACAGGTCAGTCAGCATGGTCTGGGAACGGTTGTCGATCTGCGCGCCAAAACGAACCTTTTCGCCGTCCAGCGCGATGGTCAGCGTCATCAGCACATCCTGAGAGCCCATGCAGGTGTTCACTTTGTTTACCTTTACCGTCAGCAGTCCCTTCTCGGCAATGATCTCCAGATCCGCCTTGGGGGCAAACACCACGTCCTCCCAGTTTTCACCGTTCTTCAGCACTGCACGGAAGATGGGAGCGGGGCGTGCGATGATGTTGCCCTTGCCGGTTTTCAGGTTTTCAAAGGCAGTCACCCTCGCCTGCGCATCCAACGTAAGGGAAATATACTCGTTGCAGATTGTGAACATATGATACAGCCTCCTTCGCTGCGTTGTTTGTTGCCTTTATTATACCTGTACAGGCAGTTGGATGAAATGGACACGGGAGTGTATTTATAGTATAATATGAAACCAAAGGAGGCGATGGCATGTTCTTTCACATCGATCTGGACAATCTTCCCCGTGTGGCTGTGATGGGACAGGTACGCCAGCCGATGGGTTGGGAAAACCATGTTTCCAGGATCAGCCCCAATGTTCTTATCCTTGTGCGTCAGGGCGATATGACCTTCACCATCGGCAAAGAAACGCATGTGCTCAGCAGCAATGGCTATGCAGTGATCCCGGAGGGCTGCGGCTACCATGTATCCAGCTGCGAAGGCTGTCAGTATACCTTTATTCATTTCCTTGCGCCGCTGGAACCCGTCAACGACCTTCCTGAGGAATCCTTCCCTGCCGTCGGTCCCAAGGCGTTCCCCTACACGCTGCCCATAGCACAACAGGATCACGCGATATATCTTCCTTCCAGCGGCAGGCTCGCAGGCGAGCAGGAAAAAATCTGGCCCATGCTTACCGAGTGCGATATGTACCGCCATGCTCTCAGCGCCAGCCGCAAGCTGCGCATTGACCTGCAGTTTGCCCAAATGCTGAGCCTTCTGGATGCACGCAGCATTCAGGCTGACCGCGCCGGTTATCCCTCCGTGCTTTCCAGAATGCTGATGTATATTCACGAGCACTATACCGAGGCAATCACGCTGTCTTCCCTCAGTCAGGAGTTTGGTCTGTCGCGCCAGTATGTAATGCGTCTGTTCCAAAAGCACATGCACGCCACCGTTACCCATTACATCACACAGCTGAAACTGTCGCACGCGCTGGAACTGCTCAGACATTCCACGTTCCGTGTGGGCGAGGTGGCCGAGATCCTTGGCTATGCAAACACCTATTATTTCTGCCGCCAGTTTCGTCAGCAGTTCGGCATGACGCCGACGGAATACATTCGCAACGGCATTCACGAATAACATTCAGGCCAGCCCCACAAAGAGGCTGGCCTGAATGTTTTATTGCATGATGCGGCGCACTTCTTCGCCGTCTACGGTTTCCTTTTCCAGCAGCCGCTGCGTAAGCGCCGTCCAGACTGCATGGTGTTCTGCCAGCACCTGCGATGCCAGCTGCTGCCCCTGTTTGAGCCACTGCTGCGCCGCCATGTCCTTTTGCTGCTGACTGAACAGATAGATGTCGTCGCTGCCGGGCAGCATGCCCCATTCGCATACCATGCGCCGTGCGATCAGCGCGGCCTTTTCAATATCGTTGCTTGCGCCTGTGCTTACGCGGTCGGCCCCCAGCAGCATGCGCTCCGCCTCACGTCCGGCCAGCGCCACGGCGATGTGGCACTGCAGTTCCTGCTTTTCATGAAACATCTTTTCCGGCGGCAGCGCCATGCTGTAACCAGCCGCGCCGCGTGAGGTGGGTATGATGGATACGCGCGTCAGCTCGCTTTCCGGCAGCAGCACAGCCGTTGCAACGGCGTGCCCCGCCTCATGAGCAGCGGTGATGTGTCTTTCGTGTTCATGGCGGCTGAGCCCATGTTTTTCCGCGCCAAATAGGCTGCGCTCCATTGCGCGCTGCACATCCTGCTCCTCGACCTGATCTGACCCCCTCTTGGCAGCCAGGATCGCCGCTTCGTTGAGCAGACATTCCAGCCTTGCGCCCGAAAACAGCGCCGTCTGTCTGGCGAGTGCGTCAAGCGACACCGCATCCGAAAGGCGGATCCGTCCCGCATGCACATTCAGAATCTGCAGCCGCTCCGCCACGCCGGGCAGCGGCACCTCGATCTGCCGGTCGAAGCGTCCGGCGCGCAGCAGCGCCTCATCAAGAGTATCCACACGGTTGGTGGCGGCCAGCACCACCACGCCGTCGCGCTCGCCAAAACCGCTCATTTCGGACAGAAGCGCATTGAGGGTCTGTTCCCGCTCGTCACTGCGATTGTCTCGCTTTTTGCCGATGGCGTCAATCTCATCAAAAAAGATGACCGCCTTGCCGCATTTTCGCGCCTTGTGAAACAGCGACCTGACGCGGCTTGCACCGACGCCCACATACATTTCCACAAAGTCCGCGCCGTTGACGGCAAAAAACGGCACGCCCGCTTCACCGGCCAAAGCCTTGGCCATCAGTGTTTTGCCTGTGCCCGGCATGCCGTAGAGCAGCACGCCGCGCGGAATACGCGCTCCAAGCACGGCATAATTTTCAGGCTCACGGATAAAGCTGACCAGATCTCGCAGTGCTTCCAGTGCCTCGTCATTGGCAGCTACGTCTTTAAAACGCGTGGATGGAATTTCGCTTTTCGCGAGGTACGCAGCGCTGCCTGCAAGCTCACGCTGCTGCTTGCGGCGGCTGAAAAGCATTGCCGCCAGTACCATGCCCACCAGCAAAAGGGCATACCCCAGTTCAGGGTTCCGGGTGAATGTACCGTTTTGTATCATTTGTATCAGAAGCATCGCAGCCATCAGTCCCAGCAAGACCGGCGCGAAGCTGTTTCGCCTTTCTGTTTTCACGAAAGACACCTCCATGTCGGTTTCGGTTTGCAGTATACACAAATGATTTGTTGTTGTAAATGGTACTTATTGTTTCCATTTCCACGGTTTTTGGCCCTTCAAACGGTGCATAGTAAGCACGCATGGCTTGTGCATTTGTTTTTGCCCATGCCATGCAGCAGCTGCTATGGAGGGAATTGGATGAAGAAATCAAAAAAGAAGCGCCGTCAAACCCTTAAGCCACAGGGCGTACCCCCGGCTGTGCAGGCGGACGATCCCTCCGCGCGCGAAGCAGCGCTGACGGAGGATGCCGCCAGATCAGGCGACAGCGAGGCATTGGGCGCAGGCAGCAACGAAAGCACATCGGAAAACAATACCGCCGACGAAGAACAACCTCAGGCACAGCCCGAAGTGCCATCACGCCGCCAGATCAAAAAAGCTGCCCGTCAGGCAAAAAAAGAACGCAATGCTGCGTGGCTGGCACGGGAACATACGCTTGACCGCCGTCAATCCGGCCGGTTTGCCCGCACCAGCCGTCAGGCCGCCCGCAGAATCGGCACGCCCGGTATCGGCCAAACCGGCGTGCCGCACCGCACCCATCGCATCCGCACAACGCTGTCGGTCCTTTTCAGCCTGTCTGTGATCACCTTTGTAGGGGCTTATTTCGCCTTTGACGTGCCCAACTGGCAGCCTTTGGACATCGACCGTATTACAGCCGCACCTCAAACAGGCCTGATGTACGACAACAGCGGGGTGCTTATCACCAAAATCCGCGGAGCAGAAAACCGCGTGGTCATCCCGCTGGAGGATATTCCCCTGCCCACGCGCCAGGTTTTTCTGGCAGCTGAGGATCTGCGCTTTTACGATCATCACGGCATCGATGTGGTGCGTCTGTTCGGCGCGCTGCTGGCCAACATCCGCGAGGGCAGCTATGCGCAGGGCGCCAGTACCATCACCATGCAGCTGATCCGGCAGAGCCATCTGAGTACGCGAAAGACCATCGCCCGCAAGCTGGAGGAAATGTGGCTGGCCGTGCAGCTGGAGCGTCAGATGAGCAAAGACGACATTCTGGCAATGTATCTCAATTACATTTATTTTGGCCGTGGCGCGTACGGCATTCAGGCCGCCGCACAGACTTACTTCGGCGTTGATGCAAAAGACCTGACCCTTGCCCAGGCTGCGGCGCTGGCTTCCGGCATCAAAGCGCCCAGCTATTATGCGCTGGATGCAAATGAAAGCGCCAACCGAAGCAGGCGTGGATATATCCTGAACGTGATGCTCACACAGGGAATGATCGATCAGCAGGCGCACGACAAAGCCGTATCCGAAACCGTTGCCCTTGCTGAAAAGCCTGTCGAAGCACTGGCCTACGGCTGGTTTGTGGACGCAGTGCTGGACGAGGCAGAAAGTTTGCTGGGCATGACGAGCGACCAGGTGCTGACCGGCGGATTTGTCATCGATACCACACTCAGCCGCGAGCACCAGGAACTGCTGGAAGAGCAGTTCACCCGCGATGTTTTTCCGGCCAATGCATCCGACGGCACGCAGGTACAGGGTGCTGCCGCCTGTGTGAATACCCAGACCGGCGAGGTGCTGGCGCTGGTCGGCGGACGCAGCTATGACATCCGGCGCGGTTTCAACCGTGCCACTCAGCTGCGCCGTCAGCCGGGATCCGCCCTGAAGCCTCTGGTGACCTATGCGCCCGCCATCGACCGCTTCGGCTACATGACCGCAAGCGTCCTGAAGGACGAACCCACCAGCTTTGGCGGTTACAAACCGCGCAATGCAGGCTACACCTATTACGGGAACGTCAGCATCCGCTCCGCTTTGTCCAGCAGTCTGAATGTGGCATGTGTTTCCCTGATGGATCAGATCGGCGTGCAGGCAGGGCGCGACTATCTGCAAAGCGTTGGCATTCCGCTGGATGCGCGCGACGCCAACCTTGCGTTGGCACTTGGATCCATGACCTACGGCGTATCCCCCATGCAGCTCGCGGCTGCCTATGCCCCCTTTGGCAACGGCGGCACATTCCACGCAGCGCATCTCATCCGCAAAGTTACCGATCCTGCCGGCCGTGTGCTGTATCAGCACCGCGACGAAGGCACACGCGTGCTGAAAGCAACGTCCGCCTATCTGATGACCAGCCTGCTGCAAAGCGTTACCTCCAGCGGAACAGGCGCAAAGCTTTCGGCTGCCGGCACGCCGGTGGCCGGCAAAACCGGCACCGTCAACATGACCGGCGGCGGCAACCGCGACATCTGGATGGCCGTCTACAATTCTGATATTTCCTGCGCCTTCTGGATGGGCTTTGACGATCCGGACGCAAACCACAAGCTGCAGGGCTGGGTATCCGGCGGCGACAACACAGCCGCCATGGCCCGCAATTATTTCCGCGATTTCTATAAAGAAAAGGAAAAGCCACAATTTACCCGACCCGAGGGCATTGTGGCGCTGGAAATTGACAAGCAGGCCATCAAGTGGCGCGGCGAACCCATGCTGGCGGTGGATCTTACGCCCAAAGCCTACCGCTACACCGAATACTTCACCGCAGACAACAAACCCAGCAAAAAAAGCGACGTGTGGACGCCGCCCCGTTCTCTCAACAGCTTTACCATCGGCCACAGCGACGGCGGCTATCCGCTTTTGCGCCTGCAGCCGGCTGACAGCGCCATCTACCGCGTGCAGCGCGATACTTACGGCGAAAGCTTCATCCTGACGGAACTCTACGGTGGACAGGGCGAAACCCTGTACTACACCGACACCAGCGCCAAACCCGGCGTGGTGTACACCTATCGCGTCATTCCCGTGCATGCGGAGCTGCTCAACAACGGCATTCTGCTTGAAGGCGTACAGAGCGTGCAGGTCGCACAAGCCAAGCTGCCCCCGCAGGGCTTCTGGGGAAGGATCCGCAACTGGCTGGAAGATGACGATGAAGATGAAGCTGTGACCAGCATGAGTGAAAATCAGGTTTCCATGTTCTGGACAGACTGAAAAAGGCTTCCCGTAAGGGAAGCCTTTTTCAGCCTGCTCTTTTCCTAAGCTTTGCAATCCATCTGGCTGCGGGCTGTTCCAGACCATAGGTCATGATCATGGCCATCAGAATGGCTACACTGAAGGACAGCAGCGTATACGCCGCCTGCAGATTTTTGTCAGTATGCAGCAAATTTGTATCGGGGAACCACGCAAGCCGCATCTGCACAGCCAGCGTCTGGTGCCAGATATACAGGTTCATTGAGATCGTTGACAAAAAGCGCATCAGCCGGTTGTCCAGCAGCTTTTGCAGCGCACCCGGCCAGAATGCCGCGGCCAGCATCATCGAAAGCAGCGCGACCGTCAGCGGCAGACGCACAGCCATCTGGGAAAGTCGCAGCGCCTCATGGCCGTTCGCGCCGGAGGCCGACTGAATCTTCAGAATGTCGATCAGCGCAAACACGCCTGCTGTAAACACCGCAATGCTCAGCACCCAAACAACTGCCTGCCATTTGCGGCTTGCCCTTGCAAACCACAGGCGCAGCCGCACATAGATCATCGCGCCCAGGAATCCCAGCGCGTACACATCCAGAAATGCCGGCAGCTGATTGAGCAGCATCGCCGTATCTGCGGCAAAGCTGCGCACGCAGAAGCGGTAGAGCCACGCAACGGCAGCCATCAGGCTCAGCGTGATGGCCGGACGCCTGCGCATGATGCGTGCCAGCAGCGGAAAAATCAGGTAAAACTGCATTTCCACCGCGATGGTCCACAGCGCCACATTCAGCGGCGTGCAAATATACGTCTGCGGCCAGAACAGAAAGGTAAACGTCAGGTGAGCGCCCACGTCGTGCAGCATGGCGCCGGTATTGGGATAGATCTTCTGCGGAATGGCGATGCAAAACAGCGCGATAAGCACCGCCGCCAGATAGGACGGCAGGATGCGCGCTGCCCTGCGCAGGTAAAATTCGCCTGTACGCGGCACAGGCGTATGCTCCACTTTACGCCTTGCAAAGGGCAGGTAGAGCAGAAATCCGCTGAGCAGGATCATGCCGTCAACAAACACGTAGCTGGAGCGCGTCCAGAAATCTACGCTGATGATTCTGCCAAACCATTCAAAATGCTGAGCGATCCAGCTTTGCTGCCAGAAGTGATAATTCACCACAAACAGCACCATCAGCACGCGAAAGCCGTACAGCACGCCGATTTCGAGCCTTTTGGGCCGTCTTGCGTCATTGGTCATCGGCTTCCTCCGTCACAAGCATGGTTTCTTCCGCTTCATCCTCAGTCGCGGGTGCCTGCGTGGGAGCCGGAGCAGGTTCCGGTTCAGACGGTGCCTGCTGCACAGGCAGTTCTGCCATTTCCAGCGGCCACGCGCTTACGCGGGTAAACTTGTACACCGTATCGCCGCCGTCGCGGATATCGCGCAGGCTCATGCCCTTTTCATCGATGGCGCTCAGCTTGTGCGTCACCGTCAGATCCGCTGCTGTCAAGCCGGTGTACAGGCTGAAATTATCCACGCGGAAGCACAGCGCTTCGCCCATGATGTCGCAGGTACCGTCAGAGCGGAATGTGGCCTGTTTGCCAGTGGCGGACTGCCACTCGCCCAGCACCAGATAAGCCCTGCGGCCCAGTTTCTTTTCAGCGGCTTCACGATAGTCGCCCGCCCGCTGATAGAAGGGCAGCGCTTCATAGGGTTTGTCTTCGGCATACAGCTGCTCAGCCTGCAGATAGCAGGCTTCCTGATACAGCATTTCAAGCTCGGCGTTGAGCGCAAGACCATCCAGCGCTTTCACAGCCGCAGCATAATCCTCACGGTCCATGGCGCTGTGTGCCGTCTGCGGCGCATCGCCATAATATTCGTTCCAACATTCTCTGGCCAGCGCAGCCGCATTCTCATAATCGTCCAGCGCTTCAAAGGCAGCGCCGGCTGCCGGCAGATCGCCGTTTTGCCTGAGTTGTTCCGCCAGCACATAACGGCAGGCCTTTACCCGCGTCTGTGCTTCTTCGCTGCCGGAAATGGCATCGTACAGTGCAATGGCTTCCTCCAGCTTTCCGGCCTCCACCAGCGCAGCGCCTTCTTCAAGCCGGATGCTCTCCAGCGCCTGCTGTGCTTCAGTCGAATCAAGCGTTTCCAGAATGGCAGCAGCGGCAGCCTTGTCGCCCTGCTCCATCAGCTGCAATGCCTGCTGATAATGAGCCTCCGCCAGCCGGTCAGCGCTGTCCTTATAGCGTCCCAACGCTTCAAAGGCTTCGGCAGCGGCGGTATATTCACCGGCTGCCAGCGCAGCTTCAGCCAGTGCATAACGGCATTTCTTGGCCTTGGTCGCGCTGTCGCGGTAGCCTTCCAGCGCCTCGTAGCGCTCCAGCGCGGCGGCATATTCACCGGCTTCATAGTTTGCTTCAGCCAGCTGATAGCGCACGGTGCGCAGCTTGGTGCGCGCGTCCTCGTAATCCACGATCTTTCCAAGGATTCGTTCTGCCTCGGCTGCATCGTCGTTTTCCAGCGCTGCCATGGCCATGATATAGTTGCACTCATCCACGCGTGTCTGAGCGTCGCCGTAGGTGGCGATGCTGGCAAACAGTTCTGCTGCGGCTGCATGATCCTGCTGCTGCATCAGAGCCTCCGCCTGCGCATAAACGCAGGTCATTACCTGACCCTCGCTGTCCAGATATCCGGGAATGCGCTCAAACAGCTGCTGTGCCGCTGCGTAATCGCCCTGCGCTTTGACCTGCTGAGCATGCTGATAAATGCAGTCGTTGGCCTTGGCGGCGGCGTCGCTGTAATCGCCTGCCAGCTGATACCATTCCCCGGCGGAAGCATAGTTTTCCTCCGTCATGGCATTTTCAGCCATGGCATAGTAGGCCTGTTTCACCAGCTGTGCCGCATCCTGATATTCACCCAGCGGCTCCAGCTGTGCAATGGCGGCCTCGTACTCGCCGCTGTCCATATAGGTCTGGCCGATCGCATAGGTGCATTCATCCACCCTTGCAGCTGCGTCGCTGTAGTCGCCCAGGCCCTCAAACAGGATGCGCGCAGCCACACCGCTGCCGCCTTTGAGCATCTGCTCTGCCTGCAGATAGGTGGTCTCCTTCAGCTTGTCAGCGCTGTCAAGGTAGCCGTCCAGCGCCTGATACTTTTCCACAGCGGCCTCATAGCTGCCCTGCTCCAGATAAATGCCGCCCAGCTGATAGGCGGCCTGTTTTGCCTGTTCAGCGCTCTGCGCATAATCATCCAGTGCAGCAAACATGGCTTCCGCCTGTTCCAGCGAAGCCTGATCCCCTGCTTCCACCAGTGACTGCGCCTTCTGATAATCGCACTCCGTCACCTGGGCCTGCGAATCCTTCCAGTCGGCCATTTCCACAAACGCCGCGCGTGCAAGGTCGTAATGGCCGTCGCTGAGCAGATCCACAGCCGTCTGATAGTGCACTGTAGGAACGACCCACAGCACTGCAAAAGCCGTCAGCGCCGCCGCGATCAGCAGCGCCGTCAGCAGGCGCACGCGCTGCTTGCGCTTGCGACGTTTGGCTGCGCGCTGCTTTTCTTCGTTTTCCTGCAGCAGGTTGTTTTCCTCACGCGCCTTGCGGGCGGCATCAGCCAGTTTTTTCTCGTGAGCCGCCACCACATGGGCCACATTTTCGCGGCTGAAGCTGGCAAACACAGCATCGCGCCTGCGTTCGCAGCGGCAGCAACGGTCGCTGTCCAGTGCGTTGGCACGGCCGCACACGCACATCCATACCTCTTCCTGCACCTGCGGATAGCCTACCGCGTCCTTGCCGGCAACAAAGCGCAGTTCATCCAGCGCACGACCGGCGCTGATGGCGTTAGGCTGATAATGCGCAAGCGGCGTACCGCCGGTGCGCCAGACGGTAGCGTCGTCAAACCAAACCTTTTCGATCACAAGGTCAACGCCCTCCACGCCCAGCCATTCCGACGGAATGATGACAATGGTAAACCGCTCGCCCACACCCGCCTTCAGGCCCTGCACGCGTTCAGTCTGCCGGAAGATGAGCTCGTCATGCCGGTCATAGCAGGCCAGCGCGACCTGTACGGAAACGACCACCTTGTCGCTGAGGTTGTTCATCACAAACGTGCACTCAGCTTCATCCTCCGTGGGCATGGCATACTGCCACAATTCCACCGGGCAAGTCAGATCGATCTTCATGTCAAGTCCTCCCAGTTGCGTTGTTTACCAGGTAAAAAGCGTCCACTCCTGAAGCATACCGTCCATAAACTGCAGCATCAGCGTGATGTTTTCCTCACCATTTTGCAGCGCGTAGGACAGTGTGGCGTCCTGCCCGCTGGTTTCCAGCGTGCCAAAGGGCGCATTCACACCGTCGCCGTAAAGCAGCGCGCACTGTTCATCGGTGCGGCCCTTTCCGTCTGCGCTGAACAGAGCGATCACTTCATCCAGCGTCTGCCCCACGGTCACGCCGCGCGGGCCTGCCAGGCGGCTGGAAAAGAGGCTGAGCACGTCCATACCGTCCTCTGCCGTTCCGCTGAGATAAGCGTCCGCCCATTCGGCGGTGATGATCTGCTCATCGCCGGAGGTGAGTTTCTCTGTTTTATTCACCTGCTCGCCGAGCGCCTTTTCAAGCGCGGTGATATCCAGCGCCGGGAACGTGATGCCAGAGAACGTCAGGTCAGCCGTTTCAAACACAGGTGCATCACGACGGATGACGTAGCCGTCCGCCGTCGGCGAATGGCCCGCTCCGGCGGCCTCTACATTCATCACGGCCGTCAGATTGGACTGCACCTCGGCTTCTGTGATAAAGTCGTACAGTCCATAAATACGGACATCCGTCACCACGCCGTTTTCCAGTTCAAAAATCATGCCGGCATCGGTATAGCGATCCTCTCCAGCCTGCACATGCATGGCGCACTGCACGCGGCTGATTTCGCCTGCGCTGTCATGCTGCGCCCAACTCCAGTAGGCAGCACGGGGCAGTTCGTTCAGGCGATAGAATGTCGCAAAGGTTCCGTCACCGATCAGCATGGGGTTCTGCCAGCCGAAGGCCCTGATCAGCGCCTCCTGCGAAGTGCCCAGCGTGATCCCGCGGGGCGCGGCATAGCTTTCATCTGTAAGTGTCACCGCCTGCAAAATGCTGGTTGCGTCCAGCTGCGGGCGGTCATAATACAACGTGGCGAAATCATACAAAAAGGCGTATCCATCCTGCGTGAGCGACTCCTCACCCACAGGTGTGTTCATGGGCTGCTGCGTGCTGCTTTCACGCAGCACCTGGTTGATCCACTGGCTGAGTTCCCCTTCGGAAAGCACGCCCGCATCATCTGCCAGCGCCGGAAAAAGGCAGCACAGCAGGCAGAGCGAAAGCAGGCAGCAAAGCATACGTTTCATTGCGATCATTCCCTTCTGAAAGGCGTGAAATGTTACAATTTTTCCATCTTCTATTGTACATGAAAACCCAATGAATGTATAGCCTTTTGCCCTACAAACTTCGTTGTACAGGGGCAGTTTTTACAAACATGTGACGAATGTTTCAACACAAAAAAGCGCCGCCTCATCGGGCAGCGCAGCTTTTTTCAATTGATCACCATTCAGCCACAGCGCCGTCGCTGTCGCGCCAGATGGGGTTGTGCCAGTCATGACCTTCAGCAGCCATGCGGCACACATAGTCCTCGTCGACCTCCACACCAAGGCCTGGGCCTTTCAGCAGATCACAATACCCATTCCGATACTGGAAGATCTGCGGATTTTTCAGATAGTTGAGCAGGTCGTAGCCCGCGTTGTAGTGGATACCGGCGCTCTGCTCCTGCAGGAAAGCATTGGGCGTGCAGAAGTCCACCTGCAGGCAGGCTGCCAGCGCGATGGGGCCCAGCGGGCAGTGCGGTGCGACCGCCACGTCAAAAGCCTCGGCCATCGCGGCGATCTTGCGGGTTTCCAGAATACCGCCGCAGTGACTGACGTCGGGCTGAATCACATCCACGCCGCCGCGGGTGAGCATGCGCTTGAAACCCCAGCGGGTGAAGTTGCGCTCGCCCGTTGCAATGGGAATGTGGCTGGTGCGGGAAAGTTCCAAAAATTCATCCTCGTTTTCGCAAAGGACAGGTTCTTCCACAAACAGCAGATTGTAGGGCTCCAGCTTGTGCATGAGCACCTTGGCCATGGTTTTGTGCACACGGCCATGGAAATCCACCGCAATGCCGATGTTCTTGTCCACCTCGCGAATGGCGGCCACGCGCTCCACGGTAGCGTCCAGCTTGTCGTAGCTGTCGATCCAGCGCAGTTCATCCGTACCGTTCATCTTGATGGCGCGGTAGCCCTGCGCGATGGCTTCCTTTACGGCATTGGCGGTGTCACGGGGATGATCGCCGCCGATCCAGCGGTAGACCTGAATGCGGTCGCGCACCTTGCCGCCCAGCAGAACATACACAGGGGCGTTGTAATATTTGCCCTTGATGTCCCACATGGCCTGTTCAATGCCCGAAATAGCGCTGGTCATGATAGGGCCACCGCGGTAGAAACCGCCGCGGTACATCATCTGAAAAGCATCTTCAATGTCGCCGGCGCTGTGGCCGATGAGCTGAGCCGCCAGTTCCTTTACGCAGGCAGCAACGGAATCCGCCTTGCCCTCCACCACCGGCTCACCCCAACCCACAATGCCGGATTCGGTGGTCATTTTCAGAAACAGCCAGCGGGGAGGCACCTTGAACAGCTCAATAGAACGGATTTTCACAGCGCTCAGCTCCTTTGTCTTAGCGGCAGTATTTCTCGATGTAGGCCTCGCGGCACTTGTTGATGACCTCGCGTGCATCGTCGGCACCGCGCAGTTCATCCACCACGGTGTCCTTGCCTTCCAGATTTTTGTATACGGTAAAGAAGTGGCTCATTTCCGTAAACAGATGGGACGGCAGCTCGCTCACGTCACGATAGGTGTTGTAGGTGGGATCCTCAAACGGAATGGCGATGATCTTTTCGTCCAGACGTCCCTGATCAAGCATCGTGATCACGCCGATGGGATAGCAGCGTACCAGGCTGAGGGGCTGAATGTTTTCACTGCAAAGCACCAGCACGTCCAGCGGGTCATTGTCGTCAGCATAGGTGCGCGGGATCAGGCCGTAGTTGGTGGGATAATGGGTGGATGTGTAGAGGATACGGTCCAGAATCAGATGACCGGTTTCCTTGTCCAGCTCGTACTTTTTCTTGCTGCCCTTTTCGATTTCGATGACGGCGATAAAGTCGTCGGCAGAAATGCGTGCCGGAGAGATGTCGTGCCAGATATTGCTCATACTTTCTCCTTCTTTCTTTTTTCATTTTACAAGCACATTGTAACAAGCGTGACGTGTTTTGTAAAGCACAATCGCAGAATCTATGATATACTGGTATCAGCTCATCCAAAGGAGGCTTTCAGCATGAAACGCATCGTCCTTTTGCTCATGCTTGTTCTTTCCGTTCTGATGTTTACTGCCTGCCATACCGACAACGATCCCTGGCCGGTGGAAACGCTTCCGGCCTATGCAACGCCTGCGCCAACCACAACCGTCCTGCCCGACGTACAGACTGACATACCCGTCATCACCCCTACGCCCGGTCTGAATGGCTGAACACAAAAGAGCCCCGCGAGGGGCTCTTTTGTATTATGTTTTGCGGGAATGGATCCAACGCTTAACACCATACAGCGCAAGGGAAAGCAGCAGTGTACATGCCATCACCAAATAAGGCAGCCATGCGGCAAGTTTGCCATCAAGCAGCTGTTTGAGCATCGTGCCGACCAGCACATGCCAGTAATAGACGTTTGCAGACAGATGCTTGCCAACAAACGCCAGCACACGGCTGCCGCGCTGCGGATAGTACTCTGCCAGCACGGCCAAAGCGATCGTCAGCATGATCAGTCCCACCGGCAGGTCGTGCAAATCAAAGTGCTTTGACTCGCGCACCGCAAGCATTACACCGCAGGCGGCTACTGCCCACCATGCGAGCGGTCCTCCTGCTCTGCGTACATCCGTCTGGGCGATCCACACGCCGACCAGCGCAAACGGGATGCCGGTAAACAGCCAGTTGCGGTAAAACAGCGTGCTGCCGCTGAAAATGCGCAGCACCGGAACAGTTGCCGAAAAAGGCATGTACTGGCACAGATACAGCATGCTCATCAGCACAACGCACACGGCATTTTTCAAATCGGAACGCCAGCGCAGCGTGACGGTCAGAAACAGCTGTACCCAGATCATCGCAAACAGATACCACAAAAAATCAAACACATAGGATGAATCCCAGATGATATTGCTGGCATTCAGCGCCGCCAACCGCAGCCATTCGAGGGGCTGATATTTCATCTGCACCCATGCGGCGACGTTCATGCCCTGCACACGGTGATATACAAAAGAATAAAGCGTATAAACCGCCAGTACGCCAAAGGCTGTGCAAACGATCTTCCCCAGGCGGGAAAGCATTTTTTTACGCAGGCCGGGCGCATCAGCCGCACGGCCGCTATAAGCATACCGACCGGCGACCATAAAGAAGAAAGGTACCGCGCAGCGCGACAGCAGGCTGATCCATTCCGAAAACCTTCCGTTCACCGGAAAATGAATGGTGATCACCAGCAGGCACGCGATGCCCTTGAGCATATATAAAAAGCGGTTTTCAGTGCGTGTCATCCAAAACGCCCTCTTTCAACGGGATGGGCTTATCTTATCACAGATCGCTGTGCAAGGCAAACACGCATAAAAGAAGAACCCTCCGCCGAAACGGAGGGTTCTTTTGATTTTGTTTTCTGAACGCACTCAAGCCATGAAGGCTTCAGTCAACCCAGATTACTCGATCACGGAAGCAACAACGCCGGAACCAACGGTGCGGCCGCCTTCACGGATAGCGAAACGCAGGCCCTGCTCGATGGCGATGGGGGTGATCAGGGTGATCTCCATGTCGATGTTGTCGCCAGGCATAACCATCTCAACGCCCTCGGGCAGCTTGATGTTGCCGGTAACGTCGGTGGTGCGGAAGTAGAACTGGGGACGATAGCCGTTGAAGAAGGGGGTGTGACGGCCGCCTTCTTCCTTGGTCAGAACGTAAACCTGACCCATGAAGTGGGTGTGGGGCTTGATGGTGCCGGGCTTGGCCAGAACCTGG
>JAFULL010000072.1 GCA_017473345.1 Clostridia bacterium | reverse complement strand
CAGGAGATCACGGAGATCGTGGCCGGCGCCGAGCAGTAACGGCGTCGGGAAAGGAGTCAGAACAACGTGAGCATGCAACACATTGGCAAGGTAGTGCAGGTCATCGGCCCCGTGCTCGACATCCGTTTCGAGGACGGCCAGCTGCCTGAGCTGCTCTCCGCCATTGAGATCCAGAACGGCGACAAAAAAATCGTCGCCGAGGTGGCGCAGCACGTGGGCGACAACGTCGTTCGCTGCATTTCCATGAACGCCACCGACGGTATGGTGCGCGGTCTCGACGCCGTCGATACCCAGAGCCCCATCACCGTGCCCGTGGGCGACAAGTGCCTGGGCCGCATCTTCAACCTGCTGGGCGACGCCATTGACGATCAGCCCGCTCCTGAAGACGTGGAACGCTGGCCCATCCACCGCGCCGCTCCCTCCTACGAAGAACAGGAGACTTCCACCGAAATTCTCGAAACCGGCATCAAGGTCGTCGACCTTATCGCTCCCTATGCCAAGGGCGGCAAGATTGGTCTGTTCGGCGGCGCCGGCGTTGGCAAGACCGTTCTCATCATGGAGCTCATCAACAACGTTGCCAAGCAGCACGGCGGTCTGTCCGTGTTTGCGGGCGTTGGCGAGCGTACCCGTGAAGGCAACGACCTGTACAACGAAATGAAGGACAGCGGCGTTATCAACAAGACGGCGCTGGTCTACGGTCAGATGAACGAGCCCCCGGGAGCCCGTATGCGCGTGGCTCTGTCCGGCCTTACGATGGCGGAATATTTCCGTGACCGTGAGAATCAGGACGTGCTGCTGTTCATCGACAACATCTTCCGTTTCACTCAGGCGGGTTCCGAAGTGTCCGCTCTGTTGGGCCGCATGCCCAGCGCCGTCGGCTACCAGCCCACGCTGGCCACCGAAATGGGTGCGCTGCAGGAGCGTATCACCTCCACTAAGAAGGGTTCCATCACGTCCGTGCAGGCCGTTTACGTTCCTGCTGACGACTTGACTGACCCTGCCCCCGCCACCACCTTCGCCCACCTGGATGCAACCACGGTTCTCAGCCGCAGCATCGCTTCTCTGGGCATTTACCCCGCTGTGGATCCCCTGGATTCCACCAGCCGCATCCTCTCCCCCGAAGTCGTGGGCCAGGAGCACTACGAAGTTGCCCGTCAGGTGCAGGGTATTCTGCAGCGCTATAAGGAGCTGCAGGACATCATCGCCATCATGGGTATGGATGAACTGAGCGACGAGGACAAGCTGATCGTTGCCCGCGCCCGTAAGGTGCAGCGCTTCCTCAGCCAGCCCTTCAGCGTTGCCGAACAGTTCACCGGCATGGAGGGCAAGTATGTGCCTCTGAAGGAAACCATTCGCGGCTTCAAGGAGATCATCGAAGGCAAGCACGACGACCTGCCTGAGAGCGCCTTCCTGTTCGTTGGCACCATCGACGAAGCCGTAGCCAAGGCCAAAAAGGGTGAGTAAGCATGGCAACGTTTCATTTGCAGATCGTGACCCCGGACCGCATGGTTTATGACGGCGATGCTGAAAAGATCATCGTGCGCACCGTGGGCGGCGACGTTTGCATTCTGGCACGTCACATCGACTACGCCGCGCCGCTTGGCATTGGCGAAGCGCGTGTGACAGATGCCGAAGGCAACACCCGCATTGCTGCCTGTTCCGGCGGCATGCTGGGCGTTTCCGACGGCGAGGCCCGCGTGATGGCCACCACTTTTGAGTGGGCCGAGGATATTGACCTTGACCGTGCCCAAAAGGCGCAGCAGGCTGCAAAGGCCCGTCTGGAAAACCTGGAGCGCGATGACAGGGAATACGCCATCGTTGAAGCCAAGCTGAAGCGTGCGATCGCCCGCATCGGCGTAAAAGACTGATCCTTTTCTCCCGCAGGAGTTTTCTCTTGCGGGGATTCTTTGTAATTGGAAGGAGGGCGAAGCCAGTGAAACTGATCTATCCTGATCGTGAATATTTTTGCTCATATGATGCTGCGATCGAAAAGTACCTGCAAAAGGGAATTACACAGTATCACCTTGTACGCTATGATGCAGACACTTTTTTTGAACGCGTTGCCCGTTACCGCACAGGAAAGGATTTGCCGTCCAACCGCTTGCCCTGCACCTTTTTGTGGCTGGTCGAAGAGAGTGAATTCATTGGTGAGGTGAGCATCCGGCACGGCCTGAACGATGCTTTGCTGCGCTATGGCGGCCATATCGGCTACTGGGTACGCAGCACCCGCTGGAACAGCGGCGTTGGCACGCAGATGCTGGCCATGGCGCTGGATTATGTACGCGCGCATTTTGACTTTGAGCGCGTGCTGATCACCTGTGACGATGACAACATCGGCTCTGCACGCGTGATTGAAAAAAACGGCGGCATATTGGAAAACAAAATCGAAAATCACTTTGACGATGAAACGGTGTTGACACGCCGCTACTGGATCTCCCTGTAAACGAAAACCCGCAGGAAAATATCTTCCTGCGGATTTTCCTTTTTAACGTACAAGCACAGCCCGGCACGGTGCGCCCTCGCATCCGCCTAGATTGAGCGGTGCCGCGCTGAGAAAGTATTTGCCTTCCTCCACCCGTTCCAGCACCAGGCCTTCCAGCAACGCCACGCCTGCGCCAAGCAGAATCAAATGCACCTGCTTGGGGGCGTTTTCCGGCCCGACGGTCTGGCTTTCGTTGCCTATCAGCCAAAGACCCGCTGCCGCAAACACCTGCGCTGCTTCAGCTGTTACGGTCGCCTTGCCTGCAATCAGAATGCGCTTATCAGCACCTGACTGTTTTGCTTTGTGCAAAATAAGCCCTGCATCGTCTGCAGTTACATCGCCCTCATGACGGGCCACAAAGCAGTCCCCTACAAAGGTTTCCAGCGGCAGCTGGCCGATGGTTTTGCCATTCTCCACAAAGTGATATGGCGCATCGGCATGCGTACCATTATGCGCGCACATCGAAAAAGCACTCAGGTTGCTGCTTCCGCCCTGTGCAAGGCTCTTCAGGCGCTGCGCCTGCGGCGCAGGATTGCCCGGCCAAACCTTACAGGAAAGTACCTCCTGCGAAATATCTATGATCATTGATTTCTCCATATACATAGCACCGCCGCCCGAAGCAGGCGACGGTGCATTTTTTCAATTACTTGGTGCCGAACAGACGGTCGCCGGCGTCGCCCAGACCGGGAACGATGTAGCCGTGATCGTTGAGCTTTTCATCCATGCAGGCCACATAGATGTTTACGTCGGGATGCTCCTTCTGGATGCGCTCAACGCCTTCGGGAGCAGCGATGAGGTTGACCAGGCGGATGTTCTTGCAGCCGCGCTGCTTGAGGAAGGTGATGGCCGCTGCGGCGCTGCCGCCGGTAGCCAGCATGGGATCCAGCACCAGCAGTTCGCGCTGATCGCTGTCGGCAGGCAGCTTGCAGTAATACTCAACAGGCTGCAGGGTTTCGGGATCGCGGTACAGGCCGATATGACCCACGCGGGCAGCGGGAATCAGCGTGGCAACAGCGTCCACCATGCCCAGGCCAGCGCGCAGGATGGGCACGATGCCGATCTTCTTGCCGCTGAGCACGCGGGCCTTAGTGGTGCAGATAGGCGTTTCAATTTCCACTTCTTCGGTGGGCAGATCACGGGTGACTTCGTACACCATCAGCATGCTGATTTCTTCCAGCAGCTGGCGGAAATCCTTGGTGCCGGTATTCTTGTCGCGCATCAGACTAACCTTGTGCTGAATCAGCGGATGATCAAAAACGTATACCTTGCCCATGAAAAAAGCCTCCTTTGTTATCTCCGTGCATACGGCGGGAAAGCGCCGTTGTTTACCTCTTATCATTATAGGCAAAAAACATGCTTATTGCAAGGGCTGAAAGGCAAAAATGTCCTGCAGCATCGTTTGAACGAATGCCCGTTCTGCATTCGCATCCGCTTCGTAGATCCCTTTGACTGTATAGTGGTCGAGAGCCGAACGAATCAACCCGTGAAATGCTTCAGGCAGATGTTTCATGCCCCACAAGCCTCCGTCCCTTTTGGACAGAATCACTCCATCATGCAGGTAGGCTGCAATACGGCAAAAATTCAAAATGATATAGACCGGATCGTTTTGGATATCTTCGGCAGCATTTTCAACATCGCTGCGCAGACTGTCCAAGTAGCATTGATGCGGAACCGGTGCAAATACATCTTCAATCCGTTCTCCGCAAAGTACCTGTCCAACGGCTCTGGCTACGGTAAAATGCGCCGCCAGATCCGGATCAACCCCATTCATGTTCCTACAATACTCATCCAGATCCCACTGTGCACGCAACTTGTGGGCGTTGGAAAAATGCAGTTCAAACGGTGTGGGATGAACAAACTGCCTGCAAAAACGTTCCAGAACAACGCTCATTTCCAGCCCCTTGGGCGGACAATATGCATCCAGCTCCAGCAAAAGTTGGATCATTTGCTTCTTTTGCGCATGCGAGGGCGTATCCTGCACAACAACCAAAAAGTCAATATCACTGTGCCGCGGATCAAAGCACCCAAAGGCAATGGAGCCGTGAATATATATTCCAATCAAATTTTTCCCAAGTATTTTTTCATATCCGATACGGATTTTTTCGAGAATTGCCTGATGCTCCATAAACCGCCCACCTTCGACATTTCACTTACATCTGTTAAATTATATCACCTTTTTCCGTTTTTTTCAGCAATCCAAAAGGACCTGTAAGCCTTGTGTTGTAGGTTTGTCAAACATCTTGGACAGTGAAGGCAGAAAGCCGCTGTCTAGGTGAAAGCCAATTGAGAGGCCGCATGGGCCTGGAGTTGCTGCGACTTTGGTGGGCAGTTAACTGACCACAAAATTCGGCGAGGGAGTAAAAGCGTCGAATGTCGTAGAAACGCTTTTGGTCTTCACGGTGACTGCGTTCAACCTTGCCGTTGTGCCGAGGCGTGTAGGGACGAATGAGCTTGTGTTGAATACCCAATGCAGCAGCTGTGGTTTCAAAAAGGGTGGGAATATCACGT
>JAFULL010000071.1 GCA_017473345.1 Clostridia bacterium | reverse complement strand
CGAAGGCTACGAGTGCGGCATCAGCTTTGACGGCTACAACGACATCAAGGAAGGCGACATCATCGAGTGCTTCATCATGGAAGAGATCGAGCGGTAAGGGGCTCTGCCCCTTACATCCCCGCCAAAGGGATTTATCCCTTTGGAATTCCTTCTCTTTGTCGCCATCTAAGTAACTTGTATTAACACACCTGACCGCGCAATGCGCGGTCAGAAAAGGGATTTCTAAGGGTGAAACCCTTAGGCAGTGGGTCTGGGAGGCAGAGCCTCCCAGCGTCCCTTCCCTCCCCCCCGTAAAGGAGAACCGCATTGAGCTATCAGCGTATTGACCGCATCAGCGAAGAGGTGCGCCGCGTGGTGGATCAGATCATCCGCGAGCGTGTAAGCGATCCGCGCGTAAAGGGCACGTTCAGCGTGACCCGGGCGGATGTAACGCGCGACCTTCGCTATGCCAAAATTTATGTCAGCATTCTGGAAGAGGAAAACCGCGAGCCTATGATGGCTGCTCTGCGCAAGGCGGCTGGCTTCGTGCGCCATGAACTGCGCCAGAGCATGATCATCCGCTACGCGCCGGAAATTCTTTTCGAGCTGGACAACAACATCGAATACGGCATCCACATTGCGTCTGTTTTGAAGCAGGTGCACACGGAGGACGATACAAACGATGAAAATGACGACGATCTTGAATGACCGTTATCAGCAGGACGAGGTGCTGTCTGCCGTGTTATCGGCGGGCAGCGTCTTGCTGTTTGGGCATGTATCGCCCGACGGTGATACTTTGGGCAGCGTGCTTGCACTGAAACTGCGCATGGAGCGCATGGGCAAAAAGGTGCAGGCAATGGTGGATGGCTTTGTGCCGTCTTACCTGACCTTTCTGCCGGGGAGTGAGGCAGTGATGGCTGCTGATGCCGTCCCTGAGGCCTTTGATCTGGCCATTGCTGTGGACGTGGCAAGCGCCGATCGTATGGGAAAGTGCGAGGCTCTGTTTGCTGCGGCTGAAAAAACGGCTGTTATCGATCATCATGGCACCAATCCGGGCTATGCGCAGATCAATATGATCGACGAGCATGCGCCTGCAACGGCCATTCTGGTGTACAGGCTGTTTCAGCACATGGACATGGCCATGACGAAGGACGAGGCTATCTGCCTGTACACAGCGCTTTCCACCGATACGGGCAACTTCATCTACGACAGCACCAACGCAGAGAGCTTTGCCATGATGAGCGGCCTGATGGAGGCCGGTCTTCCGCTGGCTGACTACAGCCGCAGGCTGTTCCGCCAGAAGGAAGAGCCGCATGTGCGTCTGCTGGTGGAGGTGCTGCCGGGACTGCGTGTGATTGCAGACGGCAAAATCGCAGGCCTGCGCCTGAATCAGCAGCAGCTTCAGAGGGCTCATGCTAATGGCGGCCACTGTGAGGGCATTGTGGATTACGCGATCGACCTGCGCGGCGTAGGTATGGCGTACTTTGCCAGAGAGATGGCTGACGGCAGAATCAAGGTGAGCATGCGCGCGCTGGAGCCTTACGCAGTCGACAAAATCGCTGCCCGTTTCGGCGGCGGCGGACACAAACTGGCTGCTGGCGTTACGCTGGACATGCCCATGGACGAAGCTGTTCAAACCATTGAAAATGCACTTTGTGAGGCTCTTTGATGACGCAGATCAACAAGCCGCTTTGCGGTTTTCTCAACGTACTCAAGCCGCCGGGAATGTCCTCGGCGCACGTGGTGGGCGCTGTCAGGCGAATGCTTGGCGGAGCAAAGATCGGTCATGCAGGCACGCTGGATCCTGAGGCTGCAGGTGTGCTGCCGCTGATGGTCGGAAAAGCAGCCAGGCTGTTTGACTACATGCAGGACAAAGAAAAAGCCTATGTGACCGAGGTCGCCTTTGGCGCCGCCACCGACACGCAGGATGCGCAGGGCGCTGTGACCGAAACCGGTGACTGTTTTCCTGATGAAAGCGCCATTCTGGCTACCCTTTCCCGCTTTACCGGAACCATTCTGCAGACGCCGCCCATGTACAGCGCACTCAAGCAGGACGGCAAGCGCCTGTATCAGCTGGCGCGTGACGGGACGCAGGCGGATATTCCAGCGCGTGAAGTCACCGTGCACGAGCTTTCTTTCCGCGGCACGACCGAAAACCATGGCGCGCTGCTGTATGTGCGCTGTTCCAAGGGTTTTTATGTGCGCACGCTCTGTCAGGATCTGGGACAGGCATTGGGCTGTCCATCGCATATGCGCTTTCTGCTGCGTACGCAAAGCGGACCTTTTACACTGGAAACGGCCAAAACGCTGGAAGAGCTGCAAGCTGCTGCTGAAAATGGCACACTTTCCGACATGCTGCTGCCCCCGGAAGCTGCGCTTGCACACCTGCCCATGACGAATGTTCCGCGCAGGCTTGAAAAGGCTGTGCGCAATGGCGGCAAGCTGGACTGGGAACGTTTCACTGCCGTTCATAACACCACAGCTGCCGACGGCGCGCCTTTCGGACTGTGGATGGACGGTATGCTTACAGCCATTGCACAGCGCGAGGGCGACGCCGTAAAGGTACGCACCTGGCTGGGAGATTAACTTGCTGGAGGACGAATGATGCAGATCATCCTCGATGGAAAAATCAAAACCGACCGCAGTGTTGTGGCGCTGGGCATGTTTGACGGCGTACACATCGGACATCGCGTGCTTCTGGAACGCGGTGCGGCGCTTGCGCGTCAGCATGGCGTGCCGCTGGTGGTATCCACCTTCCGTGAACATCCGCTGCAGGTCATCGCGCCGGACAAATGTCCCCCGCAGCTGACCACGTTTGAAGAACGCGCAAAGCTGATGGAGGCGCTGGGCGTGGACGTGCTGTACGCCATGCCTTTTGACGCCGAAACCATGAACATGCCTCCCGAAGACTATGTGGGCCATCTGGTGCGCCAGTTCCATCCCACAGACGTAGTATGCGGCTATAACCATACCTTTGGCCGCAAGGGTGAAGGCAAGCCGAACCTGCTCGCCTTTCTGGGCGCTGCGCTTGGCTTTGCCACGTCCATCGTACCCAAGATCACACTGGGCGGCAAAGAGGTCAGCTCCACTGCTATCCGCAGCCTGCTTGCACAGGGCGACGTATCACAGGCGCGCGAACTGCTGGGCCATCCCTATGTGCTGGACGCCTCTGTGACGGAGAACGGCTGGAAAATATGCGAAAACGGCAAACAGACAGTCCCCCACGGCACGTACCGCACAATTTGCGTTTGTGGTGGAAAGCGTCTGCCTGCGACCATCCGTGTTGGTGACGCCCTCGTGTGCCGACTGCCTGAAACCATGCAGCAGGCGCATTTCGAACTGCTGGCCAAAGTCTGAACATTACAGGAGAGAGTCAAATGACCCGAAAGAAGCACATCGCCTGCGAGGCTCTGTACTGGTTTATGATCATTGCGCTTTTGACAGCCGGCGGTTTTCTGCTGTTCACCAATCTGGGTGAAGCTGCCATCAGCGACTGTGACGAGGCACGTCATGGCATCAACGCCTATGAAATGATGCAGAGCGGCGATTATGTAGTCAGCACCTTCATGGGAGAGCCCGACTTCTGGAACCTGAAGCCGCCGCTGACCTATTACTGTATCGCCCTTTGCTATCAGCTGTTTGGTTTCAGTGCTTTCAGCCTGCGTTTTTACAGTGCGCTGAGCATGCTGCTGACGATGACCATTATGGCGTTGTGGACCAAAAAGCGCTACGGCAACATCAGCAGCATTTTCTGCCAGCTGTTCTGGCTGGCATGCGCCATGGTCTATGGTCCGCACTTTGCACGCTTTGGCGATGCAGATGCGCAAATGCTGCTTTTCTACGTCATTGCCATGCTGTGTATGCTGCAAAGCCCCAAAAACCTGAAATGGCTGTACGGCAGCGCCGTATGCTTTGGGTTGGCATTCATGTCCAAAAGCTGGCATGCAGCGCTCATCCCGGTGACCTGTTTTGTGTTTGTATGTGTGACCGGGCTGATCCGCAAACTGCGTGTGCGCAACTATCTGCTGCTGATCTTCTTCGGCCTGCTGCCCATCATGCCGTGGGCTGTTGCACGCTATATGCGTGATGGTATGGCATTTTTCATCCATTCTCTTGTGAAGGATGTAGGTCATCGCGCCACAACCATACACGAGGGTCATTTCGGCACAACTTTCTACTATGTGAAATACCTGCTCAGTGATCCTGCGGTAACGCTTGGCCTTGTTCTGTGTGCAGCTGCGTTCATTTGGAAAGGCTGCCTGCGCACACGCTTCAGCACTGATCACATCGGCCTGGCTTTGTGGTTCCTTGTGCCTCTCATCCTGTACAGCGCCTGCGTCAGCAAGCTGGCTTGGTACATCTTTGTATCGCTTCCGGCGCTGGCCATTGGTCTGGGCATGGTGGTCAAGCAGCTTGTAAAGCGCGGCAAGCTGTTCATTCCCCGTGCTGCATGCACAGCCCTGGCCTGCGGATTGCTGGTTTTCTGGGCCATCGGCAACTGGCAGCATGTCAGTACCGTTACCTGCAACGATACTTATCATGCCATGATCTGCGATTATTTTGATCGTGATGCTGATTCCGGTACGAAGGTATACGTTCAGTACGAGTCCGAAAACCCCTATGCCAAAGTTGATTACCGTGCATGGGTGCAGGATGATATTCTTGCCGCCATGCTTTCGGGCGATCTGGACTGCTGCTACGGTGGCATCGAATCCTTCATGGAAGAAGAGGATCACGCCTACCTGCTGTGCCATGATGTGGGCATGGACTGGTCGCTTCTGGAGGAGTATCCCATCGTGCTGGAAGACGGCCAGCTGATGATGCTTGAAAATCTGAACTGAATATGCGCCCTGATTGTAAATTTTTATTGCGGTCAGGGCGATTTCTTTGCCAAAAAGCGTTTACAAAAAAGGCTTTGCGTGTTAAAATAAACGATGTGCGCAAGTGCACAGTTGAACCGTGCCCGCAGCTGGCTGAATGCCAACGGTCGGCTATGAGTGCGGCGATTACCAAGGAACGGCACAGCCGTTACCATTACAAGGAGGCAAACCCAAATGATGAAGTCCGAAATCATCAAGACCTATGCCCGTCACGAAGGTGACACCGGTTCCCCCGAGGTTCAGATCGCTCTGCTGACCGATCGCATCAACCACCTCAACGAGCACCTCAAGCTCAACAAGAAGGATCACCACAGCCGTCGCGGCCTGCTGCTCATGGTCGGTAAGCGTCGTGGTCTGCTGGACTACCTGAAGAAGACCGACATCGAGAGCTATCGTAACCTGATCGCTCAGCTGGGTCTGCGCAAGTAAGGTAAATCGGCCGCGCCGAGGCGGGGCAACCCGCCTGACGCGGCTATTTTTGCGGCTATGCACGGAATGATGAGGCGTTCCGTGGACGCGCGGCAAGGGCTGCGCGAGTGTGGAGTGCAGCATGGCACGAGGCCATGTTTGCAGGAAGAGGAAGAGGAGTTTCTAAAATGGATTACAGAGTATTTTCCACCGAACTGGCGGGCCGTCCGCTTTCCATCGAATTTGGCAAGTATGCGCAGCAGGCCAATGGTTCTGCTTTCGTGCGTTACGGCGAGACCGTCGTGATGGTGAACGTCACCATGAGCGAAAAGGCTCGTGAGGGTGTTGATTTCTTCCCTCTGAGCGTTGACTTTGAAGAAAAGCAGTATTCCGTGGGCAAGATCCCCGGCGGATTTATCAAGCGTGAAGGCCGTCCCACTGAGAAGGCCACCCTCACCTGCCGCCTGATCGACCGCCCCCTGCGTCCCCTTTTCCCCAAGGGCATGCGCAACGACGTGCAGGTTGTTGCCACCTGCCTGAGCGTGGACAAGGATATCCCCCCCGAAATTCCCGCGATGATCGGCTCTTCCGCCGCTCTGACCGTGAGTGATATTCCCTGGGGCGGCCCCACCGGCACGGTGGTCGTTGGCTGCGTGGATGACGAACTGATCATCAACCCCAACGAAGAGCAGCGCCAGCAGGGCACCCTGCACCTGACTGTGAGCGGTACCAAGGAAGCCGTGCTGATGATCGAGGCGGGCGCCAAGGAAATCTCCGAAGAAAAGATGCTGCAGGCCATCCTGTATGCTCACGAGGAGATCAAGAAGATCGGTG
>JAFULL010000070.1 GCA_017473345.1 Clostridia bacterium | reverse complement strand
TCGACGTTCCCGGCATCGAGGGCGCATACGTGGGCGAAGGCCTGAAGGCCGCGCTCAAGAAGCTGGGCGCTCCCTGCGATCAGAAGGTCGTCATCCTCAACGATACCGTCGCTGCTCTGCTGGGCGCGCTGGCTGAACATCCAGCCAACTGCTACAGCGGTTACATCGGCATGATCCTCGGCACCGGCACCAACTGCTGCTACTCCGAGTCCAACCAGAAGATCGAAAAGGCCGAAACTCTCGCGGGCAAGCCCGGCAGCAGCATCATCAACATGGAAGCCGGTGCTTTCAACGGTTTCACCCTGACTGACGCCGACATCCTCGTCAGCAAGACCGCTGCGGTGCCTGATCAGAACCTGATGGAAAAAACCATGAGCGGCGAATATCAGGGCAAGGTGATGGACGCTCTGCTCATCTGCGCTGCCGAGGCCGGCTGCTTCAGCCCCGAGCTGGCTGAGCGCATCAAGACCCAGCCGCTTGGCTTCACCGCCGTGGACATCAGCAAGTACCTGAGCATGCCCCATCATCCCGGCCGTCTGCACGACCTTGCCCCCGAAGGCGAGGACGCCCAGACCCTGTACAAGCTGGTGGACGCCCTGCTGGAGCGCGCTGCGATGATGGCGGTCATGAACCTGACGGCCATTATGGAATACACCCAGACCGGCACCGATCCGCTGCTGCCCGTTTGCGTGGCCATCGAAGGCACCACCTACATGAAGAACGAGACCTTCAACCAGAAAATCAAGGCTCATCTCATCCATTACACCCAGCGCGTGCGTGGCTATCACTGCCGCGTGGTCAGCACCGACGAGGCCAACCTGGTCGGCTCCGCCGTGGCTGCGATGACCGTGTGATTTGAGTGAATATAAAATAAGAGCTCGCCTGTTCGCCGTATGTGAAACGATGAACAGGCGAGCTCCTTTTTTGTGGAGTGAAACGTGGTACATGGCGATAAATTGGAATTTGTCTAACTGCTCTACACATTAGAATCTGCCAAATCAACGATTTGCTGAGCCACTGCTGTTGGTGTCATATTCGTTGTATCAATACATGGATAATCAAAGTTATCATAAAAGGAGAACGTCTTTTCTATTCCTCTTTTTGTTCTTATCTCATCTCTGCCATCTTGGATAGCTCGTTTTATGTTTTCATCTTTTGAACATTTCAGAATGACGATCGTTATTTTGAACTCTATTGGTTCGTTTTTTAGCTTCTCCATTACCTTTTCATATATTGCCTTTCTCTCACCGTGCCATGTGTGAGTAAAAACCACTTTATTTACATCACTACAAGAAAGGTAATTGCGTAATAGGCAATATATGTTGTCAGCTATAGTTACTTTTGTTGCTTCTGTAAAAGCGAATGGATTCATAACACGACACCAATCAGAGTCCACATAGGCGACATTTTCATATTGCTCTACTATCTTTTCTGCAGTAGTGGTTTTGCCAACACCGTTTGAACCTATGATAACTATAAGCTGCTTCATTTCATCTTCCTCGCAAACTGTTGCAGAGCAAGCCATACGATTCAACAGGACTTGCCGCCGAAATCGGACTGATTCAACACCGTATCCATCTCCGCAGGCTCAAACCCATCCAGCGCAGGATGATCCGTCAGTGCACGCATGATGCGCCAGCCGTCGCGGTGCTTTTCAGCACTTTCTGCCGTGGGATGGAAGCCAAACTGCAGGTACAGCCTGCAGGCAACCCATGTGGTGGTCTGCGTGTGCAGGAAGGCCCGCTTGCCGCCAAGGTCGCGCATGACCTCAAGTACTTTGGCGATCAGCGGACGGGCAAGGCCCTTGCCCTGCTCCTCGCGGCGGATGGCCACCCAGTGCACCTGCCCCATGTCGGGGTCGTCCAGCTGGTAGGCGGTGGCCGTTGCGACCTTCTCACCCTTGGGATTGACGATGAACAGCATGCGCTTGTCAAGCGCGTTTTCACAGCTGCCGTAGTACTCCTGCCACACCTTCACACCCTGCTCAAAGCTGCTAAGCTCGCGCGCGGAGCATTCAATGTCGATCCACTGGTCGCGGTCGCCGGGACGGTAGAAGGCAAAGCTGTAGCCTTCCGGCAGTTGGGCGGAGGGAATGTTGTCCAGCGTGTCACGTTCCAAAAGCAGGTCCACAAAACGCAGACGGCTGTCGTGGTTGTCAAAGTTGAGCATGCCGCCAAGCTCGATCACGTCCAGATCGTCCGGAACAAACAGACGGCCGTTGTAGTAGGCAGAGCCTTCGGCGGTGTACAGTTGCTTGCGCCTGGCGATGGTTTTGTCCTCGGTGTGCCACAGAACCAGATTGGGAATGTGCAGCCCCTGTGCCAGTTCGCAGGCTTCCTTGACGGTGGAATGGTGCTTTTCGTACGGCTTGAAGCGGTCGCGGTCGCCGTACAGGCAGAATGCCTCGCACAGCAGCCAGTCGGCGCCTTCCACATAAGCGCGGCATTCGGGGTTGTAGGGTTCGTCGCCCAGACAGCACAGCGTGCGTCCGCCGGCGATAGGCATGGTGAAGCCATATTGCTTCATCTTGGTGGAGCGAATGTCGAAGAAAGTGACTTCGCGCCCAAGCATCTGCTCCTTGTGACCATCGGTGATGGTATGGAACAGAATGCGGTCGTCCAGACGGTCGATCATTTTTTTCTGCAGGGTGAGCTTCGCCATCTGGATCAGTCCGTCCCGCACAGTATGATGGCAGTAGATGTGCAGTTCGCCGTCGTACTTGCCGTTGTTCATCCAGGTGGCTACCATGCGGATGACCCACACCACGCCCAAAAGGTGATCGGTGTGGGCGTGGGTGACGATCAGATGATGGATGCGGTCCCAGGTGATGGAGGCATCCTCCAGCTGGCGCAGAATGCCGCTGCCGCCGCCTGCATCGCATAAAAGCAGGCCGTTTTCAGTATCAATGGCAAAACAGGTGTTGTAACAGCGGGTCGCATTGGCATTGCCTGTACCCAGCACGATGAGTCGGTCGGTCATTCAAAAATCCCTCCCTGATTGGAGATGGCATCATCATACCATGAATCGTACCATTCGTAAAGAAAAACCCCTGCCGAAGCAGGGGCATGTGTTTTACATGGATTTCATGGAAGAGCGGATTTCGCCGAACACGTCGAGGAAATCATCCTTGAAGCCCAGAGGATAGATGATCTCCAGGCCGTAAAGGGTGTTGTCGAGGCACACATAGTGGATGCGGCCGCCCACTTCAGTGCCGTCGTAACGGGTGGCGGAGTAGTTGGCGTATACGCCCTCGCGGCCCATCATGTAACGCGTGGCGGTCAGGCTGGGGCTCCACTCGGTGTACTCAGAGCCGCCAATGGTGTTCAGACGCTGCTTGACGTGGCTCTTGAGATCGCTCTGGTCATAGTTGCTGGTCACAGGCTCCGCCGAAAGGGTGATGATGCACTGCTGACCGTCCTTGACCTGATTCTGCGGCTCGGACAGGATGAACATGCCGGACAGGCTCTGGTCGATCTGCCAGCTGACCGGGCCGGAGAAGCTGACGCCCACGGTGGAGGCAGTGTAAGTAGCGTAGGTGAAGCTCAGATCCGGACGCGGGGTGGGCGTGGGCATGTCGATGGGATCCAGCGGGATGGGCGTGCTGCCGGCGTAGGGATAGGGCGTGCCGGCAGGCTGGCTGTAGCTGAACAGATCCTCCACACCGTAATTAGGATCGACATAATCCTCCTCCTGTGCAGCCATGCCGGCCAGCAGGGAGTCGTCCAGATCGAAGGGGTTGGTGGAGAAAATGCTCTCGCCGCCCATGTCGCCTTCGGCCACATCCTCAGCAGGCACGTCAATGACCGGCGGATCGGTGGGCGCAGGCGTATAGGTAGGACCGATGGCCTGCGTGATGTCCGGGAAATCGTTGGGATCGGGCTTCGAAGAGCAGGAGCTGAGCAGCAGCGCCGTCAGCAGCAGGCAGAGCACCAGAAGCAATTTGCGTTTCATATCATATTCCTCCCGTGGCGGCTTGACCGCTGGTTCCATAAATGGATACGAACCGAAGCAGGGGAAACTTCATTTCGTCATGATATTGTAACACTTTTGGAAGAAATCGTCAACCTTCTGGCGTGTTTTCTTCCAGATCGTCATACTGAACGTGATACAGCCTGCGGTCCAGCGACCAGATCTTTTCGGAGAATACGCCGGGCTTGAGCTTGCCGATGGCGGTTTGCATCTCGTTCATGCGTGCGTCCAGCAGGTCTACCCAGTGCAGCACTTCGGCCTCGGGGAACATGGGCTTGCGCGGGCTGCCGAATTCGGCCTCGCCGTGATGGCTGAGGATCATGTGCTGAAGCATGAGCACGGGCTCGCCGGTAATGCCAAGATCGTTGGCCACTTCCTGAATGCGGGTGACGCCCAGCACCAGGTGGCCCAGCAGCAGACCTTCCTTGCTGTAGTCGCGCACAACGCCCATCTGGTCGGAATCCATTTCCTCGGTCTTGCACAGGTCGTGCAGGATCACGCCGGCGTAGAGCAGGTCACTGTTAAGCCAGGGATAGATCTCCCAGATGGCCTTGGCGGCGCTTAACATGCCGGTGGTGTGATGCAAAAGACCGCTGCGCTCGGCATGGTGGATACGCTGAGCAGCCGGATAATACTGCAGCTTCTGATCAAAACGGCGCAGCATTTCCAGCGTGATGCGGCGGATGGAGTCGCTCTGGAATTCCGAAACCGTCTCCAGAATCTGCTGCATCATGGCGTCGGGCGTTTCAGGAGCACAGGGCGCAAGTGCGGAAATATCCACGTCGTCGCTTGCACCCATGTCGCGGATGCGCTCCACGCGCAGCTGCAGACGGCCGTTGTACTCCAGCGTGCCACCGCGCACCTTCACAACGGAGCCGGGTACGGGCACGGGCACATTGCCGTCCCAAACCTTGGCATTTACTTCGCCGGTGCGGTCGGCCAGATTGAGATCCAGATACTTCGCGCCATTTCCGCCCGTGCGCTGATCAGCGGAGCGTACCAGCAAAAAACCTTCAAAGCGCTGGTCCTTGACCAGATCGCAAACCTTCTGCTGAACCAAAAGAACATCCTCCTAAAGATGGGATTCTTAAGGGCAACAGCCCTTAAGCGGTGGGCTTGGGAGGCGGCGCCTCCCAACGTGCATTACCCCTCCGCATACATTGCCACGCGCGTGCCGGGCAGGTTGGTGTAGCGAGCAAATTCAGCCTGCCATTCCACGTTTACGGTGCCAACGGGGCCGTTGCGCTGCTTGGCGATGATCACTTCGCCCTGGTTGTCGTCGGGCTTGGGGCCGTCGTCGCTGCCGCCGGTGGCATAGTAGCCCTCGCGGTGCAGGAAGAGCACAACGTCGGCGTCCTGTTCGATGGAGCCGGAGTCGCGCAGGTCGCTGAGCAGGGGACGTTTGTCGGTACGGGCGGCGTTGGCACGGCTGAGCTGTGCACAGGCCATGACGGGAATTTTGAGCTCCAGCGCGATGGCCTTGAGCTGGCGGCTGATCTCGCTGACTTCCAGCTGACGGTTTTCCACGCGCTTGTCCACGCCCATCAGGCCCAGATAGTCGATGACGATCAGGTCAAGGCCCTGCTCCATCATCAGGCGGCGGCAGCGGCTGCGCAGCTGCGAGGGCGTGAGGCCAGGGGTATCGTCGATGTAAATGCGGCACTGCGACAGATCGTTGATGGTGTCGCCGATTTTGATCCACTCGTCGTCGGTGAGCATGCCGCTGCGCACACGCTGCATGTTGATGTTGGCAGCCGAACACAGAAGGCGCAGGCCGATCTGCTCGCAGGGCATTTCCAGACTGAAGATGGCCACGCAGCGCTTGGCGTCCACGCCGGCAAACTTGGCAACGCCCAGCGCCATGGAGGTTTTACCCATGGCAGGACGCGCGCCGACCAGCACCAATTCGCCGCCGTGCAGGCCGGTGAGCATGCGGTCAAGGTCGTACAGACCGGTGGGCACGCCGCCCAGACGGCCTTTCAGACGGCTGAGCTCTTCGATCTGGTCGAAGGTGGACATGAGCACCTGGTTGATGGGCTGCAGCGTTTCTGCACCGGAGCGCTTCATGACGATGTCAAAGATCAGCCGTTCGGCGTTGTGCAGCACGTCCTGCAGGGGATCGGACTGCTGGTAGCACTGCTGCTGGATCTGCTGGCTGGCAGCGATCAGCTTGCGCAGGGTGGACTTTTCCAGCACGATCTCCACATAGGTACGGGTGTTTGCAGTGGTGGGCACAAAGCGGTACACCTGCAAAAGATAGGCCATGCCGCCGATGCTGTCCAGCGTGCCGCGTTTGGACAGCTCGTTGGAAAGCGTCATCATGTCGATGGGGTTGCCCGCGATGTGAAGCGAGCGCATGGCCTCGAAGATCTCCTTGTGCTCGGCGGAATAAAAGTCCGCGGGCATCAGGGTTTCGAAGGCAAGGGTAGCCGCGCCGGTATCCTGCAGCACAGCGCCCAGCACCGAACGCTCCGCGTCGATGCTGGATGGGGGCAGGGCGGTCATGACCTGCTCGTTGATGCCGACTTCCATGCGGCTCACTCCTTTGCAATGAAAAGTGGATTACTTGGCGGCGGCTTCCACATGCACCTTCATGGGCGCCTTGATGCCGGTGTAAACGATGACGTTGATGTCTACGTCGCCGGTCTGACGGATGGGATCGCATTCGATCTTGCGCTTGTCGATCTCCACGCCGTGCTGTTCCTTCAGGGCGGCGGCAACTTCCTGGCTGGTGATGCTGCCATAGATACGGCCCTGAGCGCCGCACTTGGCCTGAATGTTGATGACCTTGCCCTTCAGATTTTTGGCCACTTCTTCAGCGGCGGCGCGGCGTTCGCGCTCCAGCTTTTCTTCATTGGCGCGCTTGCGTTCGATTTCCTTCACAGCGCCGGGAGTAGCTTCCACCGCCCACTTGCGGGGGAACAGATAGTTGCGGGCGTAGCCGTCAGAAACATTGATCACGTCGTCCTTCTTGCCGGAACCCTTGACGTCGCACAGCAGAATAACCTTCATAACAGTATCCTCCTTTATGGTTCAGTCCGTTTTTTCGGACTTTTTGGCACGGTAATGCAAAAATGTGTCTGAAACACCGATGATCATCAGCACCATGGGCGAAACAGCGTAGATGATCCCAATGATGAGCCCAATGAGAACAATGTGGTCCGGATGCCGGTTGCCAAACACGTACACGGCAACGGCAGCACCGTTGAGCTGTAAAAGCGTGCTGCACAGGCTGAAAAACAGCATTCCAACCGTAACAGACAGCGAATTTGTGGCACTGATGAGAATCAGCGCCAGCGCCCACATGACATAAACGCCCCGGCGAAGCCCATTTGGCAGCGTCAGATGACGAAAGCCCGGCGGCGGCAGTACGCGCGCACGACGCTCGCTGGGTTTGGCGGCGTTCGCCTCGATGACCAGCATCACGCCATGGGCACGCTCGGTGCGAAGTGCGGTGAACAGCCCCGTGAGCAGGGTAATCTGCACAAAGCCGTAGGGCAGATAATACCCCAGCATTTTTTCAAGCGTCAGCCGCAGGGACATCAGCATCTGCCGAATAAGCGCAGGCTCCAGCAGATGAGACAAAAGATCTGAATGACCGTAGTTTTCCGGCAGCGCCAGCAGACCGGATGCAGCCAGCCGATACAGCACCAGCCCGGGGTTTTTCATTCGGGCAATGAGCTCTGTGACACGAACGGGCAGGGTTTGCCCGATCGGCCCGCCGAGCAGCCATGTGGTGCAGGCGGCGCACAGCGTGAGCGCTGCGGCGGTGATGCCGGTATACAGAAGAATCCCGCGCGGGCCTGTGCGCTGCTTGGGCTTGAGCAGACGGGTCGCCAGCAGCGGCAGCATGCCGGGCAGGAGCAGACAGCCGGCATAGATTGCAGAAAAGCCTTCCAGCATTGCCCCGACAGTCGGTGCGGCGGCTGTCAGCCACGCCAGCCATTCCTCCTTGCGTCCCACCAGCGGGCAGGCGAACAGTGGCACCAGAATGGCAGCGGCCAGTCCGGTAACAGGCGCAGCAAGCGACAACCCGCACAGAATACCCAGACCAATGGTCATGACCATGATCTGCGCCTTTCTGGGTTTGAGCTGAATGCCCTCCATGCTGCGCCCTCCTTCCCGGTTGAGTACCTTTCATTATAATGGAGAACACCCGGTAAAGTCAACATCACCCCACCGCCTGCAGGCGATGGGGTGATGCGAAAAAACAGTTGTTTATCAGCCCTTGACGGCGCCAACGGTCATGCCTTTGACGAAATACTTCTGCAGGAAGGGGTAGAGCAGAATGATGGGCAGGGTGGAGGTGATGATAACGGCTGACTTGACCGCAATGGCAACAGAGGCCTTTTCGCCCACGCCGCCGGCGTCGCCCACCATGGTGGTGCCGTTGACGATGTTGCGCAAAAGCAGCATGACCGGGTACTGGGAGGAGTTGAGGTAGATCAGCCCGTAGAACCAGTCGTTCCAGAAGAACACAGCCGTGTACAGGCCAACCGTCGCAAGCGCTGCGCCCGACAGCGGCAGCACGATTTTGATGAGAATGCCAAACCAGTTCAGGCCATCGATGAGAGCAGCCTCTTCAATCTCGCCGGGCAGCGACTTGAAGAAGTTGATGAGGATGATCAGGTTAAACTGGTTGATGGCGAAGGGAATGAGCATGGCAAAGCGCGTGCCTGTCAGACCCAGCGAGGAAATGAGCAGGTAATTGGGGATGAGGCCGCCGGAGAAGAACATGGAAAAGACCACCAGCTTCATCAGGAAGCTTTGGCCGCGCAGGAAGTTTTTGCTCAGCGGATAGGCAAACAGCACCATCATCGTAAGCGCAAACAGGGTGCCGCAGAAGGTGTAGATGAGGGTGTTGCCGTAAGCAATGAAGAAATTGGGATACTCCACAATTTGCTGATAGGCCTCCAGCGTAAAGCCAACCGGCCACAGCGAAACCTTGTTGTTCAAAATAGCCTCAGAGGAGGAGAAGGACATCGCGATGATGTAGAGGAATGGAACCACGCACACGATGAGGGCAAACAGCATGACCAGATAGATCACGATGTCAAGCACCAGACTGCGTTCACGAATGTGATTCTTTTGGCTGGCAGCAGCGATCGTCGTCATTTCGGTCACCTCCTTAATAAATGCTCTCGCCGGTGAGGCGACGGCTGAGGAAGTTGGAGGACGACACCAGAATCAGGCCGATTACACCGCTGAACAGGCCGATGGCCGTCGCATAGGAGTACTGATTGGTGCTGGACTGCAGACCCATGCGGTACACATAGGTGTCGATGATGTCGCTGACGATGGAGTTGGAGGGCGTGTACATCAGCAGCACCTTTTCAAAGCCGAGTGACAGCAGGTTGCCCACCTTGAGGATGAACATGATCATGATGGTGGGCAGGATGGTGGGAATGGTGACGTAGATGATCTGCTGGAAGCGGTTGGCGCCGTCGATGCGCGCTGCTTCGAACATATCGCTGGAAATGCCGGTGATGGCAGCCAAATACACAATGGCCGTCCAGCCGGTGTACTGCCATGCATCGGTAAGCACGTACAGGAAACGGAAATACTGCGGTTCATTCATATAATAAACAGGCGCCAGACCAAACCAGTTCTTCAGCAGGCGGGTAATCATGCCGCTGGAGGGGGAGAGCAGCTCGGTCAGGATGGAAATGACGACTACAGTGGAAATAAAGCGGGGCATATAGCTGACGGTCTGCACCAGCTTTTTGAACTTAAGCGACTGCAGCTCATTGAGCAGAATGGCAAAAATGATGGGAATGGGGAAGTTGACCACCAGGTTGATGGCGGACAGGGTGAGGGTGTTGCGGAACGCATTCCAGAACTGGGGCTGCCCCAGGAACTGCTTGAAATAACGCAGGCCTACCCAGCTGACGCCGTAGGGGCCTGTGAGCGGCCTGAAACGGCGGAAGGCCAGAACATTGCCGAACATGGGGACGTACTTGAACAAAATAAAGTAAGCCAGCGGCAAAAGCAGCATGGCATAGAACTGCCAGTACTGCCCCAGATACCTCTTCCACGAGGTCTTCTGCGCCATGGGTGTTGCGGTCTTTTTTGCTTTCATGAGCTACATTCCCCCATGATGGTAGTAGTGTTTTGATAAGGTAAAAAGGGCGGGATGCCCGGCGGAAACCGAGCATCCCGCGAAAGAAGCAAGTTTTACTTCTTGTAGGTGTTGTAGATCTCGCAGAACTGCTCGATGCCCTTGTCCTTCAGATCCTGGACGTAGGCGTCCCACTCGGCGTCGATGTCCTTCTTGCCGGTGAGGAAGGCGTCGTTCCAGACTTCCCAGGCGTCGGCCAGGGTGGTCTGCAGCAGAGCAGCGTCCTCGGCGGTGAGGTCGTCGAAGGAAGGCGTGGCGGGGATGTACTGGATGGCGTTGGGCATGGCGGCAACCGCAGCGTTGATGGCGGCGTAGTTTTCGTCATACTTGGTCATCTCGCGGGCGTTGTACCATACCAGCTGCAATCCGTCGCAGCCGCAGCCGTAGGCATTCTGCATGTACTTGTAGATGCCGTCGGCGGAAGAGGTGATTTCATCGGCGTAAACGATGGTTTCGCCGTTCATGGTGTAGGTGGTGCCTTCCATGCCGATGCACCAGATCTTGGCAGCTTCTTCGGAGAAGAAGATTTCGTCGATCTTGCGGACGACCTGCTCGAAATCGGCGCGCTTGGCGGTGCCGATGGGGAACATGATGCCGCCGCCGGTGGAGTTCTTGGGCTGGTGGTGAGCGCCGCCGGGGCCCTCGAGCACGGGATACATGTTCAGCTTGAAGCCTTCGATCTCGCTGCCCTGGGTCCAGCCGCCGATCTGGTCATAGTAGCCGTAGGTAGCCATGGCCTTGCCGGTGGCCAGCTTCTGAGAGGTGAGGGTGGCGTCCTGAGTCATTTCAGGATCCAGCAGGCCTTCTTCATACAGCTTGTTGAAGAAGGTCACATACTGCTTGTACTGCTCGCTGATGGCGCCGGCGAAGTACTCGCCCTTTTCATAATCCCAGCTGAGCACGCTGGTGCCGGTGGCGGCGTTCAGGCCCAGAGACACGCCCCAGGAAGGCATGGTCATGCGGTACAGAACACGGGGAGCCACGATGGTGGTCAGGGGCAGGGAATCCGGATAGTCAGCCTTGTAGGCCTTGAGGATCTCGTACAGATCATCGAAGGTCTTGGGAGCGGCAAAGCCCTTGGCTTCCAGATAATCCTCGCGCAGGATCAATCCGCCGTCATAGAAGGGCTTGTCGTACAACTGGGGCAGATAGTAACGCTTGCCGTCGCCCAGCTTGAGCTGCTCAACGTCGTCTTCCAGCGCAAACTCAGCAACGCGGGCGTTGAAGTTGGGGGTCCAGTCAGCGTAATCGCTGATGGCCACGGCAGCACCGTTGAGCGCCAGAGAGGCGTTCTGGCCGGCAGTGCTGGTGCCCAGGATGACGTCGGGGGCGTTTTCGCCGGTGCTCAGGGCCAGACCAACCTTGGTGGTGTAGTCGGCGATCGGAATGGGCTCAATGTTGAGAACAACATTGTACTTTTCCTGAATGGCCTTCAGCGCCGGCCAGTCCGCACGGAAAGGCAGGGTGGAGTTGTCGGAGTAGTACAGAGAGATGGTGAGGGGAGCTTCGGCAGCCATGGCGGGAACCAGAGACAGGATCATCATGGCGGCGAGAAGCAGCGCGAGGAACTTCTTCATGGTGCTACCTCCTTATGAAGTTTTTTCGTTCTGCGCGGCGATGCGCACTTTGATGCTCTTATTATATCTGTATGTCAAAGGAAAAACAACAAAAAAACTGTATTTGTTCAAATAAATGGAATTTAAAAATCAAAAAGCCATAACATTCGGCTTTTTGATAAGCGTATAATGGTGGTTTTCTTCAGGGGAGAGCGCGAGAGGGGCGCTTCTTTTTCAAAAGAAGCGCCCCTCTCGCGAAAAATCGTCTAATTACACTTCCTGCAGCCACACGCCGTCGTATACGAAGGTGGCCGGGCCAGTCATGTAGATGTGGTTGTCTTCGGCCCACTGGATATGCAGGGTACCGCCGGGCAGGGTGATGTCGGCCTCGCGGTCGCAAAAACCGTTGAGCACGCAGGCGACCAGCACAGCGCACGCACCGGTGCCGCAGGCAAGGGTCTCGCCGGTGCCGCGCTCCCACACGCGCATGCGGGCGTGGGTGAGGTCGATGATCTGCACAAATTCGATGTTGGCCTTGGCGGGGAAGTCCGGATGACACTCCAGCACAGGACCGTCGGTGGTGACGGGAGCTGTGTCGGGATCGTCCACAAAGCACACGGCATGGGGATTGCCCATGCTGACCAGCGTGAACGAATAGGTCTTGCCGTTCAAGTCGATCTGGTGGCCGATGACGGGATTTCCGACAGCGCGGGAAGGGATTTTCGCGCCGTCCAGTTCGGGTACGCCCATGTCAACGCGCACGCTTTCGGTGGTACCGTCGGACGCGAGGTTCAGATGCATCACCTTGATCTGCCCGCCGGATTCAATAGTGAATTCCGTCTTGTCGGTAAGCCCGCGGTCGTGGCAGTACTTGGCCACGCAGCGGATGCCGTTGCCGCACATTTCGGAATAGCTGCCGTCGTTGTTGTACATTTCCATCTGGAAATCAGCGATCTGGCTGGGCTTGATGAGGATCAGCCCGTCGGAGCCGCAGCCGAAATGCTGGCGGCTGATGCGCACGGCCAGCTCGGACGGATTGGGAATGCGCTCCTCAAAGGCGTTGACGTATACGTAATCGTTGCCGATGCCTTCCATTTTGGTAAAGCGCATCGTGTCACCTGCTTTCTGTTAATCCTGCCGTGCCTTGCCTTCCAGCACCAGTTTGTTGAGCTCGTCCATAAAGCTGCTCACGTCGGTGAACTGGCGGTAGACCGATGCAAAGCGCACATAGGCCACTTCGTCCAGAAGCTTGAGCTCGTCCATCACAGCTTCGCCGATCAGGCGGGAGGAATATTCACCGTCGCCGGTGGAATGTACCAGCTTTTCCACCTTTTCAACGATGGCTTCGATATCGTTCATGCTCACGGGGCGCTTCTGGCAGGCATGCATGATGCCGCGCTTGATCTTGTCGGCATTGAAGGCCTCGCGGCGCATGTCCTTTTTGACGATCATCACCGGTGAAGTTTCGATTTTTTCATAGGTGGTAAAACGGCGGCCGCAGTGCAGGCATTCGCGGCGGCGGCGAATGGCGCTGCCCTCCTCCGTGGGGCGGGAATCAATAACGCGGCTGTCAGGATAACCGCAGTGCTGGCAACGCATGCACGCATCCTCCTTTGGTAATGTGGACAAAGATTGCTGTCATTATAGCAATTTTGAGACGGGGGCGCAAGGCTTTTCACCAGTTGTGTGAGCAGCTTTCCGGCACGGCGACCAGGATCACGTCGTCGCCGATGCGGCGTATGTTTTCCCAGGGGATCACCATGCCGCATTTTTCGCCGCGCAGGCTTTGGATGAACGAGGTTTCAGCCGGCACCACCAGCGCTGTGATGCGGCTGTCGGACACGCAGAATTCCAGATCCATCACACGGCCAAGGCGCTTGCCGTCCTGCACGTCGATCACCTCTTTGGTGCGCAGCTCGCTCAGCGTCATCCGGCTGCCTCCTTGGATGAGATTGCGGGGGAGTACTGCAGTTTATGCGCCCGGGGTGATGAGTATACCTTCGCCGGGGTCGTTGTCGCAGCAGGAGAAGGCCAGCCGCCCGCCGTCGGCAAACACATCCACAGCATTGCGGTCGGCAATGACGGTCACATCCGGTACTGCTTCAGCAAGAGGATAGCGTTGTGCGTCCCACGCCTGCTGCCCGGGCAGGCGGCGGGCGATTTCCAGCAGGTGCTGTGCAGGATCGACCTTCACATACAGATTCTCACCTTCGCGTCCGCGCGGCCAAAGGGTGACGGGCTGATCGAAACGGAACCGGCGGACGTATGCGCCGTTTTGATCCGGCTGATCGAGTATGGCGTCCACAGGACGGCAGCGGATATGCAGCGTATCGTCCAGCCACAGGATGCGGGGAATGGTCATGCTCCAGCGCCATCCCTCTTCTTCGGTGGAAGGGGGGCAGGCAAAGGGCATCCAGTCCCAGTGCCCCTGCCATGCGATCTGGATACGCGTGTCTCCGGTGTGCTGGAAGGTTTGCGGCGCGTAGTACTCCCAGCCCATGTCCAGCGTGCCTTCGGCTTCTTTGATGAATATGCCGGTATCGAAGTCCATTTCGCCCACAAAGTAGCGGGTGATACACCTTTCCATGTGCATGGGGCATACGGTCATGACCCACTTGCCGTCCAGTTCGAACAGATCGGGGCATTCCCACATGTCACCGTACTGCCCGTTGGACTTGGCAGCCACGCCGACATACGACCAGTTCAGCAGATCGGCCGAGCGGTAAAGCACCGCGCAGCCATCGCCGTCTTTGGAAGAACCCACCAGCACATAATAGCTGCCGTTGTATTTCAGCACTTTGGGGTCGCGGAAGTCGGCGGAGTGGCCTGCGGGCGGTTCGGAGATCAGCGGATTGATCTCTTCTTTTTCAAAGGTAACGCCATCTGCCGATGATGCCAGACACTGCGCCTGACGCCCGTCCTTTACGCCGGTGTACATCAGATACAGCTGTCCGTCCTTTTCAATGGCGCTGCCGGAGAAGCATCCGCCGCCGATGTCATCGTCATAGGATTGATCAGGCGCGAGGGCCACGGGCAGATAAGTCCAGTGGATCAGATCTTCGGTCACGGCATGCGCCCAGTGCATGCTGCTCCAGCGCGGCGCATAGGGATTGCACTGCCAGAAGGCGTGATATTTGCCATGATAAAAAATGCAGCCGTTGGGGTCGTTCATCCAGTTGGCCTGCGGTGCCAGATGCCACACGGGTCTGCGCGCACCTTTATGCGCAACAACGCTTCCGGCCTCCAGCGTACGCGTGGCCAGCTGAACGCGCGTGCTGTTCAGATGTACCGGCGCAGGTGCGCCGTCCAGCCATGTGCGGGCGCCAGTCTGCACCACTACTTCAAAGGGGCGCACGTCCATCATTGCGCGCAGTTCGTCCGCCGTCACCCAGCGGTACTCGACCGTTTCACCCTCCTGCAGGGTAATTTGATCCTTGGGCCAGTCGGTGTCGCACAGATAACCATGGTAGATGGCATGGCGACCACGGTCAAAATACAGGGGAGTGAACTCACCGCGCGTGATGCCGGTCTCTTCGGCCAGTTCACGCCTGGCAGCGGTCAGGCTGTCCTCGCCGGCCACTACGCTGCCGCCGGCGGTGGCTTCAAACACACCCGGCCAGCCTTCCTTGTTGTAATCGCGCCGCATGAGCAGAAAGGTGCCGTCCGTATGGCGCACCAAGACAGAAACCACCAGATGATACAGTCCGTCCGGCACAGGATCGCCGCGCACCAGCGTTTTGCCGGTCGGATTGCCGTTTTTGTCCAAAGCATCCCAAAGTTCCATTGCACATTCCTCCGGTATACAAAAAGCCTGTCCTGTTCGGACAGGCGGTATGAAGCATTGTCAGCGGTTGCCGTACATCTGTTCATAGTAGTTCTGATATTCGCCGCTGATGATGGTCTCCCACCACTCACGGTTGTCCAGATACCACTGGATGGTCTTCTGGATGCCTTCGGCAAACATGGTTTCCGGCAGCCAGCCAAGCTCATTGTGAATCTTGGTGGGATCGATGGCGTAGCGCATGTCATGACCCTTACGGTCGGTCACATAGGTAATGAGGCTTTCGGGCTTGCCCAGCGCCTTGCAGATAAGCTTGACGATGTCGATGTTCTTCATCTCGTTGTGGCCGCCAATGTTGTACACCTCGCCCACGCGGCCGCCCCGGATGATGAGGTCGATGGCCTTGCAGTGGTCCTCCACATACAGCCAGTCGCGTACGTTGAGGCCTTCGCCGTAGACGGGCAGAGGCTTGTCGTTGAGACAGTTGGCGATCATCAGGGGAATGAGCTTCTCCGGGAAATGATAGGGGCCATAGTTGTTGGAGCAGCGGCTGATGGTTACCGGCAGGCCGAAGGTGCGGTGATACGCCAGCACCAGCAGGTCGGCGCTGGCCTTGCTGGCGGAGTAGGGCGAGCTGGTGTGGATGGGGGTTTCCTCGGTGAAGAACAGGTCGGGACGGTCCAGCGGCAGATCGCCGTAGACCTCGTCGGTGGACACCTGATGGTAACGGGTGATGCCGTACTTGCGGCAGGCGTCCATCATGACCTGCGTGCCCAGAATGTTGGTGCGCAGGAACACGCCGGGATCCTCGATGGAACGGTCGACGTGGCTTTCGGCTGCGAAGTTGACCACGATATCGGGATGCTCTTCCTCGACC
>JAFULL010000014.1 GCA_017473345.1 Clostridia bacterium | reverse complement strand
ATACTTCATGTCTTGTGTTATACTATCCATGAGACTTGAAGCTCCTTTCGTTATGTTGTGTCGCAATTCAACTATAACAGATTGGCTTTCAAGTCTCTTCTCTTTTTTTCTTACTGTCCAAGATGTATTGTAGCTCTACAAAGCCCTTTCCTGCAAGAGCTGTGCGCAATTGACTGCCCTTTGCGCATCTGATATAATGTTTAGGTATGATTTTGGATGAACGGAGGGGATCCTGCCATGCCTCGCAGACGCATTGAATGGATGGACGGCGTACGCTGTCTGGCAATGTTCTGGATCCTGTTCGTCCACTTTATCGCCGTTTTCACCACCAACACCAACGTGCGTTTTCCCGGCACGCTGGGCCTTTTGCTGTTTGGTATTTCCGGCAAGCTGATGGTGGCCATGTTCTGCGTGCTTTCGGGCTATTTTGCCTCCAAGCCCTCGCAGCATTCCATTCTCAGCTATGCACTCAGGCGCTGGCTGTTTTTTGCCGTGCAGATCCTTATCATTGAGCTTGTGTACTATGCCGCGTCGCTGCTTTTGCCGCAGGGTTCCTACCTCAGCCGCCAGTGCCTGATCCTGAGCGAACCTCCCTCCGTCGTGCTGCCGGCCATTCTGGGCGACGCCTTCCTGCTGAAGGCACAGGTGCTGCAGACCTACTGGTGTGTGGATGACTTCATTTTCGGCGGCATCGTAGTCATGATCGGCCAGAAGCTGGTTCATGACAGGCCGCTTCTTGTGCGCATAGCGGTGTGCATGCTGCTGTTTGCGGCATCGCTTGCTCTTGACCGGCTGTGGATCGGCATTTGCATGCTGGGCTGGCTGCTCAGGCTCCTGCTGGAGGTGCGCATTCCTTTCAAACCCGTTGTACTGCCCGCGCTGGTATTGCTGCTTCCGTGGCTGATTCGCCGGGGCGAATGCGAACCCACCTACCTGATGGACGGCATTGCCTGCGTGATTGCCCTGCTGGTGGCCGGAAACTGGCCGTGGCTGCAGCGTATGCTGAGCGTGCAGCCGCTTCCGTTCTGGGGTGCGCGCACATTCGAAATGTTTTTGCTGCACATACCGGTGTATCAGGTATTTGAAAGCCTGCTGCAGGTGTGTGGACTTCACCGTCCGCCAACGGCAGGCTATGTGCTGCTGTTTGTGCTGGCGCTTTCACTGGTGCTGCTGGCTACCTATGGCTGGCGCAAAATGTCGGAACGGTTCTTCCTGCCGGTACTCAACCGGCTTTGCAACAAATGCACATGGTTTTGACAAAGGCTGCAAGTCAATGCTTGCAGCCTTGTTTTTGGCGTGTTATACTTAGAATGGTTGGTTATGTCCATCCCATTGAAGCATGAAAGGACGCATTCTTTATTATGAAAGAAACGGCCCGTTCTCAAAAACTGCATCAGTATATCAGCTGGGGCGTACTGATTTTGTCGCCCTTCCTGCTGCTTATGATCCTGTCTGCCTGCCTCGGGCAGAACACGCTGGAGGCACGTCCTGTATGGCTGGACGAGCTGTGCTACTGGCGAAGTCTCTACAGCTGGGATGCCATGGGCTTTGACACCGGTTTCAACGGCATGTTCGAGGAAACCGCCGCCATCGGCACGCTGGGCAACTCTGGCCTGGGCCATATTCTCATTTACGGCTGGTTTGTCAAGCTCTTGGGCCTGAGCCACAACACCATCATGCTCGGCAACGCCGTATGGATCAGCCTTGCGGCAGCAGTCTTCTGTCTGGTGCGCAGGCCCAAACGCTTTGTGGCGCTGGGGCTTTCTGCGCTCATCGTGGGGTATGCGCCCATCATTCTGTACAGCGTGACTTCCATGACCGAGCTGTTCAACTATGCGCTGATGCTTTTGTACCTCACCTTCCTGCTTTTGTATCAGGAAAAGCGCAGTCCCTGGGCGCTGCTGCTGTGCTGCCTGACAGTGGTATTTGGCTGCATCTACCGCCCGATGTACGCGGTGCTGTTCATTCCCGTGGTGATGTTCTTCAGCCGTTACCGCTTCGGCTGGCGGATGGTACTGTCCGCACTGGCAGCGGTTGCGCTGTCTGCGCTTTGCTGGTATCTGGGCCAGCTGGCAGCAGCCCCCAATGCGCAGGGCTTCCCCTATCATCTCATCCGCGCGGAAAGCTTTGACATGGCGTGGCACATGCTGCTAAGCCACACCAAGGCCAACCTGCTGGACTACTTCCACGCTACCGTCAGCCCCATGCAAAACGCCTTCCGCTGGATGTACATGACGCTTACGGTGCTGTGTCTGCTGGCCAGCTTCCTTGCGCTGGAGCGCCGGGGCCTGAAGCCTGTGCGTGTGAACGTGGGCTTCCGTCCGCCGTTCTTCTCGTGCTTTTTGCTGCTGGTGGCAGCCTTTGCGCTCACCATGATGCTGTATGAGGCTTATGACTGGCGCGATTACCGCATGCTGGCGCCGTATCTTTGGCTAGTGATTGCCTTCTTCATCGCGCGTCACCGCTTCACGCTGCCGGTATGCTCCTATGCCGCCTGCCTTGCCGTGCTTTGCCTGCTGATCTCTTCGCCTGAAGGTGCACTGGTTGACAGTGAGCGCTTCAGCGATCCCATCGTTCCCGAATCCCTGCCCGAGATCGTCGAGAGTATTGCTTACGATCCTGATGCAGAAGACCCCTTCCTCAACACCATCCGCACGGACGTTTACTCCTACGCGCTGATGGAGGAGATCGACCCCGGCATGGGCCTGCAGCACGGCTGGTTCAGCACGGACACCACCGGCAGGAGCGGCTGGATTTTGACTGACCAGCTCAAGTGTCCTGTCACCGGTTATGAAAACGTGCTGGACACGGGCGATTTCAAGCTCTATCGTCAGATTTCCAAGGAGGACTGACATGACGCCACAACCCTTCCGCAATCCTGACAGGCGTTTTGATCCCGGCAAATGGCTGATGATGGGCGCGATGTTTGTGCTGTCGGTGCTTTTGTTCCTGCGCCTTTTGCAGCACCCCACCAGCGACATCGGTATTCATACCGAATGGGCCGGCGAGGGCGACTTCCGCGACCTGTCTACCTTCCTGCGCCACGGTGCTCATCCGCTGTGGCACTGCATCGTGGTGTTTGTCACGCTCTTCGGCGTGCCGCTGAAGACTGCTTCTGCGGTCGTTACAGCCGTTTGCAAGGTGGCTGAAGTCTGGCTGATCCACCGCCTGTTTATCATCGCCCTGCACGACAAGTACAGCCGCAGTGCCATTACCCTGTTCAGCGCCGTATGCGCGCTGGTCAGCTGTGTATGCGTACCGTTCTATAATCCCACCGTTTATCTGGGCGCGGGCACGCCCAACACCTGGCACAGCTGCACGCAGCTGATCGCGCTGGTGTTCATGCTCATCTGTGTGCCTTACACAGCTTATCTGTTTGACCGGTTTGGCGAACTGGAGCCTATCCACCACGAAAAGACCATTCTGCCGTGGCGTGAACCTGTCGCTCTGGGTATCCTGCTGTTCTTTAGCCTTCTGGCCAAACCCACCTTCATGCAGGCCTTCCTGCCGGGCGCGTGCCTGTTCTTCCTGGTGCAGTGGATCCGCCACCCCAAGAACAGCCGCTATTTCCTGCAGATCATCGTGTGTGTGCTGCCGTCGGTGGTCTTCATGATCATCCAGTATCTGTACTACTTCGGCATCATCGTGCCGTGGCAGGCCAGCATGGTGATGGAGTTTTCGCTGGCCAAGTGCGCAGACGTCGCCATCCGCGTCGCGCTGATGCTGGCCTTCCCCATCTACACGCTGTGGAGTGCTCGCAAGCAGGAAAAGGACACCTGCTTCTGGCTGACGCTGGTGTTCAATGCCGTGGCCATTGCGGAGTTCCTCATTCTGGGCGAAAGCGGCCGCCGCGCCAAGGACGGCAACTTCGGCTGGGGCATGATGGGCGCTGCGCTGATGATGTGGGTGATCGCCCTGATCCGCTTCCTGCGCGATGAAAACGTGCGCCGCCGCTGGCTAGGCTGGGTGCTGCTTGGCTGGCACCTGCTCTCAGGCCTGTACTACATCGCTTATCTTTTCGTTACAGGCGCATTCCTGTAAAGCATAATAAAACTGCCCGGTACTTTGCGTACCGGGCAGTTTTTTTATCTTATCAGAAAGAAGTAGCCTGCACCGACGGCGATGAGCAGAAAGATCAGCGCCACCGGCACAATCACGATCAGTGCCGACAGGATCATCGCCAGCACGTCGCCTTTTTCGACCTTGTTGGAAAGGTCGTCATCCTGAAGCGCCTTGGGAGAACCGGCGTTTTTTTCCTCAAGGTTTTTCATCGCCCGTTCATATTTGCGCTGGAAGATCACTTGCTTTCCTCCTGATCAAGAATATGGTGGCAGGCCACGAAATGGTTGGGAGAAACCTCTTCCCACGCAGGAATCTGATGCTTGCAGATCTCGGTGCAGTACTTGCAGCGGGTATGGAACTTGCAGCCCTTGGGCGGCTTCACGGGGCTGGGGATATCGCCCTCCAGCACCTGGATCTCCCTGCCGCTGTCCATATCGGTGGTGGGGATAGCGTTCATCAGGGCCTCGGTGTAGGGATGGCGGGGATGCTTGAACAGCTCCTCAGAATCGGCCAGCTCCACCATGTTGCCCAGGTACATTACGCCGATGCGGTCGGAAATGTACTTCACCACGCTCAGGTCGTGGGTGATGAACAGGTAGGTCAGGTTCTGCTGCTCCTTCAGGTCCTGCAAAAGGTTGAGGATCTGCGACTGGATGGAAACGTCCAGGGCGGAAACAGCCTCGTCGCACACCACAAACTTGGGGCGCACAGCCAGCGAGCGGGCGATGCCGATGCGCTGACGCTGGCCGCCGGAGAACTGGTGCGGATAGCGGTGCACGAAGTACGGAGCCAGACCGGCGTTTTCCATCACCTTCAGAATTTCTTCCTGCATGCGCTCGTCGTTCTTCTTGAAGTACTTGTGAGCGATCATGCCCTCGCTGATGATCTGACCGACCGTCATGCGGGGGTTCAGGCTGGAATAGGGATCCTGGAAGATCATCTGCAGATCCTTGCGCAGCTGACGGATTTCGTCATACTCCAGGCGGGCCAGATCGATGCCGTCGTCGCGGAAGCTTTCCAGACGCTGGAATTCTTCATTGTCGGCGTAGGGCTTGCGCATCTCGTCGATTTTGGCATGCTGCGCCTCGATCTCCTTGCGGATACCCGCGATCTTCTCATTGATGCCGTCCACCTTTGCCTGGAACTTTGCAGCCTGCGCTTTGGCCTTTTCGGCCTTTTTGCTGTGCTCAACAGCAAAATTTGCGTCAGCAAGATCCAGCTCGGCGTCCTGCAGTTCTTCGTTGGCTTCGTGCAGCTTTGCAGACAGCTTGTACAGGCCCATAAAGGCCTCGCTCACAGGCGCAAGGTCGTCCACCATCACAAAGCCGCCGATCAGGTTGGCCATATCCAGGAAGCAGTCGTTGGCTTCCTTGCGGGCCTGCTCCACGTCGTTGAACTTGGCGTACTTGGCCTCGCCGTCAGGCATGGCTTCGTATTCCTTTTCAACGGCTTCGCGCTTTTCTTCCAGCGTTTTGAGCTGGGTGCGGCGCTTGGCCAGCGTTTTGATGGTCTCGCCCACATACTTGGGGGCCATATCGTCCAGCGTGCGGCCATAGTACATGGTGCGTCCGTCGGTCTGACGGTACAGCTGCAGCAGCGTACGGCCCAGTGTGCTCTTGCCGCAGCCGGATTCGCCCACCAGACCCAGCGTTTCGCCTTCATAAATATCCAGCGTGATGCCGTCGTTGGCCTTGACATAGAGGCCCTTGGTCTTCAGCGGGAAATACTGCTTGAGGTTTGAAATGCGAAGCAGAGGCTTGCGCTCACTTGCTGAGGTTTGCATAGCGCTCCTCCTTCCTTGCGTAGAAGCAGCGCACCTGCTGATTGGGGGCCACTTCTACCAGTGCGGGTTCTTCATCCAGACACTTCTGCGTGCAGTACTTGCAGCGGGGCGCAAACTTGCAGCCCTTGGGCAGGTCCAGCGGGTGCGGCACAGCGCCGGGAATGGCGTCGAGGCGGACGTTGGCAGGCGTATCCAGACGGGGGATGGATACCATCAGGCCTTCGGTATAGGGGTGAGAGAACTCAGCCTTGCCGAAGATGGTGCGGGCAGGCGCCTTTTCCACGACCTGACCGCAGTACATGACGGCCACGTCGTCGGCCATCTGCGCGATAACGCCAAGGTCATGGGTGATGAACAGAATGGCGGTGCCATGCTCACGCTTGAGCTCGTTCATCAGCTTGAGGATCTGCGCCTGAATGGTCACGTCCAGAGCGGTGGTGGGTTCGTCGGCGATCAGCAGCTTGGGCTGGCAGGCCAGCGCCATGGCGATCATCACGCGCTGGCGCATACCGCCGGACAGCTGGTGCGGATACTGCTTGGCCACCACTTCAGGGTTGGGGATTTTGACGTCCTTGAGCATTTCAATGACCTTGACCTTGGCCTGCTCCTTGCTCATGCCCTGATGGATGATGAAGGGTTCAGCCACCTGCTTTTCAACCGTGAAAACAGGGTTGAGGCTGGTCATGGGCTCCTGGAAGATGACGGAAATATCGTTGCCGCGGATCTTGTACATTTCGTTGCGGCTGAGTTTGCTGAGATCCTTGCCGTCAAACTGGATGCTGCCGCTGTCGATGTAACCGTTGCCGTCCAGCAGCTGCAGGATGCTCATGGCGCTCACGCTCTTGCCCGATCCTGACTCGCCCACAACGCCCAGCGTTTTGCCGGGATCAACGCTGTAGGACACGTCGTTGACGGCCTTGACGATGCCGCGCTTGGTGGTGAAAAAGGTTTTCAGGTTCTTCAGTTCCAGCAATGCCATTTTTCATCCACCTCCTTAACGCTCAGCGCTCTTGGGATCGACCGCGTCACGCAGGCCGTCGCCGATCATGTTGATACAAATGGTACACAGGCCGAACACCACGGCCGGGAACACCCAGCGCCACCAGTACTGCTGGATGACGACGGAGTTGTTGGCGCCGTTGAGCAGGTTGCCCCATGTGGGCTGAGGCAGCGGAATGCCGAAGCCCAGGTAGCTCAGCGTGGATTCGGTCAGCATGCAGGTGGCAAAGTCCAGCGTCATGCTCACCAGCAGGATGGAAAGAACGTTGGGCAGGATGTGACGGAACACGATCGTCATTACCTTGATGCCCATGGCCTTGGCGGCGGTTACATATTCCATCTCGCGCTGGGCCAGGATCTGCGCACGCACCAGTCGACAGGTGGGCACCCAGCTCAGCACGCCCAGCACCACCATGATGAGGTACATCTTCTGGTTGGAGTCCAAGCGGGAGCCGATGACAGCAGACAGAATCATAGAGAAGGGAATGAACGGCAGACCGCCCACGATCTCGGAAATGCGCATGATCAGGATATCAGTCTTTCCGCCGAAGTAACCGGCCAGACCGCCCATCAGAACACCAATGATGGTGGCGATGATCACAGCGATGGCGCCGACGGTCATGGTGACGCGGCCGCCGTTGATGACGCGGGTCAGCATGTCGCGGCCCAGTTCATCCGTGCCCATCAGGAAGCCCTTCAGGCCCCAGCTGTGTACTTCGCCGTCGGTGGTAACGGCATAGTTCTGGAAGTTGCCCACGTACAGCGAGGCGATCTCTTTACCCTGCAGGGAGGCAGGCACTTCCGTCTGATGATACTTGTTGTTGCCCCAGCTGACGACGCTGCCGTCCTCCAGCAGAGCAGTGTAGTGGAAACGGCCGCCGTAGAGCTTGCTGATGGGGGAGGCCAGCTCGGGGATCTTGTTTTCACCCTTGACTGCGTTGCCCCATACGTACACACGGCCGTCCTCGGTCACAGCAGCAACGGTGCTGCTGGTGGCGGCAATGTCCACGATAGTTTCCTTCTTCAGATCCTTGGGGATGTTGGAGAAGGGGCTGCCCTTGTCCTTATAGCCGGCGTAGGCCACCGTGCCGTCCTTGAGCAGGCAGATGTATTCGTTGTTGGTCAGGGCGACCTTGGCCACCTTGCCCTGATACTTGCTGCGGATCTTGATATCGGCCATGTTGCCGTTGCCCCACAGATACAGGGTGCCGTCGCTGGACAGCGCCGCGGAGAACTGGTTGCTGGCCTCCAGCTGAATGATGTCCCATTCCTCGCTGGTCTTGCCCTTGGCGGCGTTCTTCATGTGCTTGGTCATGTCGCTGGAATACTTGTTCTGCGACAGACGGGTGTTGCCCCACACATACAGCTGGCCGTTGGCGTCCAGCGCCACCGCGTGGTCGGAACCGGCAGCCAGACGAACCAGATCGGCGTTCTGCACTTCCTCAGGAATGTCCTTGAGGTCGATCTTGTCGGTGATGCGAGTCACGCCCCAGGTGTGCACATGGCCATCGGTATCCAGGCCGATGCCGTAGGTGTTGCCGGGGGCGATATCAGCCACCTTGCCGTTGATCGCGGCGGGCAGCTTCATCATGCTGTATCCCGGAGGCAGGTTGATGAGCGTGGAGTCCTGATCGCTCAGGTCCAGCGGGAAGAACACAGGGCCCACAGTCACAAACAGGAAGATGAGGATGAACACCGTCAGACCCACCTGCACCGTGCGCTTGTGGAAGAAGTTCTTGGCCATCATTTTGAAGGGGGTCTGCACCTGCTCTTCCTTGAGCAGGTCCCTCACTTCCTGATCGTGGCCCAGGAACATGCGCTTGAACCAGCGGACGAGGAAAAACTGCTTTTTGTTGTTTGCCATTGCTTTTTCCTCCTTCCTTACTTATCAACGCGTACGCGCGGGTCGACCAGGCCGTAGCTGATGTCGATCAGCAGCGAGCCCACCAGAGAAACGATGGAATAGAACATCTGAATGGCCAGCACCAGCTCAAAGTCGTTGTTGTTGAGGCCCTGCCAGTACAGGGCGCCCATGCCGCTCAAGGAGAACGTGTTTTCAATAACGACAGAGCCGGAGAAAATGCTGAGGAACCAGCCCAGAATGCTGGTGATCACGGGCAGCAGGGCGTTTCGCCAGGCGTGGGAGTAGATGACGATCTTTTCACGCAGGCCCTTGGCGCGGGCCGTGCGGATGTAGTCCATGCTCAGCGCTTCGATCATGGCGGAACGCACGTAGCGGGTCATGCCGCCCAGCGAGCCAAACGTCATAACAATAACAGGAAGGGTCACATGGAGCAGCTTGTCCGTAAACGCTTCCCAGTTGTTTGCGTATTCAATGCCGGCCGTTTTGATGCCCATGACAGGGAAGATGCGCCAGTTGACGCAGAACAGGAACATGAAAACGAGCGCAATAATGTATACCGGGAGAGAATATCCCAGCATGGTGACCACCTGCGTGGCCGAGTCAAACTTCTTTTTCTTGTGAACCGCACAGTAAATACCCAGCGGAATGGTGATCGCAAGAGAAAGAATGGTAGAGAAAATATTGATGAAGATGGTGTTGGACATCGGGTCGACGATCACGTCGATGACGTCGCGCTTGAACAGGTTGGAATAACCAAAGTTACCCTGCAGAAGACCGTTGAAGGTCTTTCCGTCCGTATCCGTCCACAGACCCATCCACCGCAGATAGCGCACCATCAGCGAGTCGTTCAGACCCATCTGATCGCGCAGCGACTGGTACATGGCCTCGTACTCAGCAGGCTTGAGCGAGGAGCGCAGGCCTTCCAGCTGGGCGCGCGCCGGATCGTTGGGGATGAGATTGTACAGCGAATACATCAGGAAGGAAATAATGAGAAAAACCACCACGATGTAACCGCAGCGTTTGAGTATATATTTGCCCATATGGCGTAGTCCCTTCTGTGTTCCGTGGAAACAAGAGGGCGGGCGTTGTGCCCGCCCTCTCGCGTCACAGAGACTTTATTCTGGTTTGCATACTTTGCTTATTCAGCAACAGTAGCGTACAGGATGGCCTTGTCGAAGCCCCAGTAGGAATCCTGCTCGTAGCCTTCCAGCCAGTCGGGGTACATGGTGATGTACACGTTGGAGTACAGGGGCAGCTGAGGCATCAGCTCGTTCCAGCGCTGCATGTACTTCTGCCACAGGATCAGGTAGGTTTCGGGCTCTTCGGGGCTGACGCCGTACACCATTTCCATGGACAGCCAATCCAGCACGTCGTCGAACAGGTGGTTGAGGTTGTAGCCCAGGGCCACCAGGTCGGGATCGTCGGTCCACTCATAGGACATGTCGTAAACGGCGGAAGAGAAGTTGGTGGCCAGGTTGAACATGCCATAGGTGGGGATGGCATACTTGTCGCCCTGGGAAGAATCGCGGTAGTAGAAGTTGAGAAGCTCGGTGAAGGTCATCACGTTCTGGTTGATCTGCAGGCCGGCAGCCTTGGTGGCGTCGGACTCAGCCAGCATGACCTTCAGCAGGTCGGAAACGGGGTTGGCCTCGGAGGAGGACCATTCCACGATCAGGGGCATCAGGATGGTGCCGTCAGCCAGAGTGATGTTGTGAGCGTAGGTGCCGGCTTCCTCAGCGGTCACCTTCTTGTGGCGGATGTTGCCCTCGGTCCAGTCGGAGCCGTCAGCATTGTAGATCCAGCCATCCTCAACCAGCAGAGCCACAGCCTCTTCGGGGTTGTAGGCATAAGCGTCGAGGTTCTCGTTGAGCCACTCTTCAGCTTCCTTGTACTGCCACATGGCGGTGCCGTAGGGGCCGTTCACAACGCCGCCCCAGCCCAGGCAGAAGGTGTTGGCGAACTCAACACGGTCCAGCAGCTTGGCGATAGCCTGACGAACGTTGACGAACTGAGTGGGGCCGAAGTCGCAGGCGAAGTTGACCATGCCGTAGCCGGGACGGTCGAACTGCACGTAGTCAAAGCCGCCCTCTTCGATGATGTCCAGAGCGGTGTTGATGTGAGCGCCATCGGTGATGGTGTCGTAGAAGTTCATGGAGCCGGTCTTGATGGCGTCAGCCCAGGTAGCGTCCTCGGCCTTGACGATCACGATCTTCTCGATGGAAGGCTTCTGGCCTTCGAAGTTGCCAACGTAGTTGGGGTTGATGGTCAGGGTAGCCTGCAGGGCAGCCTTGTCAAACTCAACCAGGTTGTAGGGGCCGGCGGACACGCGGTCGGGGCCGGCGTTGAAGCGGGCATACTCCATCTGAGCCTTGATGGCCTCAGCGGTGAAATCGCCGGCGATGTAGCAGCCTTCGCCGTCGTCCTTCAGTTCATAGCCTTCGCCCAGCCAGTAGGCAATGTCGAAAGCGGTGAAGGCAGCGTAGCCCAGGTCGTAGTAGTAGGGCAGCTTTTCAGCAGCGATGGTGACGGAGAAGGTGTAGTCGTCGATGAGGCGCAGGCCGCTGACGTAGGGCACCTTGCCGTCGTAGTAGTCCTGACCACCCTCAACAGAGGTGTAGGTGGTGGTGGCGCCTTCCAGGTCGAACAGAACCTTGGAGCAGGCCAGCACGGTGGGCCACACGAAGTCCTTCGCGTTCATGGCCTTGCCGTTGTTGTAGGTCAGGCACTCAGCGATGGTCATGGTTTAGGTCTTTGTGCCTTCGTCGTTCTCAACACTTTCCATGTTGGTAACGATGGTCTCGTTGACCACATACTCGCCGCCCTGGTTGGTGGTAACGGTGGCGTAGTCGTTGGTCATGTCGCGGATCATCATGTCGGTGGCGCCGTTGGTCCACCAGGCAGTGGGGGCGAAGTCGCCGCCGATGTCGGTGCTGGAGCCATAGATGACCAGACCCTTCTCAGCGACCAGAGCGGGTTCGGCAGTTTCAGCCACAGCCATGGGAACCATGGACAGAACCATCATCATCGCGAGAACGATAGCAAGCATCTTCTTCATGTTGTTTTCCTCCTTGATTATTTTTGGCCAGACACATGTGTCTGGGCTTTCTTTTGAAAAAAGAAAGCCGCCGATTGCGTCTGAGCCATTTCATTTTCTCATAAATACAAAGAAAATGCAATACATATTTCGTTTGTAAGAAAAACAATCCTTGCATTTTTTCGAAAACAATCCTGCATTTTTACCTCCTTTTTCGATCTTTCAAGGAGTGTTTTTGCAGGAACGGTATGGTTTTTGCCCTGTTTTTCGTGTAAAAACAGCATAAACCGTCTAAAATATACAACTAATTTAGTGTAAAAACCATATTGTTTGACAACATCCGGCAGCTTTCATATAATGATGCCAGCAAACCCTAAGGAAGGATGTCAACGCATGCAAGTACACGAAATGAAAAAAGAGCTTTCCGTGCTGCAATCCTCGCTGCACGCCTACGAACACGCCATGGCTGTCATGCGCGCCGACAGCGAAACCGGCGCGCCGTCCGCCTCCGCCGCAGCCCGCGGTGAAACCATGGCCTTTTTGAACCAGAAGTCCTATGAACTGCTCGTCAGCGACCACACCCGCGAGCTGTTGGACGGCCTGTGGGCACAAAAAGAAGAACTGGACGGCGATGTGCTTCGTCAAGTGGAGCTCCTGCGTAAAAATCTGGATGACATGACGCGCATTCCCGTGGAGGAGGTCGCCGAACACAGCCGTCTGCGCAATGCATCCCTGGGCGCCTGGCTGCAGGCCAAGGCGAATAACGACTACGCGTCCTTCGAGCCGTATCTGGCAAAGATGATCGATGCCGAGCGCCGCTTTGCCGCATACAAGGACCCTTCCCGTCCCGCCTACGACGTCATGCTGGACAGCTATGAAAAGGGCATGTGTACCGCCATTCTGGACCCGTTCTTCAGCATGCTGCGCAGCGAGATCGTGCCCCTTATCGAAAAAGTGCGCACCCTTCCCCCTCCGCCGGCCATCGCCGCCTGTTCCATCGACCGTCAGCGCGATTTCTCCGCCTGCCTGATGGATATCATCGGAGTGGACCGCACCCGCTGTGCGCTGGCTGAGACCGAGCATCCCTTCACCATCAGCATGAACCGCTGGGACGTGCGCATCACCACACATTATTATGAGGACGCACTGTTGTCGTCGGTGTACAGCGTGATGCACGAGGGCGGCCATGCGCAGTATGAGCTGGGCGTATCGGAAACCTATCAGGGAACGGTGCTTGGCAGCATTTCCAGCACCGGATTACACGAAAGCCAAAGCCGTTTCTATGAAAACCTCATCGGCCATGATGCAGGCTTCCTTGCCTTCCTGCTTCCCAAACTGAAGGAATATTTCCCTGAAGCCATGGCCGATGTGACCGAGCGCAGCCTGTTCTGCACCGCCAACCATGTCGAGCCTTCCCTCATCCGTATCGAGGCCGATCAGGTCACCTACCCGCTGCACATCATGGTGCGTTACGAGCTGGAAAAGCAGCTTGTGGCCGGCACGCTGACCACCAAGGATCTGCCCGAAGCCTGGAACCGTCTGTACAAGGAATATCTCGGACTTGACGTACCCACCGACGCCTTGGGTGTTCTGCAGGACATGCACTGGGGCGGCGGCATGATCGGCTATTTCCCCACCTACGCACTGGGCAGCGCCTATGCCAGCCAGATCCTGCATGCCATGAAGAAAGATCTGGACGTGGAATGCCTGCTGCGCACGGGCGACATTGCTCCCATCACCGCATGGCTCAACGAACGCCTGCACCGCTGGGGCGACCGCTACGATCCGGCTCAGCTGCTTGAGATGACCACAGGCGAAAAATTCAATCCTTCCTATTATGTTGCGCATCTCAAAAAGGTCGTTGCCGATCTCATCGGCTGACCGGTAAATAAACGGCAAACTTTGCCCTGCAGCGGTTGGTTGCACAGCTGCGTTATGGTATACTCAAACCGTGTATGATTCCCCTGTCTGCGCGCATATATTCATGAAAACCCAAATCAAAGGCGGGATGATGATGCGGCAGCGCAATGGTTTTGTGCGAAAGATGTTGGCTGGCTTTCTCATTGGCATCGGGTGTATACTGCCCGGCGTAAGCGGCGGTGTGATGGCGGTGTCCTTCGGGCTGTACCGGCCCATGCTGGACGCTGTGATGCAGCTGTGGCGCACGCCTGTGCGCAGCCTGTGTTTTCTGGCTCCGCTGGCCATAGGCGGCGCTGCGGGCATGGCGCTTGGCGCAGCAGCCCTGTCCACCGTGATGGCCCGTTATGAAACGCTGATGCTGTTTTTGTTCACCGGCTTCATTCTGGGAGGCGTGCCGGATTTGCTGCACGAAGCGGAGCAAAACAGCCGTTTTCGCCCGCGCTGGCTGCTTTCGCTGCTGCTGGGCGTGCTGCTGGCGCTTCCGCTGGGGCTGGTCGGCGGCCAGAGCGATCAGCTTACCGTTCTGACCACCATGCAGGCTTTTTTGACCGGCCTGCTGGAAGGCGTCGGCACAGTGGTGCCAGGCATATCAACTTCCTTTGTGCTGCTGAGGCTGGGCTGGTATCAGGCTTATCTGACAGCCGTCCGCACGCTTGATATTGTGCAGCTGCTGCCGCTCGGCGCCGGTTTTGCGCTCTCTGCCGCAGCCTGCATGCGCGGTGTAAAGTGGCTGTTTGACCGTCACACAGGTCACGCCTGCTATGCGGTGCTGGGCTTTCTGCTGGTATCGGTCGCACTGGTGTTTCCGGGGTTTAGCCCGGGGCGTCTGCTGTGGGCCGAAGCGGGAGTGCTGGTCATCGGCACGACCGTTGCGCGCATCATGGGGCAAAAATAAAAGAGGTGAGGAAATGACCAAAGAGAAACGAAAACTTCAGGCCCGGCGCCTGTGGAAGAACCGCCTGATCCATCACAGCATTCTGACGGAAAAATGGCGTGAGGCCTATGCGTCTGTGCTGCCCATCACCCTGATCGTATTGTTTTTATGCTTCCTGTGCGTGCCTGCGCCGGTAAGCGCGATGCTCGGCTTTCTGCTGGGCGCTGTAATGCTGATCGTAGGTATGGGCCTGTTCACCCTTGGCACCGACCTGGCCATGACTCCCATCGGCGAGCATGTAGGTTCCGCCATGACGCGCAGCAAAAAGCTGTGGCTGGTCATGCTCATCTCTTTTCTGGTAGGCGTGATCATCACCATTTCCGAGCCCGACCTGCAGGTTCTGGCTGAGCAGGTGCCCGGCGTGCCCAACATGACGCTCATCCTGTCGGTGGCGCTGGGCGTGGGCGTGTTTCTGGTGGTGGCGCTTCTGCGCATCCTGTTCCGCATTCCCATGAAATGGCTGCTGCTGGGCTGTTATGCGCTGGTGTTTGTGCTGGCGAAATTCGTGCCCGGCTCCTTCCTGGCCGTCGCATTCGACTCCGGCGGCGTGACCACCGGCCCTATGACGGTGCCCTTTATTCTGGCGTTGGGCGTGGGCGTCAGCGCTATCCGAAGCGACTCCAATGCTGAAAACGACAGCTTTGGTCTGGTCGCCCTGTGCTCTGTTGGCCCTATTCTGGCCGTGATGCTGCTGGGTTTCATCTTTAAGCCTGACGGCGCGGCCTATTCCTCCACCGTCATTCCCAATGCGGCGGATACGCTGGAACTGTCAGTGATGTTTGCCCGTTCCTTCCCCCACTACATGAAGGAAGTAGCTGTGGCGCTTCTGCCCATCGCTGCATTCTTCGCCCTGTTCCAGATTTTTGTTCTGCACCTCAAAAAGCGTGAAGTGCTGCGCATTGTGGCAGGTCTTCTGTACACCTATGCAGGTCTGGCGCTGTTCCTGACCGGCGTGAACGTAGGCTTTATGCCCATGGGCAACTTCCTGGGCCATGCCCTCGGCGGGCTGAGCGTGCGCTGGCTGCTGGTGCCGCTGGGCATGCTGATCGGCTACTATGTGGTATCCGCCGAGCCTGCCGTGCATGTGCTTAGCAAGCAGGTGTACGAGCTCACCGCTGGCGCCATTCCCCAGAAGGCGCTGGGATTGAGCCTGTCCATCGGCGTTTCTATTTCGGTCGGATTGTCGATGCTGCGCATTCTGACCGGCATCAATATTCTGTGGCTGCTGGTTCCGGGCTATGCCATTGCGCTCATCCTGATGTTTTTTGTGCCGCCTATTTTTACATCCATCGCCTTTGACTCCGGCGGCGTGGCGTCCGGCCCTATGACGGCCACCTTCCTGCTGCCCCTTGCCATGGGCGCATGCACAGCCGTCGGCGGCGACGTGGCGACGGACGCTTTCGGCGTGGTGGCCATGGTTGCCATGACGCCGCTGATCACCATTCAGATTCTGGGCCTTGTGTTCAAGAGCAAGCAAAAGAAAGCACATCCCCAGCCTGCCGCACCTGTGGAAGACATCATCGAATGAACTGGAGGTACGCCTATGCATGATCTGTGTCTGCTGTGCGTGATCGTCAAGCGCGACCATGACGAACAGCTGGTCAATTTTTTCAGTGAGCATGACGTAAACACCGTCACCAGCCTCCTGTGCCAGGGCACAGCCGGAAAGAAACTGCTGGACCTGCTGGGCCTGGAAGAGACCGAAAAAGAACTGTTTTACGCAATGACCACCCGTCCCCGCGCAAAGCGCCTGATGAATGCGTTGATCGGCGAAGTGGGCCTCAACATGCCCGGCAGCGGCGTGGCGTTCACCATTCCCATCGCCAGCATCGCAGGCTCCAGCAGTCTGAAATACTTTACCCAAGGACAAAACATCATTCTGGAAGAGGTGAAGGATATGCCCTCGACGTTCCTCTACGAGCTGATCATCGCTATTTGCAACCGCGGCCATGTCGATACCGTGATGGACGCCGCCCGCAGCGCAGGCGCCATGGGCGGTACCGTGCTGCACGCCAAGGGCACCAACCCCGACGGCGAAAACCGTTTCTTCGGCCTGTCGATCGCCGATGAGAAGGAGATGCTGCTCATTCTGACTGCTGCTAACCAAAAGAGCACCCTCATGCGCGCCATCATGGAAAATGCCGGCGTGCAGAGCCCGGCCCACACGATTATGTTCTCCCTGCCTGTGGAGAGCGTGGCGGGCCTTCGCAGCGTAATGGCCGCCGCAGGCGAGATTGAGGACTAACTTAAAGCCGGGATGTTCCAAACATCCCGGCCCTTTTTTGTCTTTTCAGCAGGTTTTTTGCCGTTTTTTCACGAAACCTTATACACATTTTCTGCGAGGTGAACTGCATATGATTCAGCTTTGGATGGTATTTCCCAAAGGCCTTTCGAAGGCCCTTACGCTCAGCTATGACGACGGTGTGGAGCAGGATGCCCGGCTGATCGCCATCATGAACCGCAACGGCCTGAAAGGCACCTTTAACCTCAACGGCGGACAGTTTTCGCCCGAGGGCACTGTTTTCCCCAACGGCCACATTCATCGCCGCATGACCCGTCAGGCCGCCTACGACCTGTACGCAGGTTCCGGCCACGAGGTTGCCGTGCATGCGCTGTGGCACGGTGATCTGCCCGATCTGCCCCCGGCTCACGCCATCTGGCAGGTCATGCGCGACCGTGAGGAGCTTGAAAACATGTTCGGCTGCATCGTGCGCGGCATGGCCTACCCCTACGGTACCGTTACCCCTGAGCTGGCCGAAACGCTCAAAGGCTGCGGCATCGCCTATTCCCGCACGGTGGAATCCACCCGCCGGTTCGATCTGCCGCAAAACTGGCTGCAGATGCCCGCCACCTGCCATCATGACGATCCCCGCCTGATGGAGATGGCGCAGAAGTTCGTGTCCGGCAAGCCGTACCGGCCGCAGCTGTTCTACCTTTGGGGCCACAGCTACGAGTTTGAGGCCAACAACAACTGGCAGGTCATCGAGGACTTTGCCGCGTTTGTCGGCGGACGCGAAGATATCTGGTACGCCACCAACATCGAAATCCACGATTATGTGGAGGCATGGCGCAGCATGCACATCTCCGCCGATGGCAGGCGGCTGTACAATCCCAGCGCGCTGACGCTGTGGGCCAACGCCAATGGCACCCTCATCGAGATCCCCTCGGGTTATGACGTGCGCATCGACTGACGATATCAAAACACCGCAGGACCTTTCCTGCGGTGTTTTGCTATATTACCGTTTCAGATAGCCGCTCTTTTCCCACAGGGCGATCCAGTCCTTCAGGCGCTCCAGCAGGTCGGCGTTGCATTTGGTCTTTTTCATCATATCCACCAGCTGCACCACGGCCTCGCCGTTGGTGGCGGAGCCCAGCACCCTGCGGATGCTGCGCAGGCCTTCCTTCTGCTCGGCGCTGAGCAGCATGTCGTCCTTTTTGGTGCCGCTGAGCAGCAGGTTGATCATGGGATGCAGCGGATCGTTTTCCTGCTCGGGGCAAAGGGTGATCTCCATATTGGCCGTGCCGCGGAATTCCTCAAAGATGATATCGTCCACGCGGGAGCCGGTATCCACGGCGATGGTGGCGATCATGGTGAGGCTGCCGGCGTCGCGGGTATTGCGCGCCGCGCCAAAGAAACGCTTGGGCTTGACCAGCGCAGCAGGAGCAATGGTGTTGGTCATGGGGCGTCCGCCCTGCGACAGCACCGCCTGATAGGCACGGGTCAGTTTGCTCAGGCTATCCAGCAGAATGACTACGTTGTGATTCATTTCCACCAGACGCTGAGCGCGTTCCAGCATGGTTTCGCTCACGCGGGTCTGTGTTTCGGGAGCGTCGGCGAATGTGGAGGCGAATACTTCAGCGTCCACGCTTTCGCTGATTTCGGTCACTTCTTCGGGAGCAACGTCGATGAGCAGCATCAGCACGTCTGCATCGGGGTCGTTGCGCTTGATGGCGCAGCACAAATCGTGCATCAGCTGAAGCCGGCCGCTTTCCGGCGGGCAGGCGATCATGGCGCGCTGGCCAAAGCCCATCGGTGCGATCAGGTCCACCAGGCGGATAGCCATGGGCGTTTTCCCATTGGGATCTTCCAGCACGATGCGGCGGTCGGGATAGACCGGCACCAGCTGTTCAAATGACAAACGATCGGGATTTTCCTGTGCCTCTTCACCATTGACCTTTTCCACCGCCAGCAGCGCCGCAAACTTGTCGCCTTCGCGCTGCACACGGGCCTGTCCCTCTACGCGGTCGCCGGTGCGCAGGCCAAAGCGGCGGATCTGCGCCATGGACACATAAATATCCTTCTTGCCCGGCAGCAGCGTGCGGCTGCGCAGGAAACCATAGCCGTCGGGCAGTACTTCCAGAATGCCCGCAGCAGGTTCGCTGGGCACCGTCTGCAAAAGATCCGGCAGCTGACCCGCCTCGGTCTGCTCGGCAAACTGCGTGTCGCGCTGCATACGGTAGAGGTCATCATTGAAATTGTTTTCAGCAGACTGCTGTGGCTGATAGGTGCGCGGCGGATAGCTGCGCTGCTGGTAGCCGTAATTGTTATTCTGCTGATAATTATTTTGCTGATAGCTGCCCTGCTGGTAGTTGTTCTGCTGATAACCGCGGTTCTGATAGCCATAGTTATTCTGCTGATAATTACGCTGCTGATAGCCGCCGTAGTTCTGGCTGCCGTAGTCGCTGCGATTCTGATAGGGCTGGCGCTGCGGCGCAGCACGGTAACCCAGGCGATAGCCGTCCAGACGGGGAGCATTATCCTGCGCGGGGCGCTGCGGCTCCTGCACAGGGCGCGGCTGCTCGGCAGGCGTGCGTTCTTCCTGCTGGATGGGCTGGGTGGAGCGGCTCTGCGGACCAAAACGGTTCACTGCACCGGCCGGGCGCTGCCATGTGGGCTTTTGCGGCGTTTCGCGCGGCGTTGCAGGACGGGCCTGCCATGCCTGACGATAGGCCGGGCGGTATCCGCCGGGCGCCACGCTGGTAACGTCGGCAGACAGACTGGCCTGCTGCAGCTGATCCGCCGCAGGAGCTGCCGTTTCTTCTTTTACAGGCTGGGGCGCTTCGGTCCTGGTTTCAAGCGCCTGTGCAACACGTTCCACAATGCCCGCCTTATCGATACCGGCGCTGAGCTTTACGCCGTTTTCCTTGGCCAGTTTACGCAGCTGGATCACCGTCATGGCCTGCAGTTCTTCTATCTGCAAATCAAACCCTCCTTACCCAAAACAACACGTCTTACTTTTCCTTGCGCGCGACCACCACGTCGCGCTCCACGGCCTGCTCCACCCAGTGCGAAAAATCGGCATAGGGGCCTTCACTGAGCACATGCAGGCCGGCTTCTGTAAGCACCTGCTCCACTTCTTTGCGGCGCAGAGTGTAAATATTGAATGAAAACGCCAGCGCTCCGCCGGGTTTGAGCGCACGCACACAGCCGGGCGCCACACGCTGCACAAGCCGGCCAAGCGAGGACAGGCCTCCCTTTTCCTTGGGCGCATGCTGCACGCCATAGGGCAGGTCGCTTGCGATGAGATGCACGCTGCCGGGTTTGACCAGCTCGCCAAGCCTTGCAGCGTCACCGCCGATGAGTTCCAGTTTGAGCGCGCTGCCGTCCTTCATGCCCTGTGCATCCGGCGCTGCTGTATAGGCCACAGCCCGGGCATTGCCGCCCTTGAGCGTAAGCGACTGCTCAGTGCGCTTGTGCTTGATGCGGTGCAGCTTGAGCGAACGTTCAAAATAATTGTCCGTCTCCTGCAGCGCTTTCAGGTCCATGTCCACGCCCACGGCGTCATGACCCTCGCACAGCGCACAGAACAGCGTGGTGCCCTTGCCACACATGGGATCCAGCACACGAAGCGCTTCGCTGCTGGTGGCAAAGTCCGACGCAGCCTTGGCGCAGTGCAGCATCATCTGCGTGAAATCGGCATTGGTCTTGCCCTTGTACTTGAGCACATGGGGAAGATCATCCGGCATAACGCCCTGCACATGGCGGCGCAGCGGCCTCATCAGCCCGTCCGTCATGTATTCAGCAGCAAAACAGACCGATGAATGGCGCGAAATTTCACACCAGGCCGCATCCGTCAGCCGGTCTGTTTCAAAGGTGATAAAGCTTTCGTTTTCAATGGTCTGCGTTCCGACCGGAACATCCTGCATTCCCCAGGCTTCAAGCATGCATTTCAATTCAATCAGCGCCAGTTTTTCAAGCGACTGACGATAGCGAATATTGGCATGGGGCTTTAACAACAATGCATAACGCAAGCAAAGTCCTCTTTCCGTTCAACGATGTCATTCATTCATGAAATGAAAAAATCTGATTAATCACCAGTTGGATCGATTATATCATACCGTTTTTTCTTTTGCAATCATTTTCCCTCCCATTGAATGAATGGAAAATTTGCCGTTGAATGTCATTGAATGCGTTTGCTTGCTATTTTGGGCTTTGCAGGGTATAATCTTTACCATTCCCCACACTTTTGACAGGCGCGATTATGTGCGTCTTTGACAAGGAGGTTTTGTATGGGCATTGTAAGCAGACTGCAGAGCTGGTTCAACTGGCTGACGACCGACCCGGTGGGTTTCATCATTTACCTGATCTATTTCGCCGCGTCCATTCTTCTGACGCTGATCCTGCACGAGATCGCGCACGGTTATGTGGCATGGCAGTGCGGCGATCCCACCGCCAAAATGCTGGGCCGTCTTTCAATGAACCCCCGCAAGCATCTGGATCCTCTGGGCACGCTTTTTCTGGTGTTTTTCGGCTTTGGCTGGGCCAAGCCCGTGCCGGTCAATCCCCGCAACTTTGACAACTACCGCCGCGATGATTTTCTGGTGAGCATTGCAGGCATCACGGTCAATATCACGCTGTTTCTGCTGTCTCTCGGTCTGGCCGTAGGTCTCAACAGCCTTTTGTGGAAGCCTGAGGTCATTGCCATGTACGGCGCGCGGCAGCTGCTGTCGTCCGACGGCATCGGCTATGCGGTGCTGGTGGGCGGCGCAGGCGGACAGAATGCTCAGGTCATGCGCACGCCGTGGCTGCAGTATGTGCAGCGCTTTTTGCTGATGTTTGGCAGCATGAATCTGTCGGTTGGCCTGTTCAATCTGCTGCCCATTCCCCCGCTGGACGGCTACCACATCTTTAACGATATTCTGTTCCGGGGCCGTCTGCGTCTGAACCCCAATGTATTCCAGATCGTTCAGGTCGCGCTGATCGTGCTGTGCTTAAGCGGCGGGCTGAGCAACATCCTCACCACCGCGTTCAATGCCGTGGAGGACGCTGTGCTCAACCTGTTTCTGTCAATTGCGGGGTTGAGCTGATGGCTGTACAGTTTCATCTCAAACAGTTTGACGGCCCGCTGGACCTGCTGCTGACGCTGATTGGCAAGGCCAAAATCGACCTGCAGGAGATTTTCGTCAGCGATATCACCGAGCAGTACATCGAAATCGTGCGCAATGCAGACGATTTCGACATGGACGAGGCCAGCGAGTTCATTACCATGGCGGCCACGCTGGTGGAAATCAAAAGCCGGCACCTGCTGCCCAAGCCTCCCAAGGAGGAAGAGGAAGACCCCGAGCAGGCGCTGATCGCACGACTGATCGCCTACAAGCAGTTTAAGGAAAGCGCCGAAAACATGACCGCGTTTGAAAAAAGCGCAAAGCAGGTTTTTGGCAAGCTGCCGGAGGAATACCCCCTGCCGCCGCCCACCTTTGAGCTGGACGGCCTTACGCTGGAGGCTCTGTGGGAAGCACTTTTGCGCGTGCAGAACCGCACTCCGGCAGAGCCGCGCGAGGTAGAGTTCCGCCTGCGCGACATCCGCCGCGACAACTACACGGTGGAAGGCTGCATGGAGGCCATCGAAAGCCGGCTGGTGCTGGGCGAGGCGCGTTTTGACGAGCTGTTCAGCGATGCGCCCGGCAAGGAAGAAGTGGTCACCCTGTTCATTGCCCTGCTGGAAATTCTCAAGCTGGGCAGGGCGCATGTGAAGCAGAGCGCCACATTTGACACCATTTTGCTGGTACCCGGAAGGAAGGAAACCAATGGAGACGATGGAGATGAACCAGATTCCGCAGATCATCGAGGCCATTCTGTTCGTCGCAGGCGAGCCGGTGTCAATCAGTGACCTGAGTGCGGCTCTGGGTCTGAGCGAGCTGGAAACCGTGCAGGCCGTGGACCATATGGAGCGTCTTTTCGACGATCAGAAGCGCGGCATTGCCGTCAGGCGCTACGGCGATCACCTGCGTCTGGAAACGCGCCCGGAATTCGCCCCCTATGTGGAGCGCCTGCTGCAGCCTGTGCAGCGCCAGTCCCTGTCGCAGACGGCCATGGAAACGCTGGCTGTAATCGCCTACCGTCAGCCTACCACCAAGGGTGAGGTGGAGCAGGTGAGCGGCGTGAAGTGCGACTATTCGGTGCAGTCGCTTCTGCAAAAAGGCCTCATCAAGGAAGTGGGCCGCAAGGAAGCTCTCGGCCGCCCCATCCTCTATGCCACCACCGACAAATTTCTGGAGCACTTCGGCATTTCCGACATCCGCGAACTGCCGCCGCTGCCCGACCCGCAGCCTGTGGAAAAGGTGGAGGAACCCCTTACACCGTAATGGTATATGCATTCTTTTCATGCGTCCGGCACAAACTGTTGCCGGACGCATTTTTGTTGCAAAGGAGTACTCCATGAAGCAGACCGTCGCCATCCTCTCCGCGCTGATCCTGTCGCTTTTGACCGTTACCGGTTTTATTCTTCATACCAGTCTTGAACAAAACCAGCTGATCGCAAAGCTGCGTGCCGAGCAGGATGCGCTGGCGCTGGAAGCGCTGCAAAGCAAACGCGAGCTTCAGCAGGCGATCCAGCAGCGCGACGCACTGAGCCAAAAGCTGACCGACGCCGTGCTTTCCTCGCAGGAAGCCAACGATGCCGTCGCCCTGCAGCAAAGCCGCGCGCAGGCACTGGAGGAAGCCCTTGCCGCCGCCCGGCTGGAGGCTCAGACCCTGCGGCAGGCGCTGGAAAACGCACCAACTGAAAAAGACTCCGTATACTGATAACGGAATCTTTTGTCAAAGGAGTGTTTTCATGACGATGATCGACGTTCCGGCCCAGCCCGACGAAGGCCCGGCCACTTTGCCCACGCCTGAAGTGGATCAGCCTGCGCAGCCCGGCGAAGGTCCCGTTGAACTTCCCACACCCAGCCTTCCCAGTCAGCCGCAGGTGACCATTCCCATCCGCCTGTGTCCCCTCGGCTACCAGAGTGCCATTGTACAAAACGGCCAGACCTTCACTGACCTGCTACTTCAGCACAACGTGTCCTGGCAGGCCATGCGCGCGGCCAACCCAACCCTGCCGACCACCCGTCTTGCTCCCGGCACGCGCTACTGCGTCCCTCCGCAGCAAACACGCCGTCTGTGTCCCAGCGGCTCCTCCAGCTATGTGATGGGTCAGTTTGAAGACCTGTCCACCCTCTCCGAGCTCTTCAGCCTTCCCCCAGGCCTGTTCCTCACCGTCAATCCCCAGCTCGCCCCCGGCGACTTTACTGCTGGGAGAGTGGTGTGCATACCGTAAAACCAGGAGAACGTCAGGGGCTCCGCCCCCGAACCCCTGCTTAAGGGTTATCACCCTTAAGAATCCCATCATGGGATTCCAAAGGGATGAAATCCCTTTGGCGGAGGGTTCGGGAGGCGGAGCCTCCTGACGTTCCTTTACGTTCTCTTAACGGCCCCTGTCGGCGAAGCCCACTTTGCGCTGGACTTTGCGCAGGGTCTTCATGGCCATCTTGTTGGCGATCTGGGCGTTTTCGTCAAGCACGCCCTGCAGATAGGCCTTGTCAGCCATCAGGCGCTTGTGCTCGGCCTGCATGGGCTCGAGGGTAGCGATGACGCAGTCGGCAACGCGCTCCTTGAGCTTGCCGTAGCCCTGGCCCTGCAGCTCGGCTGCAACCTGATCGGGAGTCTGGTCGTTAAGGGCGGCGATGATGCTGAGCAGGTTGCTCACGCCGGGCTTGTTGGCGGGATCGAAGCGGATCTCGGCGTCGCTGTCGGTGACGGCGCGCTTGACCTTGCGGCGGATGACGTCCGGCGGGTCGAGCAGGGCGATGAAGGTATCCTCAGGATCGGACTTGCTCATCTTGCGGGTGGGCTCCTGCAGGCTCATGATGCGGCTGCCCACCTTGCCGAAGTAGCCCTCGGGGATGGTGAACACGTCGCCGTACACGCCATTGAAGCGCTGGGCGATATCGCGGGTGAGTTCCAAATGCTGCTTCTGGTCAGCGCCGATAGGCACCAGATCAGTCTGGAACAGCAGGATGTCGGACGCCATCAGCACGGGATAGGTGAACAGGCCGGCGTTGATGTTGTCGGCATGCTTGGCGGACTTGTCCTTGAACTGGGTCATGCGGTTGAGCTCACCCATGTAGGTGAAGCAGTTGAGGATCCAGCTCAGCTCCGCATGGCCGCTGACGTGGCTCTGGCAGTAGATAACGTTCTTCTTGGGGTCGAGGCCGCTGGCAATGTAGATGCCGGCCAGCTCCAGGCAGCGCTTGCGCAGAGCGGCGGCTTCCTGACGGACGGTGATGGCGTGCATATCCACCACGCAGTAAATGCACTGGTATTCATCCTCGAGTTTCTTGAAGTTGCGAAGCGCGCCGATGTAGTTGCCAAGCGTCAGCGTGCCGGAGGGCTGAATGCCGGAAAAGATAATCTTTTTCTGAGGGGCGACGGGAGTTTCCATGAGAACATTCCTCCTTGGAGAATGGGATTGATCACAATGTGAGCGTGAGCACAATGCCCACGATGATAACGATGTTGCCGATGAGACGGCGGCGGCTGATCTTTTCCTTCAGGAAGAAGAAGCTCAGCGCCATCACATAGATATAGCCGGAGGCCTCCAGCACGCTTGCGATGGTCAGGTCCAGCGTGCGCAGGGCGACGACATTTAAGAGCATGCAGCCGAAGAACAGCGCGTAGGCCAGAATGACCTGCCAGTTGAGGTAGGCGCGCAGGCCCGTGTATTTGGGGTTGTCCGCCGCTTTTTTGAGCATGAGCTGGCTGACTGCGGACAAAAGCGGAGTGATGAGGTAGATGAGCACGCCGCTATTCATGATCCGTCACCACGAGCAGCACTCCGATGAGCACCACCACGATGCCCAGCGTCTTTCCCAAAGTAAGGCTTTCGCCGAAGAAGGTCAGCCCGAACAGCGCCGTCCACAGGGTGCAAATGCCCTTGTTGGAATAGGCGAAGTTGAGCGGCATGCGCCTGAGCACCTGCTGCCACAGGATGGAATACACACCCAGCGTCAGCACCTCCAGCCCAAGATAAACAACCGTCAGGGGCCAGCTTCCCGCCCCCATCTGAATGCCTGCAAGCTTTGCAAATACACTCACCACGGAATACAACAGCAGCGTTCCGTGCAAAAGCATCATACCATGCAGTTTGGGTTTGGTCATGCGCATCACCCCTTTCCCTGTGTTCGTTATACCAGTTTCCGAAGTGCCGCAAGGATGCGGCTGTCGCCCAGCGAGCACTTTTGCGCCGCGCAAAGCGTGTAACGGAAGGGCGTTTCGGTCAGTTCGATCAGCCCCAGCTGGCGGAAGGCATGGAGCCCCGCGCGGGTCTGGACCTGCGTCAGCTGCGCGGCTTCAGCCACTTGCTGCAGCGTGCGGTAAACGCCCGAACGGATCGCCTTGTACAGCACCCGGTAGGCTGCGTCGCCTGCGTCGATCGCGGCGGCGATATTGCGCAGTTCTGCGCTCACGGGCAGCACGTGCACCTGTGCCTCAGGCAAACATGCTCGCCACAGTTCAGCTTCGCTGGGACAGATTTCACCGTCCAGCAGCCACACGTGACGCCAATGGCCCTGCGTCATGGACAGCAGCGGCGACGTGACCAGCGTGGCAAAACCGCGCGGATCATCGGGCGCATTGGTGCAAACGTCCAGCTCGGCCATATGCAGGGCCCGCAGAGCCGATGCAGCCGTGCGTGACGCCAGCAGGTGGCCGCGCTGCTTTTGCTGCAGCGCAAACTGCAAAGCAGCGTCATCCGTTTCCTGTATGATTTCTGTGTCGGATGCTTCATTTCCTGCCTTGAGCGAAAAAGCATCCAGCAGGGCGTCCAGCAGCGCCTGCTGTTCGCGGGCAGGATCGGGCTTTTGCAGCTGTTCCATGCGCGCCGCCTGTACAGCCTGAATGGCCTTTACATCCAGCTGCAGGCTGGTCACGCCGCGGAAAGTATTACGGCCAAGGGCAAACACCGCATCGATCCGGTCAGGCATGCGCGATGCCATCGCGCCCAGTCCAAAGGCGATGCCGCCCATCATGCGCCCCTCCTGCCGAACGGTCAGCTTCAGGTGAGAACCGTCTCCTCCAACGGCGCGGGCCTCCTCCGGATGCAGACCATTTGCCAGAAACAGCGGTGCGGGGTTTCCGCAGCCGAAGGGGGCCATCTGTTCCAGTTCTTCCAGCAGTTTTTCAGTGCATTCAGGCAGGGTGACAACGGCATCAAACTCCTGCGCAGGCACGAAGTAGCTTTCATCCGCCTCATTCACAGCTGACTGCAGGCGTTCGCAAAACGCTTCGAACTGCTCGCTTGCGAGCGTTACGCCTGCAGCCTGTTCGTGGCCGCCGTAGCGCAAAAGCAGATCGTCGCATTTTTGCAGGCATTTGTGGATGTTTATGCCGGGTATGCTGCGCAGGCTGCCGTGCAGCATGCCTTCGTGCTCGCTGAGTACACAGGTGGGACAGTAATAATGCGTGCACAGCCGTCCGGCTGCGAGACCCACAACGCCCACATGCCAGTCGGTACCCTTCACGATCAGCGCGCGGCTGCGGACGAAATCATGCTCTGCAGCTTTTTTCTCCGCCGCCTTCACTAGTTCGGATTCGGTGGTCTTGCGCTGGGTGTTGAGTTCATCCAGTTCCTGCGCAAGCTCCCGCGCTTCGGTCAGATCATCGGTCATCATCAGACGCACGCCCTTGCCTGCATCGCCCAAGCGGCCCGATGCATTCAGCCTTGGCCCCAGCCGATAGCCCAGCGTGTCGCTGTCGATATCCTGCGGATCGCCGCTGACTTCCAAAAGCGCGCGCATGCCGATGCGCGCACGCGAAGCGATGGTCTTTAAGCCCAGCGACACCAGTACACGGTTTTCGTCCTGCAAAGGCACGATATCCGCCACCGTCGCCAGCGCAGCCAGATCCAGAAAATCAAGGCAGTTGTCCAGCCCAAGCAAAGCGGTAGCCAGCTTGAACGCCACGCCTGTGCCGCAAAGCTTGCGGAAGGGATAATCGCCCAGCAGCGGGTTCATCACGGCGTCGGCGGGGCTGGCTTCCAGGCCCAGACCATGGTGATCGGTCACGACCACCTTCATGCCCAGGCTCTGCGCCAGACGTACTTCCTCGTGATTGGTGATGCCAAGGTCGACCGTCACCAATACGCGGTAGGTTTTCGCCAGTTCGCGCACAGCGTCGCAGTTGAGACCATAGCCCTCCTCGCGCAGCGGCGTATGCGGCTGTGCGTCAATGCCAAACCTGCGCAGCGCCAGCGTCAGCAGTGAGCATGCGCAGATGCCGTCCACGTCGTAGTCGCCGTACACAACGGTGGACAGAGCGCGGTCGCGCGCATCGGTCAGGATGGATACCGCCTGCGCCATGCCATGCATAAGCATAGGGTCATGCAGCTGGTCAAGCGACGGATGCAAAAACGCCTGCGCCTCTTGCGCCGTGGTGATGCCGCGCGCGTATAAAAGCCGCGCCGTCACTCCTTCGCAGGGGCGCAGCGCGGCGGCTTCGCGCCCGTCAAACGGGCGCGTGTCTCTTGGAATGAAACGAAGCAACGAAAGGTGCCTCCTCAGTTCTTCTTTTCCTCGTGGTACTCCTGCTCGGTGTTGACGTTCCAGATGTTGGTCTTGTCCTTCACGCCGTTTACGATGTTGCCCACCGCCTCAAAAGCCGTGGCCATGGAGTGGTCCATGTTGTTGTAGCGGTGCTGACCATTGCGGCCAACGCAGTAGAGGTTATCGAAGGTGTTGAGGTAATCAACCACCGTGCCGATATCGTCATAGGTGTCAAAGTAGGCAGGATAGGCCTTCTGCACGCGCTCGCGGTGGCTCATCTTCACCTCGTCCGGGCTGTTGATGACGCCCATGGAGCACAGCTCGTTAGCCGCCAGCTGAATGGCTTCTTCATCGGACAGGTTCCAGAACTCGTCGCCCTCGTTGCAGAAGTATTCCAGGCCGATCCACACCGTGTGCTCGGGATCCTCCACCATATAGGGAGACCAGTTGTTGAAAATCTGCATGCGGCCCAGCTTCACGGTCTTGTCGTGCACATAGATCCAGCAGTCGGGCACGATGTTTCCAAGGGTTTTGTGCTGGGTTTCGTTTTTGAGGTTGAGCTTGTCCACCAGCAGGCCCACGGTGACATAGTCGCGGTAAGGAAGGCCCTCTGCGACCTTTGCCACGTTTTCGGGCACATCGTTCATGCCGGCCACCAGGTCCTTGATGGGCATGGAGGAGAAGAAAATGTCAGCCTCCATCTCATGTTCGCCATTTTCATCGCGGTAGCGCAGCGTCTGCACGCGGCCGTCGGCCGTGGTCAGGCCCAGCACTTCAGAACCCTTGATCACCTTGCCGCCCATCTTTTCAATGTCGGCAGCCACGGTCTCCCACAGCTGGCCGGGACCGAACTTGGGATAGATGAATTCCTCGATCAGCGAGGTCTGCACATGCTTGGCGCGCTGCTCCTTGGACATGAACACCTTCGACAGCATATCCTTGAGGATGCTGAAGATGCTCAGTTCCTTGGTGCGCTGCTTGCCCCAGCTGGCGTCGATCTCGCTGGGATGGCGGCCCCACAGGTTTTCGGTGTAGCCTTCGAAGAACATGCTGTACAGCTTTTTGCCAAAGCTGTTGATATAGTAGTTCTCCAGATTGTCGTTGGGCTTTTTGAAAACTGTGGCCTTCAGGAAGCTGAAGCCCACCTGCATGGTGGTGCCAAAACCCATGGTCTTGAGCGTATCCATCTTAAGAGAGATGGGATAGTCAAAGAACTTCTTGTCGTAATAGATGCGGCTGACGCGGTTGCGGGTGAGCATCACGCGATCTTCTTTTTCAGGATCGGGACCGCCTTCGCTCAGCGGCACACTGCGGCCCAGCACCTTGTCGTCATAGGCAGGCGCGCCCTGCATGGGCATCACCTCATGCCACCAGTTCATCACGCGCTGATCCTTGCTGAAAAAGCGGTGGCCGCCCAGGTCCATGCGGTTGCCCTTGTAGCGCACCGTTTTGGGGATGCCGCCGATATCCTGGCTCTTTTCCAGAATCGTAACGTCATATCCCTTCTTGGCCAATTCATAACCGGCTGTAAGACCTGCCGGGCCCGCGCCGATAATCAAAACCTTTTCCATAACGGTTCTCCTTGGATATTGAAATGAGCATACTGCTCCATATATAGTATACCTTTTTTACTACCGCTTGACAAGGGCTAATCCCATTCAGCGTACATACGTCACATCGCCCGCATGCGCAATGCACTGGATCTGCCCGTTGCGGATGCAGTACGCCCCGCCGCGGATCTCCGCCTTTCCATCCTTCTGAAACAGCCAGCTGCCGTCGGGCATGGCATAAAAGGTATGGCCCATGCTGTCGGCATAGGTGATGTCCTCATACAGCCGTTTTCCGTCCAGCAGGGTATGGCGCTCCTTCTGATAATGCGGCAGCAGCATGACTTCCGTTAGTCCAAGCCCGGGCAGAAAACGCTCATAGTGCAGGTCGATGGATTCACCCGGCAGTTCCGGCTGGGCATACACCACATCGGCGGCGTTCATCGTACCTGCGCTGATGCCCATCACCGCGCCCTGATAATCCCACAAAAGGCGGCGTAGACCAATTTTTTGAAAAAAGGCGTTCTGCGTGGGTACATGGCCGCCGCACAGCACGATAAACTGGCTTTTTGCCACCAGCTCGGCCGCTTTGTCGGCAGTGCGTCCATCCAGTACGTCAAGACCTGAAAACGGCATGCCCGCTTCCGCAAAGATGTCGGCTGTTTCATGGGCGATCCAGTCGGTTTTTTCTGCGCTGTCAGGATTCGAGCATACAAACAGGCAGTGGGGATGGTCGGGCAGGTTTTCACGCAGCTTGTCCACCAGGCCGTTGGCGGGGTTGAGGATGGCACGGTCTGCGTCGGGAATGCAGTGGCTGCTGGTGAGAAAAAGCGTCATGACATGTCCTCCGGGAAAGATGATGACATCATTATACAGGAACATGTTACATTTATACAAGTCAAAGACAAAACTGCACGCTTTACAAATCCGCCTTTCCGGTTTAGACTGGATAAGTGGAAACGGAGGAAGACGACCATGTCTGAACTGAAGAAATACATACGGCCCTATTTGGGCTACATCGTGCTTACGATGCTCATCAAGCTCATGGGCGCTTTGGCGGAGCTTTTGATCCCCTACCTGATGGAGATCATGCTGGACGTGAAGGTGCCGCAGGGCGATGTGAAAAGCATCTATCTTTTCGGCGGGCTGATGCTTTTGTGCGCATTTCTCTGCCTGGGCGCAAATGTCATTGCCAACCGCATGTCTGCCGTCAGTTCCGGGCGCATCACGCGCAGTGTGCGGCATGACCTGTTTGAAAAGCTGCAGAGCCTGTCGGCCCGGCAGATGGACGGGCTGACCGTCGCCTCCGCCGAATCGAGACTGACCAGCGATACCTACAATGTAAACCAGCTGCTGGCGCGCATTCAGCGGCTGGGCATTCGTGCGCCCAGTTTGCTGGTGGGCGGCATCATCATGATGCTGGGCATGGACGTGATGCTGTCACTGGTGCTGGTGGCCATGCTGCCCATCATCGCCGTGGTGGTGTACCGCGTGACCAAAACCACCGTGCCGCTGTATACGCATGAGCAGACCATTCTGGACCGCGTGGTGCGCGTTGTGCAGGAGAACATTACCGGCATCCGCGTGATCAAGGCATTAAGCAAAACCGACGACGAAAAACAGCGCTTTCACAGCGTAAATGAAGAACTGACCGCCACCGACCTGAAGGCCGGAACGGTCGCTGCCATCACAAACCCGGCAAGCTCGCTGGTGTTAAACCTCGGCCTTACGCTGGTGGTTGTTGTCGGCGCGCTGCGCGTCAACGGCGGCCACTGCCCGCCCGGCGTGATCGTGGCGTTTTTACAGTACTTTACCATGATTTTGAATGCCATGCTGGGCATCACCCGCATTTTTGTCATGTGGTCCAAGGGCGAGGCCAGCGCGCGGCGCGTGGCGGACGTGCTCAATCAGCCTGCCGATCTTCAGCAGCAGCCTGCCAAAGAGGCCGAACCAAATGCGCCGCACATCGAATTCCGTGACGTCAGTTTTTCCTACACCGGCGTGGGCAAAAACCTTGAGCACCTCAGCTTCCGTCTGCAAAGCGGACAGGTTCTGGGCATTCTGGGCTCCACGGGCAGCGGCAAGTCTACCATCATCAACCTGCTCATGCGCCTCTACGATCCCGACGAAGGGCAGATCCTCATCGACGGGCAGGACGTGCGCACCATGGACGCAACCGAACTGCGCAGCCGTTTTGGCGTGGTGTTCCAGAACGACTTTGTCACCGAGGGCACCATTGCCGACAACATCCGCTTCTTCCGTGATATGGACGACACAGCGCTGGAACGCGCCGCACAGCATGCGCAGGCTGACTTCATCCCTCACAAGGAGGGCGGCATGCAGGCGGAAGTCATGGTACGCGGCAACAACCTTTCCGGCGGTCAGAAGCAGCGCCTGCTCATCGCCCGCGCGCTGGCCGGCGACCCGGATATCCTCATTCTGGACGACTCTTCCTCCGCGCTGGATTACCGCACCGACGCCAACCTGCGCCGTGCCCTGCGGCAGCACTACCGCCACACCACCACTGTGCTGGTGGCGCAGCGCGTAAGCTCGCTGATGCATGCCGACCTCATCCTCGTGCTGGACGATGGCGAGGTCATCGGCAGCGGCACGCATGATGAGCTTATGCAAACCTGCGAGGAATACCGCATCATTGCCCAGACGCAGATGGGCGACGGAAAGGAGGCGGTATAATGTCCAACCCCAACCTTATCGGCGGCGGACGCCTCACACGCGCCGAGGTCAAGGGCCTCAACGGCGATCACCGCAGGCTGGACAACAAAACCGTCAGCAAATCCGCCCTTTTGCGCAGGCTGTGGCAGTACCTGGGCCGCAACCGTCTGTTGCTGGTGCTGTCGCTCATTCTGTCCGTCTCGTCCAGTCTGCTGGCGCTGTACGGCCCCAAGCTGTCGGGCACGGCCATCAACGCCATTGATCTGGGTGCAGGCAAAGTTGACTTCGACACCGTCATTCGCTGTGCCGTCCTGATGGCGGTGTTCTACACAGCGTCCTCCATACTGACCTTTTTGCTCAACGCCGTCATGATCCGCCTGTCGCGCACGGTTTCCAAACAGATGCGCCACGACGTATTCGAAAACCTGACGGCGCTGCCAGTCAGCTTCTTTGACCGTTATCAGACAGGCGACATCATCTCCTCCATCACCTACGACGTAGACACGGTCAATCAGGCCCTGTCCAGCGACCTTTTACAGATTCTGCAAAGCATCGTTACGGTGACCGTCTCCTTTGTGATGATGCTCACCATCGCGCCCAGGCTCATCCTCATCTTCCTGTTTACCATTCCCCTCACCATCGTGTTCGTCAAATGGCTGACCCAAAAGGTACGCCCGCTGTTTCGCCGCCGCAGCGGAAAGCTGGGCGAACTGAACGGCTTTGTGGAGGAAATGCTCTCAGGGCAAAAAACCATCCGCGCGTATGACCGCGAAGCGGCTGTGCTTGAGCGGTTTGACCGCAAAAACGACGCTGCTGTGGACGCCTACACCGTGGCCGAAGCCTACGGCACCATCACCGGCCCGTCGGTCAACTGCATCAACAATATTTCGCTGGCGCTGGTGTGCATGTTCGGCTCCACGCTGTTTCTGCGGGGTGAAATCGGCCTGGGCGACCTGTCCAGCTTTGTGCAGTACTCGCGCAAATTCTCCGGCCCCATCAACGAGATCGCCAACATCATCGCCGAGCTGCAAAGCGCCTTTGCCGCCGCCGAGCGCGTATTCAGCCTGATCGACGCCGAGCCCGAAAGAGCGGACGACGAAAACGCCATCGAACTGACCGATGTACGCGGCGACGTGGAGCTGCGCAATGTTGATTTTGCCTACGTGCCGGGCAAGCCCATCATTCATGGGCTGAACCTGCACGCCGAGCCCGGATCGCTGACGGCCATCGTCGGCCCTACCGGCGCAGGCAAAACCACCATCATCAACCTGCTCATGCGCTTTTACGACGTGGACGGCGGCGGCGTGTATGTGGACGGCAAGGATGTGCGCACCCTCACCCGCAAAAGCCTGCGCCGCGCCTACACCATGGTTTTGCAGGACACATGGCTGTTCCACGGCACCATCTACGACAACATCGCCTACGGCCGGCCAAACGCCACGCGCGAGGAGGTCATCGCCGCGGCAAAAGCTGCGCGCATTCACGGCTACATCTCGCGCCTGCCGCAGGGGTATGACACCGTTCTCAGCGACAACGGCACCAGCATTTCCATGGGCCAGAAGCAGCTGCTCACCATCGCCCGCGCCATGCTTTTGGACGCGCACATGCTCATTCTGGATGAGGCCACCTCCAACGTCGACACCCGCACCGAGCAGCGCATTCAGTCCGCCATGCGTACCCTCATGCAGGGCAAAACCTGCTTTGTCATCGCCCACCGTCTGTCCACCATCCGCTCCGCTGACCACATTCTGGTGCTGGACGGCGGCAAGGTAGTCGAACAGGGCACGCACGACAGCCTGATGGCGCAAAACGGCTTCTACCGCAAGCTGTACGAGGCGCAGTTTGACTCCGTTGCATAAGGAGGCAGCATGAAATACGCCATTGTTTCGGATATTCACGGCAACCTTCCGGCGCTCGAACTGGTGATGGCCGATGCGCTGCAGCGCGGTGCAAACGCCTTTCTGTTTGCAGGGGACTACTGCACCAGCGCCCCTTGGGGCGACGAGGTGGTCTCCACCCTGCGCACTGCCTTCCCGGCGCTTTGCGTACGCGGCAACGAGGAAAACCATCTGCGCATGCCGCCCGGCACCGACGGGCAGTTTGCCGTCACCTACTGGTCCGCCTCAAAGCTCAGCGCTGAAAACCGCAGCTGGCTGGATGCGCTGCCCGAAAGGGTGAATTTCACCTGTGACGGCGTTGCTATCCACATGACGCACAGCTCGGCAGTTTTCATCGGCAATGCTGAACACGAGCCATTTCGCACCTCTCTGCTGCCTTTGCGCTATCCTGACGGACCGGTTAATCATGAAGATCTGCTGCAGGATATTTACCGCACGCTGGATGCAAACCCTGCCTTTCATGAAACGCTGCGCACACTGCCCGCAGGCGTGTACATCTTTGGCCACTCGCACAGTCAGTGGCATGCACGCTTTGGCAACCATCTGTTCATCAACCCTGGCAGCTGCGGCCTGCCGCTGGAGTGTGGCGCTTTCGGCGCGCCCTATACCCTGCTGACCATTGAAAACGGTCAGTGCAGCGTGGAAGAGCGCCGCATTCCTTACGATCGTGAAGCGCTGATTGCCCAGGTAAAGCAAACGGATCAATACAACGCTGCACGCGTATGGAGCGAAGTGATCTTCCGCGAATGGCGCACCTGCCGCGAGCATGTGATTTTCTTTTTGCGGCATGCTGAAAAATACGCCCGCCGCATCGGCGACGAGCGTCGTCCTTTTGCGCCGGACACATGGGAAGCCGCTTATGAAGAATGGGCCGAAATTGAAAATCCGCACATGGAAGCGCCTTAAAAAGGCGCTTTTTTTCGAAGCAATGTGAACCTTTGCCCAAAGTCGGATACTTTATAAAAAACAGACCACAAACAGGAGGCGAGCGGATGGACAGTCCCGACGTTGAGCGATATGCAAACGCTGTTTTCAGCTATTGCATAAAACGTCTCAACAACATTGAGGATGCGCGCGACCTGTCGCAGGAGATTCTTTGCGAAGCCCTTGCCTCGCTAAAAAACAGTCATGTTGACCATTTTGAAAGCTGGCTTTGGACCGTTGCCCACAACCGCTACTGCCGTTTCATCACCCGGCAGAAACGCATGCCGGTGCCGCTGAGCGACAGCCTGATGGCCGACCTTGCCGACGAGCAGCCCGAGGACGGCACGCAGGAAGAACGTCAGGCCGCCTTTGCTGCGCTGCATACGCTGGCCGCTTCGCATCGCGAGATCATGATCGATTTTTATGTAAACGGTCTGTCGTGCGATGAGATTGCCAAAAAGCATCATCTTCCACCCAAAACGGTACGTACGCGCCTGTTCTACGGGCGTGAAAAGCTGCGAAAGAGATGGCAGATCAAAATGGATGACAATCATATTTATCACCAGCAGCAATGGCTGATGACCCGAAACGGCGACGTCGACCCTGCCATTCTTGACAGGCAGATCGTTCGCGCCATCATTGCCGCCTGCTATGAGCAGTACCGTTCTGTGGACGAGCTGTCTCTTGCCACCGGCATTCCCACCATGTATGTCGAAGATGAGATTCCCCACATGCTGCAGACAGAGCTTTTGCAGCGCAAGGGCGAAAAATACCGCGCAAATCTCATCATCCATCGCGCGCGTTTTGCAGAAGAAGCCGAAAAGCTGCTGCTGAGTCATGCCGCTTCGCTGGCCGAAAGCGTTGCAGACATTCTTCGCAGACTGATGCCTCAAATTCGCGCCATCGGCTTTCACGGCTGCGGCTTTCCGGAAAAGCGGCTGTGGTGGGCCATGACGCCGGCACTTCTTCGCAGGGCCTGCCATGAAGCTCGTGACCAGCTTTCGGAACTTACCGGTTTTCAGCGTCCTCTGCGCAGGGATGGCTCACGCGGATGGCTTTGTGTGTACGAACTTACCTCCGACGCCTACGAGCGACACTACGACTATCTGCGGCAGAAAGGCTTCCGCGCTTACTGGTCGCACGAGCTGTATTCCACCCTCACGCTGCACAGTTTGCTTGCACGACTCAAATCCATGCAGATTCAGGGGCCTGCTTTCACCCTTACCGACGAGCTGCTGATTGCCGACTGCATCCGCTGTGACCTGGCCACACGCACACCAGGCGGGCTGCAATGGAATATTCCGGTCTTTCATCCTGATCAAGCACAGCTGCTGACCACGTTGCTCGGCGAAGCGGCTGCACCTTTGGCAGCTGAACTGCTGCCCGTTGCGTCTACCCTTTACGAACGAATGAAAATGGAAATTCCGCCTCATCTGCACGATCAGATCAGCGGAGTGTTTCTGTCCGAGCTTTGTTCCATCATCCAGATGGTGTGTCAAATTCTGCTGGAAAGAGGTTATCTGCAAAAACCGACTTCCGAGCTGTTTGCAGGACGGGTCATGATGTTCTGCGGCGAAAGAACCACTTTTATGGCATAGCAAACGCTCCCGCATCCGCGGGAGCGTTTCTTATCAATATTTTTCGCTTTCTCTCATCAGCGCCTTTTTGAGCACCGGTTCCAGCGTTTTGGCCATCAGCACAAAGCCGTAGTCGTTGGGATGCAGGCCGTCCACCGTGGCGCAGTCGCCGGCGTATTCGTCGTAGAACTGCTGTCCGTTGACCAGGTACACATTGGTGTCGCCTGCCGCACGGGCATTGAGGTAGGTTTGGGCGATCACCTCAAAGCGGCGGGCCGAGAACTCATGCACGAGCATCGGCGGGCGCGATACGAAGATGATGGGCAGGTCGGGCTGTGCTTCGCGGATGGTACGGAAGAACGGCTCGTGCGTAGCCATGAGCGACTCCACCGTGCGCGAGTTGCAGTCGTAATCCATCACAAAGGCGCTCAGCTCAAGGCTGGCGATGTAGCGCGCCACCTCCTGCTCACCCATGCCGGAGCCCGAGAAGCCCAGGTTGATGTGGTCGCAGTCGAGCCTGCGGGTAAGGATGGCCTGATAGCTGTTACCGGGGCGCGAGGCGCATCCGCCCTGCGTGATGGAACTGCCGTAGTAAGCAACGGGCTTTTCCCAGCGGTAGGCGGGCGCAGGCTCCAGCGCGGCGGACTTGTCCAGACCGATGTACAGCTCATTCACGCCGCCGTACAGAGGCATGTTGATGGTGATGGTGCGCATGCGGCGGTCGCCCAGTCTGACGATGCTGTCATAGCCGTCCTGCATGTGAAAATCCGGGCGGAAGGTGCCTGCGTACAGGTGCTCTTCGCCGTCAGCCGAGGCGTACAGGTCAAAGCCGCCGATGCCGCACACCGCCATGTGGGACATCTGCGTTACGCAGGACTGCACCGTGTGGATGCACACATAGGGCGAATCGGTACGGAAGCGCACGCGGCCGCCTGCTGTGTGATGGTTGAGCTGGCTGACGCCCTTGCTCACGCTGTCGGCCACGGTTTGCGGCATGCGGCGGTAATAGTTTTCGGTTTCATCAGCAGGGATCACGCCGTGAATGGTAAACGGCGCCTGCCGTGCATCCAGAAACACAGTATTTTCATCGCCGACCTTTGCATCCACCGCCAGATTTTTGTCGATATCGCTGATCTTCATAGGTACGCCTCCCGATTGTCATTTGAGATCCAGTGCCTTTTTAGGGCAATTTTGCACACATTCCATGCATAAGATGCATTCCGTTCCATTTTGCCTTGTCCGGGCGTTGTCGGTCATATCGACATCCATGGGACAGACCTTTTTGCACTTTCCGCAGTCAACGCACTTGCTCTTGTCACAGCGGATGCGCAAAAGCGAAAAGTAGCTGGCCGGTTTCAGAAATACCGCAACCGGGCACAGATATTTGCAAAACGCCCGGTTGTCCTTCCAAAGGTACGCCAGCGCGATACCGGCGACATAGTAAGCTGCGTTGCCCAGCAGGAAACACCAGAACATGATGCGCTCCAGATGGCCCACATGCAGCACAAACAGCGCCGCCACAAAGGCAAACGCCAGCACAAAGGTCACATACCGCAGCCAGCCATACGGTTTGCGGGGCTCATGCGGCGCCTTCCACGGCAGCAAATCAAGGATCATGGCCGTCCAGCAGGCGTAGCCGCACCAGCCGCGCCCAAACAACAGCGGGCCAAAAATCTTGGCCACAGCATAGTGAATGGTGGCCGCCTCAAACACGCCGGTGAACAGGTAGTACCAGAATCCCTCGATCTGCATGTTTTCGTTGCTGATCAGCCCCAGATACACCAGCATATATGTGCCCACCAGAAACTGCACCACCCGTCTGGCGCATTTGACCTGATTGGCGAATAAAAACAGCCCCAGCGCGATGGAAATGCCGATATAGCTGAAGTTGAACAGGTAAAACAGATTGTCCTTCGTCAGCCACAGCGTGACGGCCACTGTTTCAAAAACAGCCAGCATCAGCAACGGGCCCGCGTATTTTTTCATGAAGGTTTCCCCCTTTTGTACTGCGTCAGCTACAGCATAGCACGCTTCAAATGTGGTGTAAAGGCTGAAATGTGCTGAAATGACTTTACGTTTTCTTCATATTGTCCGAGCACGCTGTTCGTGATATACTGTGCCTGCAATTTCTCACGAAAGAGGCGCGAAGTCATGAAGCGCAGGAACAACAGCCTGTTTACCCTCAAAACGGAGCACGGCCGAGGCCGCTGCGTGATGCTGACAAGCTCCGTCCTCATGTCCATCAATGCATGGCTGACGACTGATATTTTCTACACCAGCTTTCTGATGATTTACGGCATAGATCTGGTGAACATCGGCATTATCACCTTTATCCCCTACATTGCCAGCTTCTTTTCGCTGCTGGGCCCCAGCCTGCTGGAAAGGTTCCCCCGCCGCCGCTGGATCCTTGCGCTTGGCCGGCTTTTGTACCACACGTTCAACATTCTGGGCATCACGCTGGTACCTGTGCTGGTACAGGATCCCTCCCAACGCATCCTGTGCTTTATTGTGGTCATCTTCCTTGCCAACCTGGTCAACGCCCTGTTTGGCAGCGGCTATTCCGTGTGGCACCTGAACTTTATTCCTGAATCCGTCCGTGCCGATTACATTCTGAAGCAGTCCACCATCAGCAGCTTTATCGGCATTGGCATCTCGCTCATTTCCGGCGTTGTGGCTGATGCGCTTTCAGCCTCGCCCTATGCAGACGCCATCATTATCGCCTTCCGCTATGTGGCTTACGTACTGGCGCTGGTGGAGGTCGTGGTGCTGGCGCTGCCCAAGGAATACCCCTATCCGCGTACGCGCAGCCGTCCGCGCCTTCGCGACATCATCATTATGCCATTCAGCTGCAAACCGTTCATGCTGTCGCTGGCCGTGATCATGCTGCACACCTTCTTTACCAACATTCCTGTATCGTTTGTCAACTATTATCTGCTCAGCGACGTGGGCGTTCAATACACCTTCATCTACGGCATCAACATGATCTACCCCTTTGTGCTGATCGCCCTGCAACCGCTGGCGCGCCGGCTGATCAGCCGATACGGCTGGTTTAAGGTGACAGCCGTATCCATGCTGGTGCACGCACCGTCATGGGCGGCTTTTGCCTGTGTGAATGCGACGAACTATCTGTGGCTGTACACGCTGATGCGGCTTTACCAGCATGTGGTGGGCGTTGCCCTGAACACCGCCTATGCCAATGTGAGTTATGTCAACCTGCCCCAGCAGGATCAAACCAACTATATCTCCTTTTATCAGCTGGCCTCCAGCCTGAGTGCATTCCTTGGCCTGATGAGCGGCACCATGCTGATTGCATGGATCGGTGACAGCACGCTTACGCTGTTTGGCATGCGCTTTGCCAGCGTACCGGTGCTGCTGCTGATTCAGTCGCTGGGCAATGTGGTGGTACCCGTTTTCATCTTCCGCAAGTTCCATATACTCGATCCTCAAACGCGCGAGGCGCTGAGGGCATAACGACAAACAGGATCGCCCGGCTTTTGCACGGGCGATCCTGTTTTTTGATTATCCATTTTTCCCGGTTCAGTCTTTCCAGACTTCAACCGGTTTATCCGCATACCGTTTTTTGAATATCTGTCTGCGGAACAGGTAAGTAGTGTACGCCAGCCACAGCACAAAGAATATCGCACAGGCGATGACCGCATGCAGCGGCGAACTGCCGGCAAAGCTCAGCAGAAACAGCAGCGGGGCAATCATGACCATAGCCGGGAAATTGGAAAGGATGTACAGGCTTGAGGTGGGGGTACGCAGGCCGGGGTCGATTTCCTTCATCAGGATCATGCCATTGGAGGCTGTGCCGGTCATCGTGCCGAAGCTCATCAGGAAGAACTCGTGTTCAAAACCCTTAAAGCATTCTTTGGCCACCAGACGGATGTAAACATAGGTGACGACCGTACCGATAAGGCCGAGAATCACAATCGGCAGAATGTAGTTCTTGATATCATTGATCTCAATAGCCGCCACACCCGCAACGATCATCAGGTCAAAAGAGAAGCCCGAGATACGGTCCATCTGATAATTGTTAATGTATTCGCGCCCCATGATCTTCCGTTTGCGAAGCTGACGGACCACAGTCCTGATCAGCATGGCCGCAATGGACGCCCACAGGAAGTTGAAGCCCCATGCGATACTGTTTGTAAAATTGGACAAGTTGCCCAGCAGATACATAAAGCCGAAAGAAAGAGCATATGCCACTGCCGCAAAGCCAACCTGCAGTGAAAATTTATCCACTGATTCATTGTCGGGAATCTCGCTGCCGCTGGGATTGGTCTGGTCAACCGCCTGTTCGACAGGGCTGCCGCTGCGAACGTAAAGATTGCTGCGCTTCTTATGGATGTTGATATACAAAACGCCAAAGACGGAAGCAACCACAAATCCAATGGAAGCAAGGGACAGGCCGAAGCTGCCGTTTCCGGCAAACTGCGCAGCGGGGATATTGGTAAAGTTGATATCCCAGCTCAGCGCATTTCCAGGGCCCTGACCGTAAGCCAACGGCAGAATCAGACCGCATACATAGGAAATCACATGATCGCCATAGCGGGTCAGCAGGAACATAAGCAATGTAATGCCAAGGCCGACAAACGCCTGCAGCATGTAGGCGCCGCCCTGCAGCGCGCCAAACTCCATCACCTGAGCGGGGTTGGTTTTATGCGTGCTTTTTTCTGTTTTCAGGGACATGGCCGCAAAGCCGATCGCCAGGCAATGATAGGTGATCACCTGCATAAGCTGGTTGTCAACCAATATGAAGCCAAACTGTTTGCAGACGGTATTTGCAATCAGCAATACGCCGCCGCCCAAAAGCGCAGAGGGGATCAGGCACTTGCGAAACAGCGGAATCGTACGCCGGAGAATATTGCCCAGCATCAGGAAGATCAGCAGCAGGCCCAGCTGCACCATGAAGCCCCAAACGGCGTCATAGTTTGCCATTGTAAAATCCCAGCTGGCGGCGTTATTCATAAAACCAACTCCGTTTCATTTGTTCTGCTTTGTGTATTTCAGGCCATTTTTTCAGGCCGGCTGTGGCGGTATGGAAGACGCGGACGGTCGTATTGCCGACCGCCGTTCCGTATTGAATTCGCTGTCTTTTGCTGTTTTTCCTTTTAAAATGTTGTATTTGCGAAACTCGAAATATGGCGGAGAGTCTAAAGAAGCAGACGGACCGATATGAAGAAAAAACACATACAAAAATGCCCTCCTTACGGAGAGCATTCAATGGGGTGAACAAGTGCAATCACATCTGATCGATCAGATTCTGCAGGTAAGCCTGCGTTGCGATAATATCGATCAGCTGCTGCTCGCCCTTGATTTCACGTTCGATGGTCAGGCTGCCGTCATAGCCGAGTTCCTTGAGCTTTTTGAGGAACACAGGGAAGTTGACCTTGCCCTCGCCCACCTTCACCTCACGGCCCAGTTCCTTGCCGTTGGTGGGATAGAAGCCGTCCTTGGCGTGCACGCCGCGCACATAGTCGCCAAACACGTCCAGAGCGTCGATGGGGTTGGCCTTGCCGTACTGGATCAGGTTGGCGGGATCCAGGTTGATAAACAGGTTGCCGGTGTTGACTTCCTCGAACAGTCGCAGAAGCACCACGGGGGGGTCCTGACCGGTTTCAAACAGCAGGTTCTGGTCGTACTTTTTCAGTTCCGTGGCAATGACCTTCACAGCAGCCGCAACGCCGAGATAGTTGGGATCGCTCATGTTTTCAGGAATGAAGCCCATGTGGGTGATCACGTCCTGAACGCCCAGCATGCGGGCGTAAGCGGCGCCGTCCAGCAGGTTCTGCACGCGCATTGCGCGGAAAGCAACCGGCACGATGCCCAGCGTTTCGGGGCCTTCGGTAAAGTTCCAGCACCTGGGACCAGCCCAGCCGCGCCAGAAAGCGGTGATTTCAATATTGAACTCGGCGATCAGCGCCTTGATTTCCTCGGCATTCTCAGCCGTCCACAACTCCGGCGTCCAGCCGACCAGCTGGCAGTGATGGAAGCCCTGCTTCGCAGCATTGGCAAAGTTTTCGCGCATGCCCTCAGCCTTGTGCCTGATGACGCTTCCTACGTTCATATGCTTTTTCCTTTCGTCTTTTCAACATACGGCGCCGCCTGACAGGATCAGCGGCGCCGTATTGATTGGCTTACTTTTCAAAAACCACTTCGCGGTGAGCTTCGGCGGAATCATACATGCCCTGCATGATCTTGGGGTCAGGATGGCGTAGTCGATGTGGGAGCGGATCTTCTCGCCGGTGCGCACGCACTTGACAAACTCGTCGATCTCGCCGTTCCAGCGATCCTTGTGGTGCACTTCGGGCACATACTCGATGAAGTTGCCGTCTGCCTCAATGAAGAAGGTACAGTCGGCGTTGAAGCGCAGGCGGCAGCCGCCCTTGGTGCCCATGAAGTCCACAAACTCTTCGCACTTGTCGATGTTCTGAGCCCAGGCGCCGTCGATGGAGATCACGAAGTGCATCAGGTTGGGGGTGCAGATGTCCGCGGCGTCCACAGTGGGATCAGCCAGCACTTCCTTGTAGTCCACAACGGCCTTGCCGCAGCCGTAGTCGGCAACGGCCTTCTCAGCCTTTTCGGGGATGATGTCGCAGAAATAGGCAATTTCGACGTCGTTGTTGGCCAGGTAGCAGGGAATGTGATGACGGTTGGCGATCATACCGCAACCGATAATAGCAACTCTTACCTTATCCATGATTAGTACTCCTCCTTGATTTTGTTCAGGTACCTTGAGTAGGCCCTGTAAGGGCCTGCTACCAGCGAGCGCTCTTCACGCTCTGAAAACCTGGCATTCGCGCCTACGTTACAGGCATGCCGCCCTTTTCTGTCGGCTCACCCATAAACGGGTCAATAAACTCCTTCATGCTAATCTGGTCTACTGTCTTGTCCTTACTCAAGTGGTTCTGGATATACTTTGGGATTGCAGTTTTATTGCGTCCCACTGTATCTGCAAAATATCCGCGGCATCAGAAGTGACGGTTGCGTAACAAAGCACATCCAAAGCGGCGCAATCGCTTCATCCTTTCGTTTGTTAAAACAGAACGGATTTACTTTCAAACCGCAAAATGATATAATATATCCGTTCCTGACATTAAGCTTATTGCTGCGTGAAAGGATGCGAAGAGACAAACCCAAAAATGCGAACGGATACGTTGTATCTGTCTGCTTTTGTATCACCGCATCCTGATGGACGCGGTGTTTTGGTTTTTAGGAGGCATGCTATATGGAAACGCGAATCGCCGTCATGAGTATTATCGTGGAGAATGCAGACTCTGTGCAGGAGACAAACTCCCTGCTGCATGAATACAGCGAGTACATCATCGGCAGGATGGGGATCCCTTACCGCAAGAGAGGTGTGAGCATCATCAGCATCGCTCTGGATGCACCGCAGAATACGATCGCTACCCTTTCCGGCAGAATCGGCAATCTGCCCGGTGTCAGCGTCAAGACTGCCTATTCCAGCGTCATTTCCCATGAATGATCATCTTTTCGAACTGATCACGCAACTGGCTGCGGAGCATCATTTGCCGCAGGAAGACTATCGCTTTCTGATCGAGCACCGCACGCCGGAAGCCGCATCCCTGCTTGCGGAGTTGGCCGTGAAAGCCCGGTGGGCCGTTTATGGCAACACCGTCTTCATCCGCGGGTTGATTGAGATCAGCAATGTCTGCAAAAATGACTGCCTGTATTGCGGCATCCGGTGCAGCAACCGCAATTGCCAGCGTTACCGGCTGAGCAGAGAAGACATCCTGTCCTGCTGCAGGGAAGGTTATGAACTTGGATTCCGCACCTTTGTTCTTCAGGGTGGTGAAGATCCAAGTTTCACTGATGATGTGCTCTGCGAACTTGTACAGTCGATCAAGACGGAGCATCCCGAGTGCGCGGTGACGCTTTCTCTGGGAGAACGCAGCAGAAAGAGCTATGAGCTGCTGAAGCAGGCCGGTGCCGATCGGTATTTACTCCGGCATGAAACAACTGATGCGGCACATTATGCCAGGCTCCATCCTGCCGCCATGTCATTTGACAACAGAATGCGCTGTCTGCAGGATCTGAAGGAACTGGGCTATCAGGTAGGATGCGGAATGATGGTGGAATCGCCGTTTCAAACTGCGGACGTGCTTGCCAAAGACCTAAAGTTTATCGAGCAATTTCAGCCGGATATGTGCGGTATTGGCCCCTTCATTCCTCAGCATGATACGCCATTCGGCGCCCAAAAGGCCGGAACGCTGGAATTGACCTGCTATCTGTTGTCCATCCTGCGCCTGATCAGACCGAACATGCTTTTGCCCTCCACGACCGCGCTGGGCAGCATTCATCCATATGGGCGGGAAATGGGCATTCAGGCAGGAGCCAATGTGGTTATGCCCAACCTGTCGCCGCCGTCCGTGCGCAAAAAGTATGCCCTCTATGACAACAAGGCTACTGACGGCGCAGAGGCAGCACAGTGCCGCGAGGAACTGGCGCGGCGAATGGCCGCGATCGGCTACGAGGTTGTTACAGACAGAGGAGATATTCTCCCAATGCTGTGAGCAATACATTTCATCTGAAGAGGAAGAGCAATCTGACTCAAAGAAAGGAAGAAAAACATGGCGTACAATCCCAAATCCCTGAAGGCAGAAGAATTTATTTCTGATGCGGAGATCCTTGACACCCTGGCCTATGCAGAGGCCAACAAGAACAATCTGCCCCTCATTGAGAGCATTCTGGAAAAAGCCAAGCCCCAGAAGACGGCCACCGGTTATACCTGCGCAGGGCTCAGCCACCGCGAAGCATCGGTGCTGCTGGCATGCGAACTTCCGGAGGTAACCGAAAAAATTTACCAGATCGCCGAGGAGATCAAGCTGGCCTTCTACGGCAACCGCATCGTTATTTTCGCGCCGCTGTACCTTTCCAACTACTGCGTAAACGGCTGCGTGTACTGTCCCTATCATCTCAAAAACAAGCACATTGCCCGCAAAAAGCTGACGCAGGAAGAGGTTCGTGCCGAGGTCATTGCCCTGCAGGACATGGGCCACAAGCGACTGGCAATCGAGGCAGGCGAGGACCCGGTCAACAATCCCATTGAGTATATCCTCGAATGCATCAACACCATTTACAGCGTACATCACAAGAACGGCGACATTCGCCGCGTGAATGTAAATATTGCTGCCACGACTGTGGAGAACTACCGGAAGCTGAAGGATGCCGGAATCGGAACCTATATCCTTTTCCAGGAAACCTACCACAAGGAAAGCTACGAACAGCTGCATCCCACCGGCCCCAAGCATGACTACGCTTACCATACCGAAGCCATGGACCGCGCCATGGAAGGCGGCATCGACGATGTAGGTCTGGGTGTGCTGTTCGGTCTCGAGCTGTACAAGTACGAGTTCGCCGGTTTGCTGATGCATGCTGAGCATCTGGAAGCCGTGCATGGCGTTGGCCCCCACACCATCAGCGTCCCACGCCTGAAGCGCGCAGATGATATTGATCCAGATCAGTTCGACAACGGCATCGATGATGATACTTTTGCAAAAATCACCGCCTGCATTCGCCTGGCCGTGCCTTATACCGGCATCATCATTTCCACCCGTGAAAATGAGGCCGTCCGTACAAAGCTGCTGCGTCTGGGTGTTTCTCAAGTTTCCGGCGGATCGCGCACCTCTGTGGGTGGCTATGCCGGCTACTCAAACGAGGATCGTCCTCACGACACCGAGCAGTTCGATGTCTCCGATCAGCGTTCGCTGGATGAGGTCGTATGCTGGCTGATGGAGAACGGCTACATCCCTTCCTTCTGCACCGCTTGCTACCGGCTGGGTCGTACCGGCGACCGCTTTATGAGCCTGTGCAAATCCGGACAGATTCTGAACTGCTGCCATCCCAATGCGCTGATGACGCTGAGCGAGTATCTGGAGGATTACGCCACAGAGAAAACCAAAGCTGTTGGTTATCAGATGGTGGAAAAGGAGCTGCAGCGCATCCCGAAGGAAAAGGTTCAGGAGATTGCCCGGCAGAACATTGAGGATATCAAGCATTCCAACCGCCGTGATTTCCGTTTTTGATGGAGGAAGAACGATATGAGCCTGAACAGTGTTGTATCAGCAGAACGCATCCACATCAGTTTTTTCGGCATGTGCAATGCAGGAAAATCATCTCTGGTGAATGCAGTGACCGGGCAGGCGCTCTCCATTGTGTCCGATGTGAAGGGCACAACCACAGATCCGGTGAAAAAGGCCATGGAACTTCTTCCGCTTGGGCCTGTGGTCATCCTTGATACGCCCGGTCTGGACGACGAAGGTCATCTGGGCAGTCTGCGTATTGAGAAAGCCAAACAGACACTGGCACAGACCAATATCGCCGTGCTTGTCGTCGATGCACATACAGGACTGCAGGACATGGACAAGCAGCTGATCAACGAACTGAAAGAGCGCAGGATCCCCTGTATCATCGCGCTGAACAAGGCTGATCTCTTGGATGAAAGACCCTTGTCTGAAGACGGCTCTCTGTACGTAAGCGCAGTGACCGGAGAAGGCGTAGCTGACCTGAAAGAACGCCTCGGACAGTTTGCGAAGCAGATGGAAAAACCCAGCGTTCTGATTCGTGATCTGCTCTCGCCGGGGGACCTGGTGGTACTGGTCACACCTATCGATGAAGCTGCGCCCAAGGGACGGTTGATCCTGCCGCAGCAGATGGTTTTGCGCGATGTGCTGGATGCACACGCCATGGCCATCGTATGCCAGACAGCCGAATTGAGAGATACGCTGGCTTCCCTTGGACGGAAACCGCGTATGGTCATCACCGATTCACAGGCCTTTGCTGAAGTGAACAGGGCCACCCCCGCTGACATTCCGCTGACCTCCTTTTCCATCCTGATGGCGCGTTACAAAGGCGAACTGGATGCGCTGACAGACGGTTATTGCGCGCTGGAAAAATTGAAGGATGGCGATCAGGTGCTCATCTCCGAGGGATGTACCCATCACCGCCAGTGCAATGACATCGGCACCGTAAAAATGCCCGGTTGGATCGAGAAGATTTCACAATCCAAGCCTGTGTATCATTTCACATCCGGCGGAGATTTTCCGCAGGATCTTACACCTTACCGCGTCATCGTACACTGCGGCGGCTGCATGCTCAACCAGGCGGAAATGCAGCACCGTGTGAAGATGGCAGCGGATGCAGGCGTACCCATCGTGAATTACGGGATCGCCATTGCTGGCATGAATGGCATACTCAAACGCAGTCTGGCGCTGTTTGAAGCGGACAGAGTCTGATCAATTTGAAACTGATGCGCTGACCTTATAATAAAGAAACCCTCCGAATCATTCTGCATCCAATCGCAGATGGTTTTGGAGGGTTTTGGGTTTCTCATGTTGATTTTGGGTAGAAATATCTCATGATTTTCAGATAGTTTTGTGCAGATTCCGTGCACAAAAGAAAAGCCCGCAAACGCTTATTCTATAAGCATTTGAAGGCTTTCTCAAAATCTATTTTGTGCAGAAAAACACTATTTCAAGCGTATGAGTGTCGTATTCCCCTATCCCGCTTTCAACATAAAGAAGAACACCTTGATTTCTCAAGGTGTTCTTAATGGTAGCGACGATCGGCTTCAAACCAATGACACTTTGGGAAGGCTTATTACACAACAAAAAACGTAGTGCAAGCACACTCCTCTAAATTTATTTGAAAGAAAATCAAAAAATAACAATCTCATACGATAAAGTGATTTATCGAAGACCGTCGAGTGGTATACCTTAGCCACAACGAAGGATGTAAGCCCTTCAAAAACGACAGAATTAAGAGCGCAGAAAGAGCTGCTTGGAACACCGAAAAGCATGTGCACATGAGCTAAGCAAATTTCTGCTTTGCTTATCTCTACTCCCTTCAACTTACCCAATTAAATTTTCCCATTTTTCTTCTCTCCCCCCAAACACGTTTCTCCGGGATTTCGGTGCGAATACACTGTAATATTTACCATTCCATTTAGCACGTGCTGGACTTATCACGTCATTTACTATTCAAATCGCCCCCTTATGTTGCAATGAACAGGCCGCATCATCATTCTGAGGAAAGGAATTCTTCTTTTTATACCCGTAAGCTCTGCTGAACACCACGTCCGGCGTATGGCTTTCGATACACAATAAGTATCCCCCGGCAAAGCCGGGGGTTTTGCATATGCGGGCATAGCCCTAGAATACCAGCTGCGTCCTAACAGACGCATATACGGCCTGACATTTGCATAGGCTTGTTACTTACTTACCCTTAAAAGGGTTATCATT
>JAFULL010000069.1 GCA_017473345.1 Clostridia bacterium | reverse complement strand
GGAACCTCGACGTTCCCCCGACCCTTCGGGTCTTTTATTGTTTCGCCACATTCGCTGACCGCAGGTCCCCTCTGGCCCGAGCGGAGCGGAAGAGAACCTAAGCGCAGCTTAGAAAAGTCAACGGGCTGAGGCAACCCGCCTCATAAAGCGGCGCGTCAGCTGCCGCCGTCATCAACGCAGTTGCTTATGCTATACCGCAAGGTACAACCCCCTCAGTCGCTACGCGACAGCTCCCCTTACACAGGGGAGCTTGCAAAATTGGCCGCAGCCCCACCGGCTGCATCCCCATACCAAAGGAGGTCACCCACCCATGCGTGAAGAAGAAAAAATCTTCGCCGGTATCCTGTTCGCCCCCGGTCACCCCGACCTGCGCGCCATCAAACTGCGTACCCATAACCTCAATAATGACTATAACGCCACCTACGAAGACGAAACCGAAAAGCGCGCCGCCATCCTCAGCCAGATCGTGGGCAGCATGGGTGAAGGCAGCTTCATTCAGGGCCCGGTGCATTTCCACTATGGCGTGCATACCACCATCGGCAAACGCTTCTTCGGTAACTTTAACCTCACCATTCAGGATGACGCAAAGGTCACCATCGGCGATGACTGTAACTTCGGCCCCAATGTGACCATCGTCACCCCCATCCACCCCATGCTGCCCGGCGAACGCCATGTGATGCTGGATAAGGACGGCAACGAAAAGCACCTGTGCTACGCCAAGCCCGTCACCATCGGCGACGACTGCTGGCTGGGCGCAAACGTGGTGGTGTGCCCGGGCGTGACAATCGGCCCCGGCTGCGTCATCGGCGCAGGCAGCGTGGTCACCCGCGATATCCCCGCCAACTCCTTTGCAGCAGGCGTGCCGTGTAAGGTCATCCGCCCCATCACCGACGCCGACAGCATGCGCTTCAAGCCCGAGATCCTTGCCGACAATCAGGTCATCGGCGAATGAACACACTGTAAATTCAACCCCGCAAGCCTTTTCAATCCAGCCTTTTGTGGTATACTGGATGTGGAAAAGGCTTTTTTTGCCGAACGGGCGCGAACGGTTTTGCCGCCCCTTCGACACAGATTATCAAAAGCCGTCATGGCGGCGCGCGCATCTGCGTGCTATCATCAGGACAAGCCTTGACGGCGGAACAGGAGAACCCCCTTGGCCAAGGAAAAAACCTGTTATGTGTGCCAGTCCTGCGGGTATGAAACCGCGCGCTGGCTGGGCTGCTGCCCGGACTGCGGCGAGTGGAACACCTTTGAGGAACGCATGGCTGCACCTGTTACCGTAAGCAAAACCGCCGAAAAGGCGGCCAAATACCAGACCACCCGCAAAGCGGAGATCAAACCGCTTTCCGAAATTGAAGAACGCGCCGAGCCGCGCTCGTCCACCGGCAATCCCGAGCTGGATCGCGTGCTGGGCGGCGGCCTTGTGCCCGGCAGCGCCATCCTCATCGGCGGCGATCCCGGCATTGGCAAATCCACGCTGCTTTTGCAGGTGGCGGCCAGCCTGTCCGAGCGCGCAAAGGTGCTCTACGTTTCCGGCGAAGAAAGCGCCCGGCAGATCAAAATGCGCGCCGTGCGCATCAAAGTGCCGCAGGACAAGCTGTACGTTCTTCCCGAAAACGACGTGGAAAGCGTGCTGGAAAAGTGCCAGGCCATGCAGCCGGACGTGCTGATCATCGACTCCATTCAGACCATGGTGTCTGAAGACAGCGGCAGCGCGCCCGGAAGCGTGAGTCAGGTGCGCCAGAGCGCAGGCGCCATCGTGCGCTTCGCCAAGGAGACGGGCACCAGCGTGTTCATCGTGGGCCATGTCACCAAGGAAGGCAGCCTGGCCGGCCCGCGTATCCTTGAACACATGGTGGACGCCGTGCTCTACTTCGAGGGCGACCGTCAGCACGAGTACCGTCTGCTGCGCGCGGTCAAAAACCGCTTTGGCTCGGTCAACGAGCTGGGCGTGTTTGAAATGCGCTCCGAAGGCATGGTGCCGGTGGCCAACCCCAGCGAAAGCCTGCTTTCGCAGCGTGCGCGCGGCGCAAGCGGCAGCGTGGTGTTCTGCACTCTGCAGGGCTCCCGCCCCATCCTGTGCGACCTGCAGGCGCTGGCGGCCAAGTCGTTCTACTCGGTGCCCAAGCGCACCGTCGGCGGCATGGATTCCAGCCGTGTGGCGCTCCTGCTTGCCGTGATGGAAAAGCGCGCCGGCAAAAAGCTGTTTGATCAGGACGTGTACATCAACGTAGCCGGCGGTCTGGCATTGAGCGACCCCGCGGCCGACCTGGCCGTGTGCATGGCGGTGGCCTCCAGCCTGATGGGCTTTACCCTGTCGGCCAACTTAAGCGTCATGGGCGAAGTGGGCCTGTGCGGCGAGGTTCGCCCCGTATCGCAGGCGGAGCGCCGCGTGGCCGAATGCGTGCGTCTCGGCTTTACCGAGATCATTCTGCCCCGGCAGAATTTAAAGCGCATCAAGCCCATCGAAGGCGTCACCTTCACCGGTGTGGACACGCTTATGCAGGCGCTGGCGGTCGTCACCTGATTCCCTTGTGAAAGTCAGAAAGGTCATTTTGCAGGACATGATGAAAAACAGAACTCTTACCAAATTGATGCGGTTTCTGATCACCCTTCTGGGTGCGGGCGCAGGCGCTGCGCTGGGCGCGCTGCTGGTGCCCGCGCTCATGCGCCTTTACCCCGCTTTGCCTGGCTACACGCCCTATGCCGCCTATGCGGCCCTGTGCCTGCTGGGCGCGCTGATCTTCTTTGCACTGTCGAATGCAGCCATCGAGCGCACGCTTAAGCTCATCGCCGCCATCGAGCGCCGTCTGGAGGGCATGACCACCCAGCAGATCGTGCTCACCACCGGCGGACTGGTGCTGGGCCTGGCCGTGGCTGCGCTCATCAACCAGCTCATCCTTTCCGCAGGCCCCAGCCTGCTCACCGTCAGCTTCAGCGCGCTGACCTACGTGGTGCTGGGCACCATCGGCCTGCGCACCGGTCTTCGCCGCAGCCGCGACGGCAAGGGCATCAGCCGCGTTTTGCAGCGTCTGCGCCGCAGCGAGGAGGAACCTCCTCACGAGGACGCGCCCGCGCCCGTTTCCAACTGCAAGCTGCTGGACACCTCCGTCATCATCGACGGCCGCATTCTCGACATCGCCCGCACCGGCTTTCTGGAGGGCGACATCGTGGTGCCGCAGTTTGTGCTGGCTGAGCTGCGCCACATCGCCGACAGCGGCGACAGTCTGCGCCGTGCCCGCGGCCGCCGCGGACTTGACGTGCTGGCCAAACTGCAAAAGGAAGTGCCTGTCACCGTGACCGAGGCCGACTATCCCGACGCCGCCGAGGTGGACGTCAAACTTCTTCGCCTCTGCCGCGACATGGGCGGCGCTGTCGTCACCAACGATTACAACTTAAACAAGGTTGCCGGCGTCACCGGCATCCGCGTGCTCAACATCAACGACCTGTCCAACGCCGTCAAGCCCATGCTCATGGCCGGCGAGGATCTCACCGTAAACATCGTGCGCGAGGGCAAGGAGCCCGGCCAGGGCGTGGCCTATCTGGACGACGGCACCATGATCGTCGTTGAAAACGGCCGCCGCTTCGTGGGCGAAACCGTCTCCGTCACCGTTACCACCGTGCTGCAGACCAGCGCCGGACGCATGATCTTCACCAAACTCAAATCCGCCGACGAAAAGGTGGGTGCATAAACGAAACGCCGTTCCGACAGGGGACGGCGTTTTTTTGCAGGGAGGGGACGAGGCAGGTGCGCTTCCCCTGCACCACGCTCAAGGGGAAATGCCCCTTGAGAATCCCGCTGCTGAGGCCGTTTTACGGCCTCAGGGCTGTTTGTCGATGTGCCTGCGGCGCTGGCCGCGTGTTAGAGAGCGTTTTGTTTGGGTCGTGGGGCGGGGATGGGCTGCGCACTTCACGGTCGATGTGCCCGCGGCGGCAGCCGCTTGTTTACAAAATGGACATTTTGATTTTTGCGTGTTATGTGATATAATCTATAATGTATACCCATGCGAACGGAGGAACCCACATGTTTGGAAAAATGATGAACCGTTACTACTACGGCAAGAGCGGCAAGGGTGACTACACCAGGGAAGATCTGCCCACCAACCGCTGGCAGCTTTTCCTGGAAATGCTGCGCGTGCGCTTTTCCGCGCTGTTCAAGGTAAACCTGCTCTACGTCGTATTCTGGCTGCCCGTTATTCTGGTCATCGGCCGCGCTGTTTCGCTGGCCTATTCCGGCCTGCTCAACATTACTGACGTACAGGCCCAGCTGACGGCCGGCGAGATCACCGCCGAGGCCTTCAACCAGATGAACGCCACCTATCTGGAGGCCCTCAAGGCGCTCACCCTGCAGACGCTGCTTCTGCTGGTGCCTGCCATCGCCATCACCGGCCCTGCCACCGCAGGCCTGTGCTACATCACCCGCAACTGGGCGCGTGACGAGCACGCCTTCGTCTGGTCTGATTTCTGGGACGTTTTCAAGTCCAACTGGAAGCAGGCCCTCATCACCAGCACCATTACCGGCCTGGTGCCTCTGCTGCTGTATGTGTGCGTCACCTTCTACGGCCAGATGAGCGCCCAGAGCTGGGTTTTCGTCATTCCTCAGGCTGTGGTCATCATGGTGGGCGTGCTGTGGCTGTGCAGCCTGATGTACATCTATCCCCAGATGGTCACCTACGACCTCAACTACCGCGGCCTCATCCGCAACAGCATCATCATGGCCATCGGCCGTCTGCCCATGACGGTGGGACTGAAGCTTTTGTCCATCGTGCCGCTGGCCATCTGCCTGATTGTGAGCCTGCTTACGCCCTATGCGCAGTTTGCGCTGCTGATCTACGCGGCCTATTACATTCTGCTGGGCTATGCCCTCAGCCGCTTCATTCAGGCCAGCTATGTAAACGGCGTGTTTGACCGCTACCTCAACGCCCAGATCGAAGGCGCGCAGGTCGGCCGCGGTCTGTACGTGGAAGAGGAAGAAGAGGAAGAGCAGAGCGAATCCGTCGAGGGCTGATGCATCGTATGCCCCTTTTTGACCGACCCTACCCCCGAAAGGAGGGCGGCACATGGGCAAAAAAGATATCAGTCAGCACGGCGCTGTGCGGCGCGAGGCGCTGATGAGCCTTACCCGTCAGCAGCGCATGAAATACGAAATCGCGCGCGAGCTGGGGCTGTTGGACCGCGTGCGCGAGGTTGGCTGGGCGGGCCTTTCCGCCAAGGAGACAGGCCGCATCGGCGGCCTGATCGGCCAGAAGAATCGAAAGCACTAAAGGAGCGAAGCAAAGCATGTACACCGCATTTGCATCCGTCTACGACCGCCTGATGGCCGACGTGGACTATCAGGGCTGGGCGCGGTACTATCATACCCTGATGGAGCGCTACGGCATTCCCCGCGGAAAGGTGTGCGAATGCGCCTGCGGCACCGGCAGTATCACCATCGCGCTGAGCCGTCTGGGCTACCAGATGACCGGCGTGGATCTGTCGGCGGATATGCTGTTTGAGGCCTCGCAGAAGGCGCGCAAGGCAGGCGCCATGATCCCGTTTGTCAAGCAGGACATGCGCACGCTGCACCTGCACCGGCAGATGGACGCCGTGCTTTGCACCAACGACGGCCTGAACTACTTAAAAGACGCCGCCGAGCTTACGGACTTTTTCCGCGCGGCGTGGGTGGCCATCCGCCCCGGCGGCGGGCTGTTCCTGGATCTGAGTACCCCCTACAAGCTGGAAAACGTGCTGGGCGACCATTTCATCGGCGACGAGACCGAGGACATCGCCTACCTGTGGCAGAACCAGCTGGACCGCCGCAACGGCTGTGTGGACCTGAACCTGGCCATTTTTGTACGCCAGAAGGGCGAAACCTACACCCGCATCGGCGAATCGCAGCGGCAGTACATGCACTCCGCCCAGCGGCTGACCGAGCTTTTGGAGGCCGTGGGCTTCACCAATGTATGCCTGTTCGGCGACAAAAAACTCACCGCTCCCGCGCCTCATGAGCTGCGCTGGTTCATTGCCGCGCACAAGCCCATGGAGGACGAAAACGTGCCCACCGTGGGCGAACGCATGACCGAGCTGTAACGACGAAAGGACGAACGATATGATTCCTGCAAAAGATCAGATGATCCACCTCACCCTGATGGACGGCATGGTGCGCGGACTGCTGCTCACCGCCACCAACACCGTGGCCAAGGCCGCCGCCATCCACTGCACCAGTCCCGTGGCCACCGCCGCGCTGGGCCGCTCTCTTATGGGCACCGCCATGCTTGGCGCCATGCTCAAGGGCGATGAAGCCAGCGTCACCGTCACCATCGACGGCGGCGGCCCGCTGGGCCGCATCGTGTGCGTGGCTGACCGCGACAGCGTGCGCGGCTGCGTGGACGTGCCCAATGTGGAAATGCCCCTGCGCCCCGACGGCAAGCTGGCCGTTGGCATGGCCGTGGGCAACGAAGGCCGCATGAGCGTGGTCAAGGATCTGGGCATGAAAACCCCCTATGTGGGTCAGGTGCCGCTGTTCTCCGGCGAGATCGCCGAGGACTTTGCCACCTATTATGTGCAGAGCGAGCAAAAGCCCACCCTGCAGTCGCTGGGCGTGCTGGTCAACGGCGAAACCGTGCTCACCGCCGGCGGCGTGCTTCTGCAGCCCCTGCCCGGCTGCCCCGACAGCATCATCAGCGAGCTGGAGCTGCGCAGCCCCCTGCTGGCCGACATCAGCCGGGAGCTGAGCTACGAGCCCATGGAGGACCTGTTCCCCAAGTGGTTTGACGGCCTCAAGCCCGTGGTGCTGGAAACCACCGAGCTCACCTACCGCTGCGACTGCTCCCGCGCCCGCATGGAGAAGGCCCTCATCACCCTGGGCGAGGAAGAGCTTACCCGCATGATCCAGGACGAGCAGGAAGGCGCCGAGCTTACCTGTCACTTCTGCAAAAAGACCGAAAAGTTCACCCAGCACGACCTGCTTCGCCTGCTCAACGCGGCGACGCGCAAGTGATCTATGACTGAAAACGACCTTTTCCAACGCCCCGCGAGTTATTGGCTCAGGCGTGCGGAGCGCTGCCGTCAGGGCGGCGACTTCGTACGCGCAGCGGTGCTGGAGCGCCATGCCGTGCGCGCTGACAAACAAAGCGACGAGGCATGCCTGAGCTATGTGCTCACGCTGCGCCAGCTGGGCTGCTACGAAGCCAGCAACCGCGAGGCGTTTGCCTCTCTTGCGCAGGATCCTGACCGCAGGGATCTGTACGGTCTCATCGGCCAGAACCTGCTTGCGCTGGGTTTGCGCCCCGCCGGACAGGATGCGCTCAACATCTATCTTGCCCAGCCCATGACCGACGACCTGCCCTTCTGGCACGACGACGCCTACGACCTTGCCTGCGATTGCGACGACATCCCGCCCCGGCGGCGCATGGCGCGCTTTGACGGGCTGATGCAGGCCGCAGCGCGCTGCATCAACCGCGGCGACGAGGACGGCGCGCAGCGCGCGCTGATCCGTGCCGGGCAGAAGCCCTACGGTGTGCCAAGCGCACAGCGCGAGCTGTTGTGGGCGCTGGTGCATCTCAAGCAGGGCGATCATGCCGCCAGCCTTGCGCGGCTGCAAAACGCGCTGGCCACCCGGCCTGACAGCGCACAGCTGCTGTCCTCGGCGGCGGGCATCTTTCTGGCGCTGGGGCAGACGAAGGCCGCTTATGCCGCGCTGGCAAAGGCCTCGGCGGCAGCCAGTGTGCCCTCCAGCGAACTGGCGGTGCTGCTGGCCAGCGATCAGCTGAACGCGCCCCACATCGTGCTGGGCATGCTGCGCCGCGCTGTCAAACGTCAGCCGCATCGCACAGTAGCGCTGTACGACCTGTGCGTGTGCCTTTTGCGACTGGGTCGGCTGGAGGAGGCCATGCCTCACATCCACCTGTGCCGTGAGATCGACCCCGACGACGTTTTCAGCGAAATGCTGTTCACCCGCATGACGGCCATGCAGGAGCTTGAACCCCGCGAGATTCGCCGTCAGGCAAGAGAAATCTCGTGGTATGGCAGCGTTACGCCGCAGGAGCTGCAGGCCTGCGCCGCGCCCGTTACCGAAATGCTGGGCGAGGGCCCGCAGGCGCTGGCGGATGCACTATGCGCCGACCACCGGCTGCGTCAGCGTTTTTTGCAGCTGATGGCCCTGCCAATGGACTGGCCCGGAACGCTGCTGGCCGGTGCTGCCATGGCCATGCCTCCGCAGGAGCGTGCCTGCCTGATGCGTGAGGTGCTTTTGCAACACCCGTCCCCCTCGGCTGCCAAGCGCGTGGCCGTAGCCATTCTCGCCGACATGAATGTGCCGCCGCCCTATGCCGCATGGCAGGACGGCCGCATCGCGTGGATCGACCCCACCCGTCCCCCGGCTGAAACCCCTGCCTTCCGCGAGCGTCTGCTCACACTTCGCATCCGACGCGCCCAGCGCCTCTGCCCGGACGAAACGCACATCGCGTTGTGGGGCATGCAGCAAATCCACCGGATGACCCCCGCCCAGCGCCGCGACGTCATCGCCGATCCGTCGCGCATCTGGCCGCTGGCGCTGGCCATTCAGTACCGTGCGCTGCACGACCTGTCCCCCCTTCACATCGACCTTCACCGCATGGGCAGCATGCGTGCCGCTGCGCTTGACGAAGCGCTGCGCACCCTGCAGGCCCTGCCAACCACATAAAGGAGGAGAATCCACCATGCAGATCATCGATTTTGACGCCAAATTCACCGACGTGCTCAACGACTGGATCGAAAAAAACAGCGCCCGTTTCCGCCGTCCTGACGACATGGAAAACGAAGTGCCCGAGGTGTACATGCGCTGGCTCAACACCCCGGCCGACTGGCTGGACGGCGCCACCCCCGGCGCGTACTTTGAGCAATTTGACGACAGCGCCGCGCTGTGCCAGCTGCTGAAGGACTATATTGC
>JAFULL010000068.1 GCA_017473345.1 Clostridia bacterium | reverse complement strand
CCCACAGCTTCTTGAAAATCCACTGCGTCCACTTGTAGAACTCGGGATCGGTGGTGGCGATGACCTTGGACCAGTCGTAGTCAAAGCCCAGCTCCTTGAGCTGATTGGAGAAGGTGGCGATGTTCTTCTGGGTGAAGCCGTTGGGATGGTTGCCGGTATCCACGGCGTACTGCTCCGCAGGCAGACCGAAGGAGTCATAGCCCATGGGATGCAGCACGTTATAGCCCTGCATGCGCTTCATGCGGGACATGATATCGGTGGCGGTATAGCCCTCGGGATGGCCGGCATGCAGGCCTACGCCGGAGGGATAGGGGAACATATCCAGCACATAGTACTTGGGCTTGGAGAAATCCCACACGTCGGTGGCGAAGGTCTTGTTCTCCTCCCAGTACTGCTGCCACTTTTTCTCGATTTTCGAAGGATTATAGACAGGAAGTTCCTGCATACTGCTCTCTCCTTTATCCAAACTTCGTTTACACGATATCATCAGGGGTGATCTCATAACCGTTCATGCTGCTGTCCTGATACACTTTCACAGCATGCGGGTAGTCCTGCTCAAAGTCCTGAGCTGCAGCTGCATCGATGAAGACAACGATCTTCTCCGGCAGGTTCTCGTGCGCAAACGCCGTACGGGAGGTACCCCATTTGTACACGGTGATCACCGGTTCGCCCTGCGCGTTGTCATACACCAGCAAAGGCGCCACGGTAATCTCGCCGTCGGCTACTTCCATCATCACATTAGCATACCAGTAGTCGATCATGCCGTGCGTGTAGCCGTTGTCCTTCATGAAGGTCACATAGTCCTGCACGCTGTCTGCAACGTTCATTTCCGTCAGCGGCAGGCCGTTCCAGTCATCCATATCCCACTGATCCACGCGCAGGAACCAGGTGGTATATGCGCCCTGAAACAGCAGGCACAGGCAGGTCAGCACGATCAGCAGCTTGCGTGCCGCAGATACTGCCGCATTTTTCAGGCGGTCCCATTCCTGAGCGATCACCGGGAACGCCAGGAACAGTACCGGCACATAATACTGCTCGTAGAAGCGGCCGCCCTGCTCAAAAATGAAGACAAACGTCGTGGTAATGAGAGCCAGGCCATAGATGCTGCACAGCATGCGACGGGCTGTATCCGTTTGTTCCTTCAGACCGCGCAGCGACAGGATGGTCGCATAACCAAAGCTCACAAGTGCAGCTGCCAGTGACAGACCGCGCAAGCCGATCAGCGGCAGATCGGAGTTTCGCACACCGATGGCGATGAGCAGGCCGTTGAAAATATCCGTATACCTGTCCGGGCCATACACAGGCCTGAAATAGACAGAACTGATATTGGTCACGCCATAATACGGCTGCAGGATCTCAGATCCAAAAACGAAACCCGCCAGGAAGCATACGCAGGAAACCGCCATCAGCACCGTAAGCCTGACGGCATCCGTTTGCAGGAAAGGCGTTTCGCCCTTCAGCCGTCCGTCTTCCCAGCGATAGCGGCCAAGCGTCCGCAGCAGTTCGATCGCTGTAAAGGCCAGCAGCGGAAGGCCGATGATCATCATGTGGCGGATGCCGTTGATACCGACGAACGCCCACAGCAGGCACAGGACACACTCTGACACAATGGGCAGCCGTTTGGAACGAAGCACCTTCAGCGCCAGCGCAAAGATCCAGAAGGCGTTGGCAAAGTACAGGATATAGTACAAATGGTACAGCGCCAGTCTGGCGTACGGTGTGCTGAAGGGCAGCAGCAGCAGGCCCGCGCCCACCACGGTGCTTTTCCGGCTGATGCCGGCCTGACGGCACAGGTACCAGAACGACAGCACATAGTACGCCTGCATCACCACGGTGCCGCAGATACGCACGATTGTCCAGTCGCTCGTCAGCTTAAAGAACAGCGCAAACACCGTTGCAATGTCCAGAAGCCTGAGCTCTGTAGACAGATACACATCTTTGCTGAAGGGATTGTTCTCCCGGGCGATCGTCAGGCCATGATACACGTCCTCAGAGGTATCGCTGTCCAGCACATTCTGCGCCATGTATACATCCATATACACCGTCAGCAGAATCATCAGCGCCAGAAAGATCCAATGCCAGTTCTTCTTCAGCATACGAAAAACACGGGTCATGGGTCAATCCTCACTCAGCTGAGCTTTTCAATGCCCAGGTCGATGCGGCGCAGGCACTCTTCCTTGCCGATGAGATAGGCGATCTCGGTGGCGCCGCCGGGGGTGGAGGCCAGGCCGGAGATGGCGATGCGCACGGGCCACATCATCTGGCCTGTCTTCATGTCGTTGGCAGCGGCCAGGTTCATCAGCACTTCCTTGACGTTGTCCTCGGTGAAGTTCTCGATGGCAGCGATGGCCGGGCGGGCCAGCTGCAGCGCCTTGAGGGACACCTCAGGGTTGGTCTTCATCTTCTTGTGGGTGTAGATGTCGATGTCGTACTCAGGCAGTTCAGCCAGGAACTTCACCTGCTCGGGCACGTTGCCGAAGATCTCGGTGCGGGTGTGCATCAGCTCGGCCAGACGGCGGTAATCGATGTTTTTGCCGGCCAGCGCCTTGTCAAACCACGGGGTAGCCATGGCCAGATAGTCTTCAAAGTCCATCTTCATGATGTACTCATGGTTGAACCAGTTGAGCTTTTCGGTGTTGAAGATGGCGGGAGACTTGCTCAGGCCGTTCAGGTCAAAGGCTTCGATCAGCTCGTCCATGGTGAAGAATTCCTTTTCGCCGTACTTCTTCACGTCCGGGCACCAGCCCAGCAGTGCGATGAAGTTAATGATGGCGTCCTTCACATAGCCCTGCGCCAGCAGATCCTCAAAGCCGGGATCGCCGTGACGCTTGCTGAGCTTGCGGGTGGAGTCCTTCATAACAGGGCTCATGTGGATATAGGTGGGCGGCGTCCAGCCCAGCGCTTCGTACAGCAGGTTGTACTTGGGCGTGGAGCTGAGGTATTCAGTGCCGCGCATAACATGGGTGATGCCCATGAGATGGTCGTCGATGACGTTGGCAAAGTTGTAGGTGGGCAGGCCGTCCTGCTTGATGAGCACGTTGTCGTCCAGCGTGTCGCAGGGCGCTTCCACGTGGCCGTAGAGGGCATCCTCAAAGCTGGCGGTGCCGGTGGTGGGGATGTTCTGACGGATGACGAAGGGCTCGCCGTTCTGCATGCGGCGCAGGGCCTCCTCCTTGGGAATGGACAGGCAGTGCTTGTCATACTTCCACTGGCCGCCGTCGGCAGTGGCGGCAGCGCGGCGCTCATCCAGCTCCTCCTTGGAACAGAAGCAGGGATAAGCGGCTCCGCTTTCCACCAGCTGCATGGCAAAGGGCAGATAGGTGTCCTTGCGCTGGCTCTGGATATAGGGGCCGTAGTCGCCGCCTACGTCGGGGCCTTCATCATACTCAAGGCCGGCCAGACGCATGCTGTTGTAGATTTTTTCCACCGCGCCCGGAACCTCGCGTTCCTGATCGGTATCCTCAATGCGCAGGATGAACTTGCCGCCATTCTTTCTGGCGTAAAGATAAGTATACAGAGCGGTGCGCAATCCGCCCAGATGCAGATAGCCCGTGGGACTCGGGGCAAATCGGGTGCGAACGGTCATGGGGCGCCTCCTTAAAAAATGCGATGAATGGGTATAGATATACCCAAAGTAATATTATAGTCTTTGTTGGGCCGTTTGTCGATATTTTTTTGAAATCTGGTGTGATTTTCGCGGTCGACTTTTGCATCAAAAAAACCGGAGAACAGTTCGTTCTCCGGTCTGTGTTCATTTCTTATCAGCAGGTTTGTGCTGGCTTTCCGCCACAAAGTAGCGGGGCCTGCGCTTGGTCTCCATATAAATGCGGCCCACATATTCGCCCACACAGCCCAACGAAATGAGAATCATGCCGGCGATCAGCCAGAGGCTGAGCATGATGGACGTCCATCCGGGAATGGTTTTGCCCTGCAGGAACACCACCAGGTCGTAAACAGCCCATGCGATGCAGAACAGCACACAGCAGAAGCCCAGCATCATGATGATGCGCAGCGGGCGTACCGAAAACGACGTAATGCCATCCACAGCCAGTTTAAGCATTTTGGCCGGGGAATACTTCGATTCGCCCGCGAAGCGCTCGCTTACTTCAAACTCCACCGTACAGGAGCGGAAGCCGCAGGTGCGGATGAGGCCACGCAGGAAGAGGTTGACCTCGGTGTACTGGTCCAGCGCCATCAGTACGCGTTTGGACAGCAACCGGTAATCGGCATGGTTGCGGATGATATCCGCCCCAAAGAACTGCATCAGGCTGTAAAAAGCGCCGGCGGTCAGCTTTTTCATAAAGCCATCGGTATCGCGCGAACTGCGCACGCCGTAGACAATGTCGATGCCTTCAGCATATTTTTCCAGAAAGATATCCATAGCGTTGACGTCCTGCTGCAGATCGGCGTCGATGGTGATGACGCAGTCAGCATAGTCCTTGGCATACAGCATGCCCGCCAGCAGTGCATTCTGATGGCCGCAGTTGGTGGACAGCGACAGAAAAGCTACGCGTTCATCCTGTTCATGCAGCTGCATAAGCATGTCGCGCGTACGGTCGGCCGAGCCGTCGTTGACAAACAGCACACGGCTGTCTGCTGAGCACAGGCCCTTTGCCTGCAGCTGCTCCAGCTTTTTAATCAACTGTGCCGAGCAGACATTGATGCATTCTTCCTCGTTATAGCAGGGAACAACGATGTAGAGCGTATTGTTCATCTTTCGTCTCCTCGTTTACCACGAAAATTTGACCACGCAGGTATCACCGATCATCGCCACGCTGCCTTCGGCAGGATAGTACGGCATAGCGTCCAGCTGCGCCTGTTCTTCAGGCGTTTCAGGGGCCCATCCCTGTCCGTCCGACACAGGCAGACCCACAACCACATTGAGCATATTGGCCGCGCAATAGGGCCACATGTAGTCCATCTCCATGCGGATGCCGCCAAACGGCAGATAGCGCGATGCAACGTCATACTCAAAGTACAAAAGTGAATCTTCATGGTTCATATAGCCCCATGTTGCAAGCGGCACGCCGGGGTGATAGCCCTCCACTTCTTCAATACGTGCAGCCAACCGGTTGGCAAAATGCTCGGCGCGCGTGAAGGACTGGTGATGACGCAGATACACCTGATTGGCCAGCACCACGCCGTTGACGCCATAGCCCAGATACAGCACTGCCGTTGCCAGCGCAAGGCCACGGCGGATCACTGTATCCTCAGGTACGGCAGGCCGCACCACCGTCAAAAGCGCCAGCAGCATCAGGATGAGCGGATACAGCGTGATGATATGGATCTTGGTGATATCATCGCCCATAAAGTAGATACCACAGCATGCAAGCGGCAGCAGCGCCATGCACACAACGATCAGCAGGCCCTGAAGCGGCGCTTTTTTCGCAAAGCACTTCACCGCGCCCCAGCCAAGCCCCGCCACGCCCAGCAGGAACATCGGCAGGCGGAACAGCATCATGCGGCTGTTGACATAATCGGGCACATCGGCCACATATTCATTCCATACCGTGCGGTAGGATTCCACGATCTTTCCGGGAATCAGTGACAGGGTCAGGCTGCCGGTCTGGTTGACACCTTGGTATTCATTGAGTGTAACCACCGTACCCAGCGCTTTCAGCCCCACAAGATACAGCATAAGGCCCGCAACTGCTGCGGCTGCGCAGTAAACGGCAAAGCCCCATGATTTGGCGGCGCTGCGGCCTTCCTTCAGGCCCTCCACGGTCACATAAACCACATACAGAATCAGCAGGCCGATGGCGAGCATCACGTTGATCTGGTAAATACCGGTCGCCACCCACACAGCCAGCGCTGTCCACAACCAGCGCAGCTTTCCTCCATGCCGCACCAGCCACGGTGCAAAGCAGGCGCAGGCGATGCCCAGCATCAGCACATGAGCTTCGTACATGTAGCAGTAAATATCGATGTTTGCAGGAAACAGCTGCATGATTACAGCCGCGGCGACCGCTTGCCAGTTTTGCCGCCAGTCAAAAGTATCGCACAGGAAAAACGTGCCGAAGTTCATGAAAAACACACCCATCACGCCATTGAGCCACGGCGTGCTCAGGTCGGAGAAGCACTTCCAGAAGAAATGCAGAAAATACCGTCCCGCACCAAGGCCCGCATAGGACAGATCCATATAAAATTCCAGATCATCATGGTTGGGCAGCTTATTGGTAAACATAAACGCATGAGCCAACAGCCCCAGCGCCATGCCAAACAGCAGACAGAAACGCAGCAGCTTTTTACGATCCAGCGGCGTGGTCAGCCATTTCAGCGCCGTGCGCACCACAGACATGGAATCACCCTTTCGACAATATGTATCCATTTCAATTATACTAGCAAATCCTGATTTGTCGAGAGCGACGGCATTTTTTTCGCATTTCAGCTCAAACAACATCGGCATGAACAAAAAACCGGCCGTCACTCATTATGAGTGACGGCCGGTTTTTTGTGTTTTACGCGTTGTCGCCGTTTTCACCGTTTTCCGCGGCGTGATAGCGCTCCATGCGCGTTGCGCGGCGGCGGGGTGAGGCGGGCGCATCAGAGGCTGACTGTTCAGCGCCGAGCGGCTTGGGAGCCGTCATCGGCTGAGAAGCGCTCACCGTTCCAATGGGTCTCGCGTAAGGGTTGTTGGATACAGGCGCATCCGCCCTGGATGCATAGGGATTCACGATCTGCGGCGCATCCTGCACAGGCGCGGCATAGGGATTGGCATTTTCCTGCGTAGAGGCGGAGGGCCTGGGTGCTGCGTAGGGATTGCCATTCTGCTGACTGGCCATGGCTGCGCCCGCCGTGCCGGCTGCACCATAGCTGCCGGGCCTGCTGTAGGGGTTCGCCTGCTGGCTGCCGGTAATGCTGCCGCTGCTGTAGGGATTGGGCGTATTCTGCGGCGCGCTCACGGGCGCGGCGGTGCGCTGCTGCACTGGCTGCGTCTGCGGACGCTGCTGGGCTGCTGCTGCAGGCGCGGCGGCCACTGCGCGGCGCGCATAGGGGCTGGCATTGCCGCCGTTGGCCTGTGCAGCCTGCGCACGCCTTGCGGCGGCTGCACGGGCAGCTGCGGCCTTGCGGCGCTTGTTCTGGTTGAGGGCATAGGCGTACACGCCGCCTGCGCCGCCCACCAGCACCACCGCGCCGCCAATCAGGCCCCACGGCACATTGCTGGTCTGCGTTTCCTTGCTCTCGTCCTCATAGTTGATGGGGATCATCGTGCCGATCACAAACGTGCTGGTCGGCGCGGGCGTGGGCGTTGCGGAAACTTCGCCCAGTTCGTCGGCCTTGATGTAGCCTGTCTTGCCGTCGTAGCTGACCGCATACCACCTGGTGCTGCTCAGGGTGACCGTACCGGTGATTTTGATTTCGGTATTCGCAGGCAGCGTGACACTGCCGGAATTCGTATTCGCCGACTGGTACAGCTTGGTCTGGCTCTGGATGGTGTAGGTGCCGTTGGGCACTGCCGTGGCTGCGGGCGTTGCATAGGGGTTGAAGGGCTGGTAGGTACTCTGGGTGGTCACGCCGGTGTTCTGCCAGGCGCCTACGTTCCAGTCCTCCACGGAGGACACATTGCCCTGCGTGGCCGAGCCGGTGGAGCCGGAGGGCTTTGCGGTTACGCTGGGGGCAGGGATGGTCGTGTTGTTGGTGATGCCCTGATAGTACTCGTTGCTGCCCATGAAGGAGCTGAACTCGGTCAGGCTCATCTGGTGGAAGTAGTCGCCGTGAATCCAGCCAATCTGACCGGAATAGTTGACGTTGTACCAGGTTACGCCGTTGACTTCCTTGGTGCCGATGATCAGCGCCATGGCGTACTTATTGAGCATCTTGAGGCGGTTGCCGCCGGGAGTGGAGCGGAAGTTGACGCCATCGGTGCTGACATAGCCGTAGCTGGACGCACCGTTGGGGTCGTACTTGTCGGGGTTGCCGCTGGAGGTGTTGCCACCGTTTGCAATGTAATCGTCCACTTCTTCGGTGGTGAGCTTGCGCAGCTGACCGTCGCGCACGTAACCGTCCACGCCGTCATAGCTGGTGCGGTGCCACAGATAGCCCGCATCGTCGTATTCCTGACCGGACACGGTAACAACCACGTTGATCTTGAGGTACTTGGCCTCAGAAGCGGTGGTCTTGTAGCGGCGCAGCGGCACGCCGTCCATGATGGTGATGTACAGGCCCGGGTTCTGCTCGGGCTCGGAGGATTCCTCCAGCCTTGCCTCGGCCTCTTCGCTGGAGATGCGGCGCACGTCGCTTCCGCTCACCCAGCCCAGCTTTCCGCGGCCGCTGCCGTTTTGCACCACCACGCTGTACCATTCGGTGGCCCCGCTCATCTGCTGGCCGTTGGTCAACAGCACCGTTTCCACAGGCAGTACCATCTGGCTGGTGCTGCCTGCATTGGCCTGCTGGCGCAGGGCCGTCTGACGGGTGACCAGCAGGTAGCCAAGGTAGTGCTCCTGATTATCAGCAGGCTCGTAGTAGAAGACAACGGTCTGATAATCGGCCTTGCCGGTTTCGCTTACCACGATGCGACTGTTGGAGTTGTAGGCGCTGCGCTGATAATTGCCCTTGGTTTTAAGCAGTTCCTCATTGGGCGCCAGCTCGTGGGTGCCGGGGGTGAGCTTGCGCACTTCCTCCAGAATGGTTTCGCCAGTCAGGCTGTCCAGATACCTCACTGTCACGTCAGCGGTGACGCTTGCGTCGTAGTAGGTGAAGTACACGCTGTTGGGTTCAGCCACCAGATCGCTGCCAACCTTTACGGTGTAGCTCTGGGTGGTGGCGCTCAGGGCGTAGTTGTTTCCGGGCGCATAGCCGATGTTGGGGGTGATGATATGCTCGCCCACTGGCAGCTCGCGGATCTCGGGAGAGTTGGCGAAGGACTCGCCGATAGCGTTGCGGTAGTGCACCTTGAGCACGGCCTTGTCTCTGACAGGCGCGTAGGTGAAGGTAACCAGCGCCGGATCGGCCTTGCCTTCGGCAGTGATGGTCACATTCGGGCTGCTGACGGACTGGAAGGTGTACTTCTCAGGCGCAGCGGCATACTCCATCACGTCGTGTACGCCCTCGGGCAGCTCGACCGTCACGGGGTCGGCCACCTTGCGGCCGTCAGTGGACAGGTACTCAAAGGTCACCGTCGCCTTGGCGGCAGGCTTGAGGGTGTAGGTAAATTCAATGGCCTGCGGAGTCACGCCGCCGCGTTCATCCACAGTGATGGTATCGCTGCTGACACCGGCATACTCGTAACCGTTGGGCGCGGGCTGCACATAGTCAGCCGTCTGGAATACCTTGCCGAAATCGGCGGCGGTGAACTGAATGCTGGTGCCATCCATGACCGGGTTGCGGTCGGCATCCAAATAGTATACCGGCACCGTCACGGTTTCAGGCAGACGGGTGTAGGTGAACAGCACTTCGGAGGGCGTAGCGCCGGCTTCATTCACGATGATCTGCGGTGCGCTCACGCCGCTGTACAGGTAGCCCTGCGGCGCAGTATGGGCGTAGGCAGCAGTGTCATGGGGGCCTTCGCCCAGCGTTTCCACGCGGGTATCCAGACCGGGGATGGCATTGCCCTGATCGTCGGCATACAGGAAGGTGACCTGCGCGCTGATGATCTTCTTTGTGTAGGAGAACACGACCTCGCTGCTGTCAGCGCCGGAAGCGCCCACGTTGAGCGTGGCAGGGGCAACGGATGCAAACACATAACCGTCGATGCTCTGCTGATAGTCGGCCATGTTGTGGCTGCCTTCGCCCATGGGGGTAGTGGCAGCGGCGGCGATCTCTGCGCCGTTTTCATCCACATAGCGGAAGGTAACATCCGCCGTGATAGGATCGCGCTTGTAATTAAAGGTAACGTCCGTCGCATCTGCGCCGGAAGCGCTGACGTTCACATTTTCGGGCGTGACATACTGGAAGGTATAACCGGCGATGCTGCGCTGACGCTCCGCCATGCCGTGTCTGCCTTCGCTCAGCGTAATGACCTCACCCTCGCTGATATGGCTGCCGTTTTCATCCACGAAGTACAGGTTGACCTTCGCAGTTACCGGGTTGCGGCTGTAGGTGAACACAACCTCGGTCAAATCCGCACCGGAAGTAGTGATGTTCACCGTTTCTGCGCTGGCGCTGATATAGGTGTAGCCGTCCACAGCAGCAGCATAGTCTGCTGTGTTATGCACGCCTTCGCTCAGCGTGACGGTATTGTCGGAAAGCAGCTGCGCGCCATCGGTATCGACATAGCGGAAAGTAATGTCCGCCGTAACAGTATTGCGCTGATAGGTAAAGACAACCTCGGTCACGTCCGCGCCGGAAGCGGTGATATTCACCGTTTCTGCGCTGGCGCTGACATAGGTATGGCCGTCCACAGCAGCAACATAATCTGCCGTGTTATGCACGCCCTCACTCAGTGTAACAGTGTTGTCCGAAAGCAGCTGCGCGCCATCGGTATCGACATAGCGGAAAGTGACATCCGCCGTAACAGGCTCGCTGGAGATCAGCTCCAGGAACTCAGCGGACACATAGCCAGTATCGCCGCTATAGGTGATGCAGTACCAGTCCGCACCGCTGGCATTGCGCACCAGTGCGTGCACATCCACCACCGTACCGGTGACAGAGATCTTGCCATAGGTGCCATAGCTGCGATCCGGACCCTTGCGGAAGTTGAGGCCCTGGCCTGTGGTCTTGCCCTGACAGTTGAACGTTTCCACGATCTGAGCATCTGCGGGCAGACCGGGCAGCGCGGGCTGATCAGGCGTTTCGGGCTGGTCGGGCTCGGCGGGCGGCTGAGGCGCATCAGGCTGCTCTTCTTCGATCTTCGTTACAAAGAAGGTGATCGTTTCAGGGCTGATGCTGCCGTCGGCATAAACGGTGACAGCCTGTTCCAGCTGCTGATCGCTGCTGAGGGTGTAACCGTCAATCGCATGAGCCGAAACAGTGTAGGCGCCCTCGGTATAGGTGAAGTTCTCCTCCAGCACAGTGGAGCCGCTTGCGTCCATGTAATACACATAGACGATGGCCTCAGCGGGAGGCGTAGGCTGGTCGGGCTGCTGCTCGATCTTCGTCACATAGAACATGATCGTAGTGGTGCTGGCGTTGCCGGCAGCGTCAATTTCGACCGTGTATTCCAGCTGCTGACCCTCGTTGAGGGTGTAGCCGTCAATCTGACGGGCCGCGACGGTATGGCTGCCCTCACCATAGGTAAAGCTTTCCTCCAGCACCGGGTAGCCGTCTGCGCCCACATAATACACCGTAACGGTCACTTCGACCGGCTCGGCAGGCACGTCAGGCTCATCGGGAATATCGGGTTCTTCAGGCTGATCCGGCGTTTCGGTCTGGATAGCCTTCAGCGTGAACACAACAGGGTTGGGATCGTAGCTGCCGTCGTCATACACCGTGACACTGGCTTCCTGATTCACCAGTTCGTAGCCGTCGGGAATCAGATTCCAATTCGGGTACACATTCTGATTGCCGGGCGCATACTCAACGCTTTCGCTGTTGATGGACTCGCCTTCTTCGGTCTGATACTGCACAGTCACCCATGCGTTGCTCACCTGCTTGCGCAGCGTAAACACGACGGGGTTGGGATCGTAGCTGCCATCGTCATAAACCGTGACGCTGGCTTCCTGATTCACCAGTTCGTAGCCGTCGGGAATCAGATCCCAGTTGGGAT
>JAFULL010000067.1 GCA_017473345.1 Clostridia bacterium | reverse complement strand
TCATAGGTTTCTAAAGACGGATGCCACCCATATGATAAATATGTATCGTATATTATTTTAGCATCATCGACTTCCATGCTTCTAATTAGTAAGTTATTATTTGAAAAATAAACTTCGCTCATTATTTACCTCCACAAATTCACGTTTGTCGCTTACATTCTATCATAGCGGTGGAAACGCAACAAGCTTTGGTTGGTTTGCGGGTTCGGTTTGTTTCAGATTGTTTGTCATAAATCAGCTGCAGTCATGATGTAGTATAAAGGATAACTTCATCCTTTTCCTCATCTTTACTGCAAGAATGGCTGTTTTACTGCAAACAAAAAGAGCCCCGAAGGGCTCTTTTATTGTTTTTACTTCACTTCGAAGGTGGGGGCAAAACCGGCGTTTACGATCAGATCGTAAACTTCCTGAGTGTACATGACCTGCTCCAGAGCCTTGACCCACTCGGCCTCGGCATTCTCGGGACGCACAACGACGATGTTCACATAAGCCTTGGCAGCTTCGCTGTCGGGAGCTTCCACATACAGGCCGTCAACGTTGGGGATCAGCTCAACCAGAGTGGCGTTGTTGCCGTTGATAACAGCATAGTCAACATCAGCGCGGGCACCGGGGATCAGCTCGGCATTGAGTTCAACGATCTCGAGCTTCTTGGGGTTCTCAACGATGTCGTCGGAAGAGCACTGGCTTTCCAGAGTGGTGCCTTCGGGCAGGGTGATCAGGCCGGCGTTCTGCAGAAGCAGCAGGGCGCGGTTGCGGTTGACGGGGTCATTGGGAACGGCGATGGTGTCGCCCTCGGCGAGCTCTTCCAGGCTGGCCTTGGTGCCGGCGTAGAGAGCCATGGGCTCGAAGTGAGTAAAGATAACGGCCTGCAGCTGATCCTTTTCGGAAACTTCAGCATTGTAGCCAGCCAGGTAGGGGATGTGCTGGAAGAAGTTGGCCATCACGTCACCGGCGGAGGTGGCGGGATTTTCAACAACATAGTCGCTCACAACGGTCAGCTCAAGCTCGTAGCCCAGAGCAGCCAGATCGTCAGCAACCAGTTCGAGCACTTCGGCGTGGGGATTCTCGGTAGCGATTACGGAGATCTTTTCCGCAGCGAAAGCAGAGGTGAGGGAGAGGGCAAGAGCCAGAGCCAGAACCAGAGCCAGAATCTTCTTCATGTGGGTTATCTCCTTTCGTTTTTAACGACGTTTATGGTCCAGGCGACGCGTGATGCGCGTGCCGAAGACGGTGATGATTTGGACAAGGGCGACCAGGAGCAGGCTGGCGGAATACATCACGTCAAACTTGCGCACGTTCAGACCCTTGACGATGGCCAGCGAACCCAGTCCGCCGCCGCCGGCAGCACTGGCCATGGCGGTATATCCGAGGATGGTGGTGATGCTGATAGCGGCGCCATTCACCAGCGAAGGAACAGCCTCGGGCAGCAGAACTTTGTAGATGATCTGCCAGTTGGTAGAGCCCATAGACTGAGCAGCTTCAATGATGCCATGGTCGACCTCTTCAAGTGAGCTTTCCACCATACGGGCAATGTAGGGGAAGGCACTGATGATGAGGGGGAAGACGATCGACTTTGTGCCGATGGCCGTTCCGATGACTGCACGGGTAACGGGGAAGAGCACAGCCAGCATAATGATAAAAGGAATGGAGCGGAGGAAGTTGATGACCACGCCAAGCACTGTGTTGAATGTGGGGGCAGGCATAATGCCATCCTTACGGGTGATGACAAGAAGGACACCCAGAGGAAGACCCACTGCATACGCGATCAGGCTGCTCCAGAACGTCATATACAGCGTTTCAACGGTGCTGTTCCAAAGCAATGGGAGCAACTTTTCCCAGGTCACGGCATGTTCACCTCCTCAACAGTCATACCCAGGCCACGCAGATATTCCATAACCTGCTGTACATCAAAGGGATCATCCGGCCGGGCAATCAGCATCTGACCATAAGCCTTCTGATTCAGCTGACGGATGTCAGCCGAAAGGATGTTGACGTCCAGGCCGATTTCCTTGACCAGCTTACTGATGATTGGCTGCTCGGCAGCCTCGCCGTCAAATACAATGCGGATGGCAGGCTGCGGGGGCAGCTGCTCCTGCTGCTCGGGCAGAATACCGAAAAGCCTGCGGCCAGCTGCGGACTTGGTGTGCATAAACACGTCGTCTACAGTACCTTGTTCAACCAGCAGACCGCCGTCAAGAATGGCAACTTTGTTGCAAATCTGACGGATGACGGCCATCTCATGCGTGATGAGAACGACGGTGATGCCCAGTTCGCTGTTGATCTTCTGAAGCAGTGCCAGAATGCTCTGCGTCGTCATGGGGTCCAAAGCGCTGGTAGCTTCGTCGCACAGCAGCATTTCAGGATCGCTGGCCAATGCACGGGCGATAGCAACACGCTGTTTCTGACCGCCGGAAAGCTGAGCGGGGAAGGCATTGGCCTTGTCCTCCAGACCGACAATACGCAACAGTTCCATCACACGCTCGTTTGCCTGTTTCTTGGGAACGCCGGCAATTTCAAGCGGGTAACGCACGTTGCGCGCTACGCTTTTCTGCATCAGCAGGTTGAACTGCTGGAAGATCATCGCCATACGGCGGCGCGTCTGGCGCAGCTGCTTTTTATCCATCGCCAGAATGTTTTCGCCATCGATCAGGATCTGTCCATCGGTGGGGGTATCCAGTCGGTTCAGGCAGCGGATGAGAGTGCTTTTACCTGCACCGCTCATACCGATGATGCCGTAAATATCGCCCTTTTCAATCGTAAGGTTGATATTGGTCAGCGCATGGACTTCGCCGCCCGGAATAGGGTACACTTTGCTCAGACCGCGAATTTCGATCTGCGGCGTAAGGGCTTCTGACATCCTTTGCACACCTTTCATAATCAGTCGTTGTGAATAAAAAAGCTCGCTTCGCGCAATCTGCGAAGCGAGCTTTGAAAGCGTTTTTCTATCAAGCGACGCAACACAAAGAGCACGGGCCGAAATCGCACGCGCACATCATGTTCATTCGCATGGCATATCGGTTCGTCACGTACGACTCCTCCCTTCAAAAAAGGTTACGCGATGATATGCTGGAATGCTATCACATATTCTGCGCTGTGTCAACAAATTTCAGCTGAAAACTGTCTGCCGTACAACAGAAATACAATCAGCCGTGCAGATAAGCATCCTGTTCAGGAGTGAGAACATCAATGCTTACGCCAAGAGCATTCAGCTTGCGCAGAGCCACTTCCTGGTCGATGTCACGGGGCACGTCGTAGAGGTCAGGCTTCAATGACTTACCGGTTTCAGCCATGCGAAGAGCACAGGCGAATTGCAGAGCAAAACTCATGTCCATAATTTCGACCGGATGACCGTCGCCACATGCCAGATTGACCAGACGGCCTTCGCCCAACAGATAGATGGTCTTGCCGTTTTCAAGCAGGAAGCCTTCAATGTTCTTGCGGATTTCGCAGGATTCCTTTGCCATCGCACGCAGACCAGCAACGTCTACCTCGACGTCAAAGTGACCGGCATTGCACATGATGGCGCCTTCCTTCATCATTAGCATATGCTTGGTGGTCACAACGCCTTCGCAGCCTGTAACAGTGATGAAGATATCGCCAAGCTTGGCCGCTTCATCCATAGGCATGACAGAGAAACCGTCCATAACGGCCTCAATCGCCTTCACAGAGTCAACTTCCGTTACGATGACCTTAGCACCCATGCCCTTGGCACGCATGCTTACACCCTTGCCACACCAGCCGTAACCAGCAACAACAACGGTAGTGCCGGCCACATTGAGGTTGGTAGTACGCATAATGCCGTCCCAAACGCTCTGACCAGTGCCATAACGGTTGTCAAACAGATGCTTGCAGTCAGCATCGTTAATGCTGAACATGGGGAAATTCAGTTTGCCGGCCTTGGCACGGTTACGGATGCGGATGACACCTGTGGTGGTCTCTTCGCAGCCGCCGCGCAGGTTGGCAGCCCATTCGGGATGCTCCTCATGGAGAATGGTGAGCATATCGCCACCGTCGTCAATCATCACGTCAGGCACGCAGCTGAGCGCTTTGCACAGGTAGTCGTGATATTCTTCAGCAGTGCAGGCATGGGTGGCATAAACGGTCACGCCGCTTTCGCTGAGCGCTGCAGCTACGTCATCCTGAGTAGAGAGGGGATTGCTGCCAGTAGCATATACCTCAGCGCCACACTCGGCGAGCACCTGGGCAAGGTAAGCGGTCTTTGCTTCCAGATGAACGGAAACAGCCACCTTTAGTCCCTTCAGAGACTGGTTTTTCTTAACGTCTTCAGCAATGCCATTGAGAACAGGCATATGTTTACGGGCCCATTCGATCTTCTGACGGCCCAAAGGAGCCAGAGCAGTGTTTTTGATAATCGATGCCATTTTCATTCACCTCAGAAAAGTTGTGCAATGGGGTAGTAGAGGAAGGGGATGAGGATCGCGGGGAGCAGGTTGGCGACCTTGATATCCTTTTCAAGCAGCATATTCACACCGATGCCCATGATCAGCAGACCGCCGACTGCGCTCATTTCCTGTACAACAACGTCACTGAGCAATGGCGCGATGGCATTTCCAAGCAGAGCGATGGCACCCTGATAAATCAGAACAGGGACCGCTGAAAGCATTACGCCAATGCCGAGGGAACTGCTGAAAATAATGGCGGTAATACCGTCCAATGCTGCTTTGGCAATCAGCGTTGAGTGATCGCCACGAATGCCACTGTCCAGAGCACCTACAACGGCCATGGCGCCCACGCAGTAAACCAAACTGGCAGTCACAAAGCCTTTGGCGAAGGTGTCGCTTTCATCATCGCTTCGGGTCAGCTTTTTCTGCGCCCACGCACCCAGCTGGTTCATTTTTTCATCTATGTTGATCCATGCGCCCACAACACCGCCGATCACCATGGAAAGAATCACCAGCAGAGTATTCGATGTTTCGATAGCGCCAGTCACGCCAATCAGAATAACGCTCATGCCAACACCCTGCATGACCGTTTTTGCAATGGAATCCTTCATGCCGCGGCGCAAAAGCAGGCCAAAAGCAGAACCGAGAATGATGGCTGCACAGTTGATCAACGTACCGATCATGAAAAATAATGCCCTCCCGACAGAATGTCAAAAAAAGAAGCTGCCGAAAAATTACGACAGCTTCTTTTCATGAATCAGGTTACTGAGCGGCAGAAGCGGTCTCAACGGGATAAACGCTGACCTGCTTCTTATCACGGCCCAGACGCTCGAAACGAACGATGCCGTCCTTCAGAGCGAACAGGGTGTCATCGCTGCCGATGCCCACGTTCAGGCCGGGATGGATGTGGGTGCCACGCTGACGAACAAGGATGTTGCCAGCCAGAGAGAACTGGCCGTCAGCACGCTTGCAGCCAAGGCGCTTGCTTTCGCTGTCGCGACCGTTACGGGTAGAGCCCACACCTTTTTTGTGAGCAAAAAACTGAAGATTCAGCTTCATCATGATGATGTTCCTCCCATCATAAGATATGTAGATACTGGGGATATTCCGCCGCAATGTCTTCAAAACCCTGCAGGGCAGTAGCGAAGATGATGCGGGCGTCGTGATCCTGCTGATCGGACAGATTTCCGGGAAGCAGTACCTCGATCGTCACGCGTTTTTCGTCTACCCTTTGGTGGGGAATGACACCGGCGACATTTTCCAAAGCGTTGGCACAGGTGGTGATGAGAACACTTGCTGCGGCACAGACAATGTCGCTTCCTTCTTCGGCATAGCCGGAATGTCCGCGAACTTTCAGCCCGCAAACGCCTTTCTCATCCCGCCTTACTTGGACGGTTGTCATCAGCCGATAGAGGTGATCTCCACCTTGGTGTACTGCTGACGATGACCGGCCTTGCGGTGGTAGTTCTTCTTGCTCTTGTACTTGAAGATGATGATCTTCTCGCCCTTGACCTGAGCAACGACCTTGCCTTCGACCTTCGCACCAGCCAGGGTGGGAGTGCCGATTTCAACG